>DATBZM010000198.1:0-21164 GCA_036513175.1 Xanthobacteraceae bacterium | reverse complement strand
TTTTTAATCAATCATATTGCCGTTTCAAGAAATGATATTCTACTAACGCCCATCTCCGATTTAGAAGGCGTCCGCCATGGCCAATGTCGATGTGCATCACACCCCGCCCGCCACGGCGCCACTGCGCTGGCGCGAGCTGTGGCTCAAGGAAGACTGGTGGGCGATCTGGCTCGGGCTCGGCATCGTGGTCGTCGCCTTGGCGCTGTTCAGCCGCGGCGCGAGCATCGGCTGGATTGCGGTGACGCCGCCGAAGTGGTCGAGCTTTGCCCAGCTCGGCGCGCATTTCGCCAGCGCGTACCCGCGCTACATCGTGCAATTCATCGCCTGGCTCGCCGTGTTCAGCCTGGCGCTATCGACGCTCGGCCACCGGGCGCGCGATTTCGTTCCCTCCTTCATCCTGCTCTATGTGCTGTCGGTCGCGGTCTTCGTCTTCGGCCAGTGGGACAAGGCGAACACCTACGACCTCGAGCCGCCGCTGGTCGCGCTCGCGCTCGGCCTCGTGCTGTCGAACCTCGTCGGGCTGCCGCGCTGGCTCGACTCCGGCTTCCGCGTCGAGTTCTACATCAAGACCGGCATCGTGCTGCTCGGCGCGACGCTGCCGTTCACGCTCATCGTCTGGGCGGGACCGGCCGCGATCCTGCAGGCCTCGATCGTCTCGCTCGTCACCTTCGCGGTCATCTATTGGGTCGGCACGCGGCTCGGCCTCGACAAGCGGCTTGCCGCAACGCTGGGCGCCGGCGGCGCGGTGTGCGGCGTCTCCGCCGCGATCGCAATCGCAGGCGCGGTCGGGGCGAAGAAGGATGCGGCGCCGATCGCCATCACGTCGGTGATCATCTGGGCCATCGCGATGATCTTCGTGCTGCCGTTCGTGGCGCAGTATCTGCATCTCTCCGCCGGCGTCGGCGGGGCCTGGATCGGCACCTCGGAATTCGCCGATGCGGCCGGGTTCGCGGCGGCGCAGACCTATGCGGGCCTCGCCGGCCACGGCGCGGTCGCCGGTACTCCCGACCAGGCGGTGTTCGCCTACACGCTGATCAAGGTGGTCGGCCGCGACGTGTGGATCGGTATCTGGGCCTTCGTGCTCGCGATCATCGCGGCAACCCAATGGGAGCGCGCCGAGACCGGCCGCAAGCCGGACGCGGCGGAAATCTGGTGGCGCTTTCCGAAATTCGTCATCGGCTTCCTCGTCGCCTCGCTGCTGATCACGCTTGCGACGACCGGGTACGGCCTCGCCGACTACAACAAGACGGTCGTGCCGGCGCTGGTCGCGCCGGTCCGCGATCTGCGCACCTGGGCGTTCATCTTCTGCTTCCTCAGCATCGGATTGACCACGCGCTTCCGCGAGCTGGCGAGCGCCGGAACGAAGCCGTTCCTCGCCTTCAGCGCCGGCGCGATCGTCAACGTCATTATCGGCCTGATCCTGTCGGCGGTCGTGTTCGCGTCGCACTGGGAAAACCTCGCGCGCTGAGGAGTCGCCGCATGAGCCGCGATGCCGTGTCGGTCCGCGAGTGCCGCGCTTGCCGGCACTTCCGCAATGACGCCAAGTTCCTGGAGGTGGCATTTCCCGGATTGACCGCCATGAGCTCGGCCTTCGGGTCGACCCGCGCGGACGACGGCATCTGCCTGCGCCACGACCGCTACCTCGGCGCGCGCGCCTCGTGCGCGGATTTTTCCGCGGCGCCATCCGCGGCGGCGCATCCCCAATCTCCGTGATGTCTTGCCGCACCCGCATGCCACCTTCGCGGGCTCTCGGCCGGCCGAATTGTGCTAATCCTCCGCGCCAGGGGCGCCATGACGGCCAGCCGCCGCGGCGGTAGCCCGGTCGCGGCCAAAAGCCTCGGATTCGACAGTTGATTAGAGCCGGACGTTTTGGCACGGTCCGGCCAAATAACAACACCACCAGAGATCAGGGAGAGACGCATGAAATCCCACAGCCTGCTTGTGGCTGCCGCGCTCGCGGCCGCGCCCATCCTCGCAACGGCGCCCGCGCACGCGGAGGACACCATCGTCATCGGCATGACCGAATCCCAGACCGGCGCGCTCAACGTCGACTCGGTCGCCCAGCAGCGCGGCGCCGACATGTGGCGCGACGAGGTCAATGCGGCCGGCGGCATCAAGGTCGGCAACAAGCAGTACAAGGTGAAGTACGTGGTCTATGACGACCAGTCGGTGGGCGGCCGCGTGCAGCAGCTCTATACGCGCATGATCAACCAGGACCACGCCCAGTTCCTGTTCGGACCCTACTCGTCGGGCCTTTGCGCCACCGCGGCGGTGATCAGCGAGCAGTACGGCAAGCTGATGCTGATCACCGGCGGCGCCGAGGCGAAGACCCTCGAGCTCGGCAACAAGTATCTGTTCCAGGGCATCACCCCGGCCGACTACTATCTCGCCGGCGCCGTCGAGGCGCTGACCAAGCTCGACCCGAAGACGAAGATCGCGGCGGTCTACTCCGACGATCCGTTCTCCAAGGCCGTGCTCGCGGCCGCGATCGCGCAGGCCAAGAAGGCCGGGCTCGACGTCGTCATCAACGAATCCTACGCGCCCTCGACCACCGACTTCGGACCGATCGTCAACAAGATCATCTCGTCGGGCGCGACCGCCTTCCTGGGCGGCGGCCACTATCCGGACGGCGCGACGCTCGCGCGCCAGCTCTACGAGCAGAAGGCCGGGCTCAAGTGGATCTCGATCCTGGTCGCGCCGGGATCGGAAAAGTTCGCCCAGCTCGGCCCGCCGGCGCTCGGCATCTCGACGCCGTCGCAGTGGGAGATCCAGGAGAGCTACACGCCGCAGTTCGGACCGACCGCGGCCGAGTTCTCCAAGCGCTTCCATGACCAGTTCAAGCTCGACGCGGACTACCATTCGGCCTCCGGCTACGTCGCCGGCCTGCTGCTGCAGCACGCGATCGAGCAGGCCCAATCGATCGATCCCGACAAGGTCGCGGAGGCCCTCAACAAGATGGAGGTCACGACCTTCTTCGGCCAGTACAAGGTCGCGACCGACCCGGGCCACCACGGGCTGCAGACCGCGCACAAGATGGTGCTCGCGCAGTGGCAGATGGTGAACGGCAAGCTGCAGCGTCAGGTGGTGTGGCCGCTCGAGGCGAAGTCCGCCGACCTGCTTTTCCCGATCCCGGCCGCCGCGCACTGATCGGTCATCGATCGGCTCATTGACCGGCGGCGTCCGCCGCCGGTCCCCTCCTCCGACAGCCGCGACCTCCGCATGCTCGGCATCTTCGCTTCGATCGTCGACGGCCTGCTGGTCGGGCTCGTCTACGGGCTCGCCGCCATGGGCCTCACGCTCATCTGGGGCGTGATGGACGTGATCAACCTCACGCACGGCACGATGATCGTCGCCGGCATGTTCGCGCTCTATCTCATCACCAGCGCGTTCGGCATCTCGCCTTACCTGACCTTGCCGCCGGTGCTGATCGGCGGCTTCGTCGTCGGCGTCGCGCTCTACTCGGTCGCGGTCCATCGCATGATCGGACGGCCGCCGCTGATGAGCCTGCTGTCGACCTTCGCGGTCAACCTGGTGCTGATCGGCATCGGCACCGGCATCTGGGGCACCGTGCTGTTCAATGTCTCGGTGTCGGTGCCCGGGATCACGATCGGGCGCTACACGTTCCCGGGCGCGCACATCGTCGCGGCCGTGCTCGCCGCCGTGATCGCTGCTTGTCTCTATCTCTTCCTGCAGAACACCCGCCTCGGCAAGGCGGTGCGCGCGGTCGCCAACAACCGCGAGGCGGCCGAGCTCGTCGGCATCCCGACCACGCAGGTGCTGGCGATCGCGTTCGGCTGTGGCGTTGCGCTCGCCTGCGTGTCGGGCGTGCTGATCGGCACGCTGTTTCCGTTCACCGTGCTGACCGGCGACGGCTACCAGCTCAAGAGCTTCATCGTCACGGTGCTGGGCGGCTTCGGCAACCCGCTCGGCGCGCTGCTCGGTGGCATCGCGCTCGGCCTGCTCGAGGGCATCGTCACGCCCTTCGTGCCGGTGAGCTGGACGCTGGTGATCGAGTTCGTGCTGTTCGTGCTGGTGCTGATCGCCTTCCCGGGTGGTGTATTCGCGTTCCGGCGAAGGGCGCTGTAGATGCTGCGCCGGCCCTTCTTCTGGATCATCGCGCTCGTCATCGCGGCCTTCGCGATAACGCCGGTCGTCGGCAACGACGTCGGCATGCGCGAGAGCCTGATCCTCGCCGCCGTCTACATCACGCTCGCCAGCAACCTCAACCTGATGCTCGGCTATGCGGGTTACGTCAATTTCGGCAGCATCGTCTTCTTCGGGCTCGGCGGGTACATCTGCGTCTGGCTGGTGAGTGCGCACGACTGGCCCCTGGCGCTGAGCCTGCTCGCGGCCGGCATCGGCGTGACCATCCTCGCGTTCATCTTCGGCGCGGGCATTCTGCGCCTGCGCGGCCCCTTCTTCGCGCTCTCGACCATCGGCGTCGTCGAGGCCGTGCAGGCCTTCGTATCGAACTTCGATCCGTGGGGCGGCTCGTCCGGCATCTACCTCTCGACCGAGGTGTTCGCCCCGCTCGGCGGCCCGCGCCAGGCGCTGTGGGTGATCTATTTCGCCATGGTCGCCGTGATGGGGCTTTCGCTCTATCTGAGCTACGCCATCAAGACCTCGAAATTCGGCCTCGGCCTCCTCGCCATCGGCCAGAACGAGGATGCGGCCGCGATCCTCGGCGTGCCGACGCCGCTCTACAAGGCGCTGGTCTACAGCGCATCCGCGTTCCTGCCCGCGATCGCGGGCGGGCTCTATTTCTTCAAGAGCGCCTTCATCCAGCCCTCCGACGCCTTCGACCTCACGCTGTCGACCGAGGCGATCGTGATCGCGATGCTGGGCGGACAGGGAACGGTCGCGGGCGTCGCGCTCGGCGCCTATCTCTACGAGGAGCTGCGCGGCTACCTGCTCGTATCCGACACCTTCTCGCACTTTCAGCTCGTGATCTCGGGCGCGCTGCTGCTCGTCATCGTGCTGTTCTTCCCCTCCGGCCTGATGGGCTGGGTTCACACCCGCTTCCCGCGCAGCCAGCGGGTGCTGGAATGACGGCGATCCTCGCGCTCACCAAGGTGAGCAAGCGCTTCGGCGGCCTGCAGGCCGTGCGCGATCTCACCTTCGAGGTGCGCGAGGGCGAGATCCTCGGCCTGATCGGGCCGAACGGCGCCGGCAAGTCGACCCTGTTCAACCTGATCAACGGCGTCTTCGCGCCGGACACCGGCCGCATCATGTTCGCCGGCGCCGACATCACCGGCCACAAGCCCTACCACATCGCGCGTCGCGGCCTCGCCCGCACGCACCAGATCGTGCAGCCGCTCACCAAGATGACGGTGCTGCAGAACTGCGAGGTCGGCGCCTGCTTCGGCCGCGAGAATCTCGGGCTCGCGCGCGCGCAGGACGCCGCGCGCGAGGCGCTGGCGATCACCGGCCTTGCCGACCGCGCCGATACGCTCGCGCTGCATCTCACCATCGGGGGCAAGAAGCGGCTCGAGCTCGCCCGCGCGCTATCGGCGCAGCCCAAGCTGCTCCTGCTCGACGAGGTGCTGGCCGGCCTCAATCCGACCGAGGTCGAACACATGATCGGCGTCATCCGCCGCATCCGCGACCGCGGCGTGACCATTCTCATCATCGAGCACCTGATGCAGGCGATCATGAGCCTGTCCGACCGCATCGTCGTGCTCAACTCGGGCGAAAAGCTCGCCGAGGGCCTGCCCGCCGAAGTGTCGCAGAACCCGCTGGTGATCGAGGCCTATCTGGGCGATCCGAAGCTCGCCGCCGAGCTGCACGGGGCAGCGTGACATGGCCGAGGCGCTGCTCACGGTCGAAGGCCTGGAAGCCGGCTACGGCGAGGTGCAGATCCTGTGGGGCGTCTCGCTCGCGGCCGGACGCGGCCACCTCACCGCGATCGTCGGCGCGAACGGCGCCGGCAAGACCACGACCTTGCGTGCCGTCGCGGGCAGCATTTCGCCGTGGAAGGGCAAGGTCACCTTCGAGGGCGAGGACGTGACGCACCTGCCCGCGCACGCCAAGGCGGCGCGCGGCTTTGCGCTGGTGCCGGAAGGGCGGCAGCTGTTCACCGCCATGACGGTCGCGGAAAATCTAGAGCTCGGTGCCTATTCGCGACGCGCCGCTGCCAGGTTCGCGACGCGGCGCGACGAGGTGTTCAGCCTGTTTCCCCGCCTCGCCGAGCGCCAGCACCAGCGCGCCGGAACACTGTCGGGCGGCGAGCAGCAGATGGTGGCGATCGCGCGCGGCCTCATGTCCGATCCCGACATCCTGATCATCGACGAGCTCTCCCTCGGCCTCGCGCCGGTCGTGGTCCACCAGCTGTTCATGACCTTGAAGCGCCTCAAGGAGGCCGGGCTCACCATCCTGCTGGTCGAGCAGAACGTGCATCTCGCGCTCGCGGTGAGCGACTATGCCTATGTGATCGCCGAAGGCCGTTTGTTCACGGAAGGCGAACCCACTAGGCTTGCCGCCATGCCGGAGATCCGCAAAGCCTATCTCGGCCTGTGACCGGCACGGAACCGCAGCGGCGGCGCCACTCACGCGAACCCAGTAGCACGCGTGGAATCCGCGCAAATGCGGCAGCGATGTGGTCGCAACCTTGATCCCCGATCCGCGTTCCCACGTGACACGCTGCGTGCGAGCCGATGCGATCGAACGCGACCACCCCCGTGGGAGGCCCTGCGACACGCGACGGAACCGGCGCACCCGCGCCCAATCGACAGGAGCATGCGATGCGATTGACCTCCGAGCAGGTCGAACGGACCCTCAGTCAAATCGACGCGCAACCGATCCCGGAGGACCATCCCGCGATGGCTCGCCTCAGCGAGGTGTTCGGCGATCATACCTTCTTCCTCGACGGCAACGGGCTCAACGTGGTCGAGCCGGCCGAGCCGACCGATGGCGCCGAAACCGGGCAGGTCGTGAAACTCGCGGGCTGGAGCGACGAGAAGCTGACCCAACTCGCGCCCCACCCGCCGGAACCGACCGAGGTGGTCGTGGTGCTCGGCACGGCGCACTGACGGGATCGCGGCGCGGCGAGCCGGCCGCGACGAACCTTCAGCGCCTCAGCGCCCGCCGAACAGCGACGCGGACGCCGTGCGGATGCATGGCTCCACGGTTCGCGGCCCGATCGCTCGTGGCAATATTGATCGACGTCGATCTCACACCGCAACAGCGGCCGGACAATCGCGAGGTCGGGGTCGCGCGCGGCAAGGTGGGCACGCAGCACACGCGCGCCGAATTGCCCACCCATGGCCTTCGGGGGCAAGGTCGTGGGGCAAGGTCGCGGGGTTGACGCAAGCGATCAGCTCACCGAATAAAAGGGCATCGCGGCTTTCGCCAAGGCACAAGGACGCCGCACGCGATGAGGCGCTCGCGACTGCGTCGCCTGACAAATCCACGGGAGACCCACATGCCCAAGCAACGCATCAGCTACGTGCCGATCGAGAAGATGGATGCCGCCATGCAGGAGGAGATGCGGCGCTGCGAGCGCGAGGGCACGCCGCGGCCGGAAAGCACGGCGGTACGCGCGCACGTGCCGGCCGCTTTCTGGTTCTTCGCCAATTCGTGGCGCGACCTCTACCGCACCGGGGTGCTCGACCACGCGATCAAGGAGCTGTGCCGGCTCTACGTCTCGCGCGCGGTGCAGTGCGAATACTGCGGCAACCAGCGTTCCGTGAAGGCGACGACGAGCGGCGCCCTGATCGAGGACCACGTCAAGGACCTGATCAATTTCGAGTCGTCGACGCGATACGACGAGCGGCAGAAGGCGGCGCTCGCTTACGCCGAGGCGATCACGTGGCGCGTCGAGACCGACGACGCGTTCTGGAACCGGATGCACAAGCACTTTGGCGAGCCCGAGCTGGTCGAGCTCGGCTGCATGATCGGGCTCACGCTCGGCCAGCAAAGCTGGCTGCGCCTGCTCAACATCGACCATCACCAGGTGATGGCGGGCACCGCCGCCTCGATGGCGCCGGGTTACGAGGACGCCGAGAAGCTTGCCGCCACCAAGGCGGCGAGCGACTATTGGGCGAAGACATCCCCCTCCACGGTGGCGTGAGGCGGGACGGCAAGACTGGGTCCCGGCTCTGCGGTGCACCGCTTCGCGCTGCACCGCGTCCGGGACACGAGGCCACGCGGGAGGAACGATGCGCAGGAGCGACGAGCGGCTGTTGGTGACGCATGTGGGCAGCCTCCCACGCGGCGCGCGGCTCAACGAGCTGCTGATCGGCGCCGAGCTCGGCGACGGCGTCGATGCGGCGGAACTCGATGCCGAGATCGAGCGCCGGGTTGCGCTCGTGTTCGGCAAGCAGCGCGAGATCGGCATCGACATCGCCAACGACGGCGAGCAGGGTCGCGTCGGCTTCCAGACCTACGTGGCGCAGCGCATGTCGGGCTTCGGCGGCCAGTCGAACCGGCCGCGCCCGCGCGACATGGCGGACTTTCCCGACTTCGGCAAGCTGCTGATGGAACGCTTCCCCCGCCGCGGCAAGCAGTTCAACGCGCCGCAGGCGATCGCCGATGTGCACTACCGCGACACGACGGTGATCGACGCCGAGGTCGAGCGCCTCGCGCGCAACGCCAAGGCGGCGGGCCGCCGCCCATCCGACTGCTTCATGACCGCGCCCTCGCCCGGTATCATCGCGAGCACACTGATCAACGCCTACTACCCGAGCCACCGCGACTACGTATTCGCGCTTGCCCGCGAGATGCGCAACGAATACGCCGCCATCACCAAGGCGGGCTTCGTGCTGCAAATCGACGCACCCGATCTCGCGATGGATCGCACCATCGGCTTCCAGGACAAGTCGGAAGCCGAGTTCATGACCGCCTGTGAGACCATCGTGGCGGCGATCAACTCGGCGATCGAAGGCCTGCCGCGCGAACAGATCCGCCTGCATTGCTGCTGGGGCAACTGGGAAGGCCCGCACACGCACGACATCCCGTTCGCCAGCGTGCTGCCGGTGTTGGAGCAGGCGAAGGTCGGCGCGCTCAGCGTCGAGTTCGGCAACCCGCGCCACCAGCATGAGGTCGCGGTGCTGCGCCGGCGCAAGCTGCCCGATCACCTGTTGCTGGTCGCCGGCGTGATCGACACCACGACCAATTTCGTCGAGCACCCCGAGGTGGTGGCCAAGCGCCTGGAGGAGACGGTCGCGGCGGTCGGCGAGCGCGAGCGCGTCATCGCGTCGACCGACTGCGGCTTCGGCACCTTCGCGGGCCGCGAATGGGTGGCCGAGGACGTGGTGTGGGCGAAGCTCGATTCGCTGCGCAAGGGCGCCGACATCGCCTCGGCGCGGCTGTGGGGCAGAACGCAATAGGCAAGGCGCACGCGATAAAGCGTAACAGACAAAATGCAATAAGCTTGGGGAGGATACGATGCCGATTCGCGTCAATCGCCGCAGGTTCCTGCAAACGAGCGCCGCCGGCGCCGCCGCGATCGCCATGCCGGCGGTCGCGCAGAACGCGCCGCTCAAGATCGGCCTCATGACGGTCAAGACCGGGCCGCTCGCGGCCGGCGGCATCCACATCGAGGAGGGCTTCGTCGCCTATCTCAAGTCGCGCGATTCCAAGCTCGGAGGGCGCGCGATCGAGCTGACCGTCGCCGACACCGGCGGCAACCCGGCCGGTGCCAAGACCAAGGCGATCGAGCTGGTCGAGCGCGACAAGGTCGATCTCATCATGGGCCCGTTCGCGGCCTTCGAGCTGCTCGCGGTGCTCGACTATCTGGCGCAGCACAAGACGCCGACGCTGGCCTTCGCGGGCGCCGAGGACGTGACGCAGCGGCGCGGCAATCCCTACCTGCTGCGCACCTCCTATACGTCGGCGCAGGGCCTCCACCCGCTCGCCGACTATGCGATCAAGGAGATGAAGGTGAAGCGCGCCGTGACGGCCGCGGACGACTTCGCATTCGGCTACGAGCAGATCGGCGGCTTCCAGCGCGTCTTCGAGGACGGCGGCGGCCGCGTCGCCAGGAAGCTGTGGGCACCGCTCATCACGCCGGACTACGTGCCCTACGTCGCGCAGATCCAGGACTGCGACGTGGTCTGCCAGGGCTTCACGGGATCCAATCCGCTGAAATTCACCAAGGCCTACCACGATCTCGGCCTCAAGCCGCCACTGCTCGGCGGCACGACGGTCGCGGACGACACCATCATGGGCGCCTATGGCGACGAGGCGCTCGGGATGATCAACTCGATCCCCTACACGCTCGACCTCGACACCGAGCCTAATCACCGCTTTCTCGCCGCCATGCGCAAGCAGTACGGGCCGAGCATCGCGATTGGCACCTATGCGGCCGTCTTCTACATCAACGGGCAGGTGATCGAGGCGGCGCTGGAGAAGACCGACGGCAAGTCCGACGATCCGGCGGCCCTGATCGCGGCGATGCGCGCGGTCAAGCTCACCGACACGCCGCGCGGCCCGATCAGCTTCGACGATCACAACAACATCGTGTGCGACATCTATATCCGCCGCATCGAGAAAACCGGCGGCAAGATGGTCAACAAGACGATCAAGACCTACCACGCGGTCAGCCAGTTCTGGACCTACGATCCGAAGTGGTTCCTGGCGCAACCGGTCTATTCGCGCGATTATCCGCCGCTGAAGGGGTGAGCCAGGAGCATCGATGCAGCAAACCGCAGCGACCAGCGTCGAGACAGCTTTCAGCGCCCTGCGGACGAACCCGACGGTCGTGAAGATGCTCGCCGAGCTCGCGGCGGACGCGGCGCGGACGCTGGCCGAGCAGCGCACGATCGCCGAAATCCCGTCACCGCCGTTCAAGGAGCGCCGGCGCGCCGAGTATTTCCTGCGGCGGATTCGCGAGCTCGGCCTCGCGAACGCCGCGATCGACCCGGAAGGCAACGTGGTCGCGTTGCGGACGGGGAGCGGCCGCGGGCCGCGGCTCGTCGTCGCGTCGCATCTCGACAGCGTGTTTGCCGAAGGCACGGACGTGCGCGTGAAGGAGGCCGACGGGACCTTGCATGGACCCGGCATCGGCGACAACGCGCGCGGCCTCGCCGTGATCCTGTCGCTTCTGCGCACCTTAGGCGCCAACGGGATCAAGACGGTCGGCGACATCATGTGGGTCGGCTCCGTCGGCGAGGAGGAGCTCGGCAACCTGCGCGGCGTGCGGGCGCTGCTGCGCGACCACCCGGACATCGACGGTTTCGTCGCGATCGACGGGCTCAAGGTCACGCGCATCGTCAACCAGGCGACCGGAAGTCATCGCTACGAGATGATCTTCTCGGGGCCGGGCGGGCACAGCTTTTCCGCCTTCGGCCTGCCGAGCCCGATCCATGCCATGGGCCGGGCGATCGCCGCGATTGCCGACCTGCAGACCGCGTCCGATCCCAAGACGACGTTCACGGTCGGCACCGTGCGCGGCGGCACCTCGGTCAATGCGATCGCCAAGGAGGCGCGCATGGCGCTCGACCTGCGCTCGAACTCCGCCGATGCGCTGCTGCAACTCGAGGCTAAAGCTCTGGCGATCGTGCAACAGGCGGTGGCGCAGGAGAACGCCCGCTGGCGTTCCGACAGGATCGCGGTCGAGATCAAGCTGATCGGCGACCGCCCGGCCGGCATGACGCCGCAGGCGTCCCCGATCGTCGAGGCCGCCCGCCGCGCCGTCACGGCGCTGGCGCCGGGCGCGCCAATCGAGTTTGCGGCGTCGAGCACGGATTCGAACCTCGCCATGTCGCTCGGCATTCCGGCCGTCACCATCGGCGGCGGCGGCGAAGGCGGCGGCCAGCATTCGCTCAACGAATGGTACAAGCCGACCGACGCGCATCTCGGGCCGCAGAACGCGCTCTTGACCTTGCTGATGCTCGCGGGATTCGCTGGCGTCAGCGATCCGGTCTTGCCGCCCCAGGTCGACCCGCGGGCCGGATAACCCAAGGCTGACGACCAAGCCAGACGTCCGAGACTGACATGCGCGGTGATTTCGTCTGGCACGAGCTGCTGACCTCGGACGTTGCGAAGGCGCAGGCCTTCTATACGAGCGTGGTGGGCTGGGGCGCGCGCGACGCGTCGGCGCCCGGCGCGCCCTATACGCTGTTCACGCGCGGCAAGGCCCCGGCCGCCGGCTTGATGGAGCTGCCGCCGGACCTGCGCAAAGCCGGCGCGATGCCGCGCTGGCTTGGCTATGTCGGTGCCGACCTCGACAGCGCCGTCGCACGGATCGCGCGCCATGGCGGCACGATCCAGGTGCCGCCGACCGCCATTCCGGGCATCAGTCGATTTGCGATCGTCGACGACCCGCAGGGCGCAACCCTCGCGTTGATCGAGTGGCTCGGCACCGGCGAGACTCAAGGCCAAGCCGCGACGCCGGACCCGAAGATGCCCGGCAGCATCGGCTGGCACGAGCTGCTGGCCGCCGATACCAACGTCGCCCTCAAGTTCTACGGCGAGGTTTTCGACTGGCGCAACGCCGGCACCGACGTCGACCCGACGGGCGCCTATCAGCTCTTCTCGGTCGGAGGGCGCACGATCGGCGGCATGTCGACGAAGCCCGCAGCGGTGCCGGTCGCGTTCTGGCTTTACTACTTCACGGTCGAGGATATCGACGCGGCAGCCGAACGCGTCAGGAGTGGCGGCGGCGAGGTCGTCGAGGGGCCGGTCGCGCTGCAGGCCGGCGGCTGGGTTGCGCGCTGCATCGACCCGCAGGGCGCCGTATTCGCCCTGGTCGGGCCGCGGAGCAAGAAGACGGTCGGATATTTCGCCGGCGACACGACGGGCGTTCCGGGGCGGCGCTGGTCGTGGTGACGGTCGAAGCGTCACTCACGCGGGTCAGGCCGACTCGAGCGATGCCGCGCGGCGCCCGAGCGCGAATTGTCCGACCGCCCCCTCGACGTGGAATTCGATGTTCGTCATCTTGGCGAACAGCTCGATATTGGTGCTGCCGATGGCGCAGCCGCCAAGTCCTATATCGGTCGCGATCAGATACAGCGTCTGCAGCAGCACGCCGACATCCTTGAGGATGAGCGCGTAGGCGAGCGAGCTGTATTTCCACGATACGCGGCCGAAGCGCGCCGCGATCGTGACGACGACCTGCGGCGGCGCGGCGGCGCCCATGGCGAGCTGGGCGCCCTGAAACAGGGTGTCGAGATCGCCCGCACTCACCGCGATCGGGACGAGCGCGTGCTCGCTCGCATCATAGTGATAGAACCCGCGGGCAAGCCCGTCGCATGCGTCGACCGCGAGATAGAGCTCGAGCTCGTAGCCCGCGCCCGCCGCCGGATAGGGCCGCACCGTGTACTCGGCCGTCCCGCCGCCGTCCTCGGGACCCAGCGGTATCTGCACAACCGATTGGATGCGTGCCGTAGCGTCGAGAAAGCGCGACAGCTCGCTCAGCGTGATCGGCCGCGCCGCATCGAAATCGCGCACCGAATGACGTTCGCGCAGCAACTTTGCGGCGGCCGGGATCGACTGCGCATCCGCCGGCAAGAGAGTGCGCAGATCGATGCGCGGTCCGGGCCAGGCGGGCCGGACGAGCGGGAGCTCAGACACGGCGTCGACGTGCGGATAGACGCCCCCGACCGGGTTGGCGTGCCGTCCCTCAGTGCTGCGCGCGTGAAAGAGCAAGTCGTGGAAGTCCCACATGACGAGGCTGCCATCGCCCTCGGTGGCGCGCAGGCCCTGGTCGCGCGCGTCGACCTTGAAGAGGATCCGGCAATCGACCATGAGCGCGAGAAGCTCGATATCGGGAAATCCTGCCTGCCGGCGCAGCCATTTGACCTGCCGTGGCGTTGCGAGCAGCGCGAGGGCGGCCGCGATCCGCGCGTCGCCGATGCGAAACAGCGCGCCGGCGCGGGGCGATTCGAGCACCATCTCGCTGCCCCGCCGCCGCAGATAGGCGAAGCGCGACAGCACCAGCGTATCGGCATCGCGCAGCTTCGGGACATGCGGCCAATAGTCGGGGACCTGCGGCTCGATGACGGCTTGCTCTTGCTGACCGCGCGCGACGCGGTATTCGATGAGGCCGCTCTCCGCCAATCGGCGGA
Organism: Xanthobacteraceae bacterium; assembly: GCA_036513175.1. Taxonomy (GTDB): domain Bacteria; phylum Pseudomonadota; class Alphaproteobacteria; order Rhizobiales; family Xanthobacteraceae; genus JAVDCA01. The sequence goes on along the minus strand of DATBZM010000198.1, from coordinate 7,158 downwards.
CCAGCAGGGCGATTTCCTTGGCCGTGCCGCGGCCGGACGCAAATGAAGTGAGCGGCAGTCCGGCGGGAAACGCACGCGCTCGCTTCGCCGCGCCGGCACTCAGTCGTCCGAGACGCAGCGAATAGCCCTCGATGCGGGCCACGACATCGCCGCGCTCGTCCACGTCGAGCGTTGCGCCGTCGATGAGCTGTGCCGAGAGCGTCGCGGACCGTCTCGCGGGGCCGGACAAGGTGGACCGCCTCACGTGCGCGGATGCAGCGGATTGAGCTCGCGCTCCGGCACCGGTCGCTCGAGCCATCCAAGCTTGACCGGCACGTCGTAGAGCCGGCCGGGCGCAAACCGCCGATAGAAATGTCGCAGGCCCGGGACGATGACACGCACGACCGGAACCGCGATGTCGGGCCGTGTCTGGTCGAGCACGAGGAAATCGAGCCCCGCGCGCTTGGCAATCTCGACGCAGGCCTCGGCCTGCTCGCGGGTGTCGAGCTCCCCGAACTTCGGGCTGAGACTCGGCCGCACCGGGGGACTGCCGCTCGGAAGCAGATAGGCATGATCGCGCAGCTGAAATGGACCTTCCTCGGCGGGCGCGTCGCGGCCGCCCATGAGGCCGATCGAGAGGAACTGGTTGAGCTCGGTGAGCGCGCGCAGCATCGCGATGCGCGGATCGAAATGCGCGCCGGAGCCATACTCGATGAAGTCCTGCCCGTCCTTTTCGGAATGCGACATCGCCACGTAGCTCGCGACGCCGAGATCGTTGGTGATGTCCAGCGCCCAGACGCGGCGCCCGGTGGCGGCAAGCTGCATTTTCAGGTCGTGAATATAGGAATCCGTGAACGCCGCGAGGTCGACCTCCGGGCGCTGCACGCGGTTGTACCACCAGATTGCATATGAATCGCGTTCTACCAGCTCGAGGAAGCCCTGGACGATCGCTTCCTCGAGCGTGTTGCCGGCCGCGCAGCCGTTCGAGTCCGCCGGAATGTGGTTTTGATCGGCGCCGCCGCGATGGAAGAAATAGAGGAGGCTCGTCGGCAGATAGCGGAATTTGTCGTCACGCAGCGACCAGACCGGCGACCATTCGGTCTCGAGCTTCGGGTTGAACGGCGGGGGCGTCGGCGTCTCCTCCTGCTGCTCCCCTACCGGCGCGGCGAGGTGGCGCCGGTGCTGCGCGTCGCTGACCAGGAGCACGTCGTTGGGCAGGATGGCATCGCCTTGCGGAAAATCCGCGAAGGTCCGCGTCACCGCGATCTCGTCGCCCTGGAATATTCCCGAGTAGCGCTCGATCGCCTCCATCAGCGCGCTCGCTTCGCCCTGCTCGGCGGTGCTGCCCTTGCCGTAGCTGCCGCCTTTCAGCCCTTGTCGCAGCTCGTCGACCGACTCGGCCGGCGCGGAAAAATTGTGCCCGGCGTAGAAGTTGGTGTTGAGCGGCAGATCGACATCGATGCGTTCGAGGCGCGAGACCACGCCGGTGAGCGGGCTCACATGCTTGCGGTTGCGCTCGACCGTCGTGCGCGAGGAGACCGAGCGGTAGCCGCCGCTGGTCATGACGAGCTTGGCGCCGCCCTTGAGCCGGATCGGCGTCGGCGGGCGATTGCGATCGCGCAGCCCCTCGTCGCCGCACGCCCAGCATTGCGGGCGCCGCTCGACGTGGTGTCGCACGATGGCCGAGCCGAGAAGATCGAGACTGATGACGTTTTGCGAGAGATCCGTGCGGAAACCGGTGGCGATCGCTTTGGCGATCTCGGTCGCGGCAAGCTGGATCCCGCTTTGTCCCATCGGGGTCCTGGCGAGCGCCGAGACCGCGACGGCGCGCGCCTGCCCGCGCTCGAGAAATCCCTTGATCTCCCGGTTGCGGATCATGCGGTTGTACAGGCATCGCCAGCACGGGCCTTCGCCCGGCCGAAAGACCGGCCCGACCAGTGGAAAAATACCCGATGGTTGGACGAGCACCCAGGGCTTGCGGCTCGCGAGGTGACGCTGGTTGATCTCGGCGAGACCTCCTTCGAGATATTCGTTGACCATCGTGACCGTTAGGTCGGCCGCACCCTTGACGACGCGCACGCCGAGCCGAGTGAGCGCGGCGCCGAGCTCCTTGGCGCCCTTCACGTCGATTGCCTCGATGCGCACGCGGCAAGCCTTGAGAACGTCCGCCGCGGTCGCCGGCGGCAGGCCGATGCTCGCCCAATAGGCGGCCGCGACGCCATCGGTGGATGGCGCGGCGCGCTCCACATAGTGCCGGTCGAGCAGCCGCCGCATGGCCTCGTGGATCTTGTCGGCCGGGAAATCGCGCTCGAGCGTCCGGACGAGATCGCCGACCCGCGCACCGCCTTTGCCGATCGCGGCGGCGAGCGCGCAATAGAGCGTGCCGTGCAGAAAGAACTTGCGGTCCTCGGAATAGAGACAGACCGCCTCGGAGGCCGGCAGCACATAGACGGAAAAATTCGGCGCGAACCGCAGGACGTCCTTGGCAGAAACCTGTGTTGCGTCCTTGCCCCCGCGCGCGACGGCGGCAGCCGTTGCGACCGGGCGCTTTCTGCCGGTGTGGATCACCATTGTGGGAAGAGTACGCTTGATTGCGGGAAAGTCATGCTTGCGCTTGCGGCGACGCGGTCACTCGCAGTCCGCGGCCGTCGAATCTCATGGCTAGCAAAAGACGCCTGTGCGCCCGCCCCGCACTCCCCGGAGCACGAAACAGGGAGAGCTCAACAGAACAAGCTGGGCCAAGCAAGGCCCAGCCTTGAAAGATCGTCGACCTCGTCGAAACGCTGGCGCTCAGCAAGCCCAGAGACAACGTCCCCAGGAGATGCAGCAGCGACCGCAGCCCCAACCGCATCCGCATCCGCCGCAGCCGCGAAAACCGCAGCCTCGGCCGCAACCGCCACAGCCGCGACCGCAGCCGTGACCGCACCCGCCGCGGGCCAGCTTCTCGCCGAGTTGAGGCCTTGCAGGGTTCTCCTTGTCGAAGACGTAGAACGTCGACAGGCTGACGTCGACGATCTCTTCCTCGCCGAGCGTTATCTGCATCGGCGCCAAATTCAGCGGCGGACGATCTGCTGCCGGCACGGCAGCCGCGTGAGCGCCGCCCGCCAGCGACAGAGACGCACCGGCTAACCCCATAAACGGCAGCGCCGTCATCCCATGCATTCGCTTGGAAGTCTGCTTCCGCTTCGAAGTCTGCTTCGTTCGCGCCATAGTAGAGCACTCCCTACCTTGCGGTTTACGGCCAGTTGACAGGTCAGGCTAGCACGTCCTGCGCCCCTTTGGATAGAAGGTTGCCAGCGCTCTGGGGCGAACGGTCGGGAGGTCGTTAGGTTCCATCGTCCTCGTAGCGTTCATGTGTTGCTTCGCAATCGAGCCGCTAACATGCAACCGGTCCGGCTCGGCACAGCGCCATCGCGTTGCAGCAGCGGCTCGGCCTGCGGTTTGTCACCGACGGCGAATTCCGCCGCCGTTCCTATCACCGCATCTCGGGCCGTTATCGGCCGTTCGCGGCGCCGGCCCGGATGTTCGATCGCGGCGGCGGCGGCGCGGCAAAAAGGCGATGTTTCTGCGCCCCATCTTCCGCTAGCATCCAGACAGATAAACGGTGGGCGACGGCATAAAAGTTGCTTCTCGCCCGGACAACTGGGAGCGTCACATCATGAACGAGCAGCAACTGCGAGGCCTGATCGGTCGGGTCAAAGCCGGAACGATGTCCCGGCGCGCATTTGTGCAGAAAATGGTTGCCCTGGGGCTCACGGCTCCGCTGGCGAACCAGATGCTGGCCCACAATGGCGTTGCGGCGGCCGCGACGCCGTTCGAGTACAAGCCGACCAAGCGCGGCGGCGGCGGCGCGCTCAAGGTGCTGTGGTGGCAGGGCCCGACCCTGCTCAACCCGCATTTCGCGGTCGGCACTAAGGACCAGGAGGCCTCGCGCATCTTCTATGAGCCGTTGGCGGCGTGGGATCGCGACGGGAACCTGATCCCGGTGCTCGCCTCCGAGCTTCCCGATATCGAGAAGGACACGCTCTCGCACGACGGCAAGACCGTCACGTGGAAGCTCAAGCCGGGCGTCAAATGGCACGACGGCCAGCCACTCACGGCGGACGACCTGATTTTCAACTGGCAGTATGCGACCGATCCGGCGACCGCGGCCGTGACCATCGGCACCTACAAGGACATGACCGTCGAGAAGATCGACAACCTCACCATCAGGGTCCACTTCGAGAAGCCGACGCCGTTCTGGGCCAATCCATTCGTTGGCCAGCGCGGCAACATCATCCCCAAGCACCTGTTCGAGGCCTACAAGGGCGCAAAATCGCGCGAGGCGCCGGCGAACCTCAAGCCGGTCGGCACCGGCCCGTACCGATTCGTCTCGTTCAGCCCGGGCGACCTCGTGCGCGGCGAGCTCAATCCCGACTACCACCTTCCCAACCGGCCCTATTTCGACACGATCGAGATGAAGGGCGGCGGCGACGCCGTCTCGGCCGCGCGCGCCGTGCTGCAGACCGGCGAGTACGACTACGCGTGGAACATGCAAGTGGAGGATGAGATCCTCAAGCGGCTGGAGGCCGCCGGCAAGGGCCACGTCGACATCGCGCCGGGCGGCGACATCGAGCACCTGCAGCTCAACACCGCCGACCCGTGGACCGAGGTCGACGGCGAGCGCGCGAACGTCAAGACCAAGCATCCGATCCTGTCCGATCCCGCCGTGCGCAACGCGCTCGCGCTCTTGGTCGACCGCAAATCGGTGCAGGAGTTCATCTATGGCCGCGCCGGTGTCGCCACCCCGGACTTCCTCAACAATCCGCCGCGCTACCACTCCAACAACATTCCGATGGAGTTCAACGTCGAGAAGGCGAGCCAGATTCTCGACGCCGCCGGCTGGAAGGCCGGGTCGGACGGCGTGCGGAGCAAGGACGGCAAGCGGCTCAAGTTCGTTTACCAGAGCTCGATCAACGCGCCGCGCCAGAAGAACCAGGCGATCGTCAAGCAGGCCTGCCAGAAGGCCGGCATCGAGCTCGAGCTCAAGGCAGTGCCGGCATCGGTGTTCTTCTCCTCCGACGTCGGCAACACCGACACCTATCCGAAGTTCTACTGCGATCTGCAGATGTACAACACGACCATGCCGTGGCCGGATCCGCAGCCGTTCATGGACCAGTTCGTCTCCTGGGACGTCGCCAGCAAGGCGAACAAATGGCAGGGCCGTAACGTCACGCGCTGGGTGAGCGCGGACTACGACAAGGCCTTCAACGACGCGATGGTCGAGCTCGACCCGGTCAAGCGCGCAGCGCTCTACATCCACATGAACGATCTGGTCTGCACCGCCCACAACGTCATCCCGATCGTCAACCGGCCGAAGGTGCAGGCCATGTCCGGCAAGCTGCGCACGCCGCCGATCACGAGCTGGGACAACGATCTGTCGCATCTCGCGCACTGGTACCGCGAAGGGTGAAAATGCATCGACGCGCCATTGCGGGCGAAGCGATCTCCACAAGCCGGACTTCGGTCCGAACGTGGCCGGGAGCTCGGCCCGAGGATCGCTTCGCTTGACGCAGTGACCGACGTGGGGTGGGGCACAAGTCGCTCGAGTGCATGGGCCGTTATCTTCTCAGGCGACTGCTGATCGCGATCCCGAGCCTCATCGGGATCAGCATCGTTCTGTTCACGGTGCTGGCGCTCGCGCCGGGCGATCCGTTCGGCGACATGGCGACGAGCCCGGACATACCGCCGGAGGTGCGCGACGCCCTGCGCGTCCAGTTCGGGCTCGATGACCCGATTCCGGTCCGCTACATGCACTGGTTCGTCGCCATGATGCACGGCGACTGGGGGTTCTCGTTCATCAGCCGCATCGACGTTAGCCGGCTGATCGTCGAGCGGGTGCCGACCACGCTCGCGGTGATCGGCTCCTCGCAGATCCTGGCGCTCATGATCGCGCTGCCGGTCGGCGTCTTCGCGGCGGCGCGGCCCTACTCGTGGTTCGACCAGATCGCCACCGCCTTTGCGTTCATCGGCTTTTCGCTGCCGACCTTCTTCACCGGGCTCCTGTTCATCCTCTTGTTCAGCATCGAGCTGCACTGGCTGCCGTTCGTCTACCGCACCGACATCGCCGGCAGCGGCTGGCCGTGGGTGTGGGAGCACATCAGGCAGGCGATCATGCCGGTCGCGGTGCTCGGCCTGTTCCAGGGCGCATCGTGGACGCGCTACGTGCGCTCGGCCGTGCTCGACGTCATCCGGCTGGACTACGTGACCACCGCGCGCGCCAAGGGGCTGCCCGAGCGCACCGTGATCATGAAGCACGTCGTGCGCAACGCACTGATCCCGGTCGTCACCCTCGTCGCGCTGCAGATGCCCGCGGTGTTCGGCGGCGCCATCATCACCGAGCAGATCTTCCGCGTCCCCGGCATCGGCTCGCTGCTCATCACCTCGATCCTCTCCAACGACACGCCCGTCGTCATGGCGGTGACGTTCGTGTTCGCCTGCCTCGTCATCCTGTTCAACCTGCTGGCAGACCTGATCTATGGCTGGCTCGACCCACGCATCTCCTACCGTTGAGGCGCAGGCGCCGAAGGCGGCGGCGGGAGCCCCGGCGCCGCTTGCGCCGATCACCGCCGTCGCGGCGGCGCCGCGCCGGCGCGTCTCGCCCTGGGCTGACGCCTGGCGCCGGTTCCGCCGCCACCGGCTGGCGCTGGCGAGCATCGTCATTCTGTCGGTGATCATTGTGCTGGTCGTGCTCGGCCCGTTCTGGTGGCGGGTGCCGATCAACGACATCGACTTCGCCGCGACCCTCGCGGGTCCCTCGTGGCATCATCCGTTCGGCACCGACGACCTCGGCCAGGACCTGCTCGCCCGCGTGCTCTATGGCGGGCGCATCTCGCTCGGCGTCGGCCTCACCGCCATGCTGGTCGCGGTCTTCGTCGGCACCGTGGTCGGCGCGCTCTCGGGAATCTCGCGCGGCTGGGTCGACGCCGGACTGATGTGGCTCACCGATCTCTTTCTCTCCTTGCCACAGCTGCCGCTGCTGCTGCTGATCATCTACCTGTTTCGCGACGCCCTGAAGGCGGTGGTCGGGCCCGAGGTCGGCGTGTTCGTCCTCATCGTTGTCGTGATCGGCGGCTTCCGCTGGATGCCGGTCGCACGGCTGGTGCGCGCGCAGTTCTTCTCCCTGCGCGAGAAGGAGTT
>DATBZM010000197.1:0-10004 GCA_036513175.1 Xanthobacteraceae bacterium | reverse complement strand
CCCGACACTACGCGATCCTTCGCGCTCTTTTGTGCCGCCAGCGACGCGAACACGTCGATCCCGCCGCCGGCCGCGACCAGCTCCGACACCCAGCCGATGCCGGCGATCATCGGCTCGTCCCATTCCTCGAAATAGACCCGCGGCCGGCGCGGCAAGCGGACCGCGGCCTCGCGCGCGCCGTCGAGGCGGCGCGCGAGCGATCCGACCAGGGCCTCGGCCCGGTCGGATGCGCCAACCAGCGCGCCGAGCGTGCGGATCATCGCCAGGATGCCGGCGACATCGCGCTGGTTGAAGGCGTGCACCGCGACGCCGCTGCGGATCAGCGTCGCCGCGATCTCGGCCTGCAGGTCCGAAAAGGTGAGCACGAGGTCGGGCGCAAGCGCGAGTATCTTGTCGATATCCGCGGAGATGAACGCCGAGACCCGCGGCTTCTCGCGCCGCACCCGCGCCGGGCGCACCGCATAGCCGGAGACGCCGACGATGCGCGCGTCCTCGCCGAGGAGATAAAGCGTCTCGACGGTCTCTTCGGTGAGGCAAACGATGCGCCGCGGCGGAAACATGAGCGGCATCATAGGGCGGGTTGCGACGCAAAGTCTCAGGCCAAGCGGTCCGCCCCTTGATCGAGCAGCTCCAATCCGCCCTGCGCCGCGACATGGCCATCCGCGATCAGCACGACCTGCGTCGCAATGCGCCGCACCTCCTCGGCGAGATGGCTCACATAGAGCATGGGCACATTGCCCTCATCGCGCAGGCGCAGCAGGTAGGGCAGGATCTCGCGCTTGCGCGCCGTATCGAGCGAGGCGAGCGGCTCGTCGAGCAGCAGGAGGCGCGGCTGCATCAGCAAGGCGCGGCCGACGGCGACCCGCTGACGCTCCCCGCCGGACAGCTTGCCGGGCCGGCGATCGAGCAGGTGGCCAAGGTCGAGCAGATCGACGATGCGGCCGGTCGCGGCGGCATCGCGCGCATGCCCGCTCATCCAGCGGCCGTAGTCGAGGTTGCGCCGCACCGTGAGATGGGGAAACAGCCGGCCTTCCTGAAAGACATAGCCGACGCAACGGCGATGCGCCGGCACGTCGGTATGCGAGGCGGCATCGAACAACACCGTATCATCGAGCGCGATGTGGCCGCGATCGGGCTTGATCAGGCCGGCGATCAGGTTGGCGATGGTGGACTTGCCGGATCCGGACGGGCCGAACAGTCCGGTAGCGCCGCCCGCCACCGCGAATTTCGCGGCGAGGTGGAAGTCGCCCAGCCGCTTCTCGACATCGACCGCGAGCACGCTCAAGCGTGATGACTTTACTTCGGATCGAATGGTCATCACGCTCGAGCTCATCGTTTGAGCATGATCCTTCTCCGAAAACCGGTACCCACCCCGGATCAAGTCCGGGGCAGGCTTTTTCGGGATCATGCTCTATCTATTCCCCGTGCAAGCGCAAGCCGGCGCGGCGCGCGAACCACTCGGACACGATCAGCGCCGCGAGCGAAATCGCGATCGCGACCAGCACCAGGCGCCCGGCCGCCGCGTCGCCGCCCGGCACGTTGGTCAAGGTGTAGATCGCGGCCGAGAGCGTCTGCGTCTCGCCCGGGATGTTGGAGACGAACGTGATGGTGGCGCCGAACTCGCCGAGCGCCTTGGCGAAGCACAGCACCATGCCGGCGATGACGCCGGGCAGCGCCAGCGGCAGCGTCACGGTGGCGAAGACCCAGGCGCGGCTCGCGCCGAGGGTCGAGGCCGCGTCCTCGAGGCGGCGGTCGATCGCCTCGATCGAGAGCCGCACCGCCCGCACCAGCAGCGGAAAGCCCATCACGCCGCAGGAGAGCACCGCGCCGGTCCAGCGGAACGCCAGGACGATGCCGAAGGCATGATCGAGGAACGCGCCGATCGGCCCTTTGCGCCCGAACCAGATGAGCAGCAGATAGCCGGTCACGACCGGCGGCAGCACCAGCGGCAGGTGCACCAGCCCGTCGAGCAGCGACTTGCCCCAGAAATCCTTGCGCGCGAGCAGCCAGGCGATGGCGAGCCCGAACGGCAGCGCCACCAGCGTTGCGACCACCGCGATGCGCAGCGACAGCTCGATCGCGATCCATTCGTCGGGCGTGAGGCCGAGCATGGAAAACTAGACTCGTGTCCCGGGCGCGATGCAACACCATAGCCCGCGCGAAGCGCGGGCGTTCGACGGCGGCGGAAGGGCGCCTATGGTGTTGCTTCGCAGACCCGGGACCCAGGGGCATCCCGCTCGGTCCCGGATCAGCGGTGCACCGCATCCGGGACACAATGCAGCGGCCATCACGACACCGGCTTGATCAGGAACGTGAAGCCGTATTTCTCAAAAACGGCCTTCGCGGCCTGCGAGCGCAGGAACGCGAGATAGCCGGCCGCATCCGGCTTTGCCGTCACGGTGGCGGCGACCGGATAGATGATGGGCGGATGCGAGTCGTCCGGGAAGGCGCCGACGATCTTGACGCCCGGCTCGACCTTGGCGTCCGTCTCGTAGACGATGCCGAGCACGGCCTCGCCGCGCGCGACCAGCGCCAGTGCGGCGCGCACGTCCGCGGCCATCGCCATCTTCGGCTCGACCGCAGTCCAGACGCCGAGCTTTTCCAGCGCCGCCTTGGCGTATTTGCCGACCGGCACCGCCTTGACGTCGCCGGTGGCGATGCGGCCGTCGCCCGCGAGCTTGGCGAGGTCGAAGCCCGGCCCGATCGCCACGTGATCGATCTTGGAGTCCTTCGGCGCGATCAGCACGATCTTGTTGCCGAGCAGGTTGACGCGGGTGTCGTCCTTGATGACCTTCTTCTTGCTGCCGTAGTCCATCCAATCGAGATCGGCCGAGACGAACACGTCGGCGGGTGCGCCCTGCTCGATCTGCTTCATCAGCGCCGAGCTTGCCGCGTAGCTCACCGCCACCTTGATCCCGGTCTGCTTCGTATAGGCCGCGTCGACATCGTCGAGCGCGTTCTTCATCGAGGCGGCGGCGAAGACCGTCAGGATCTTGTCCTGGGCCTGCGCGGGCGTACCGAGCAAGCCTGCGGCCGCGACGAGCAAGGAGAGCAGGAGGGCGGGGAATAACCGAGGCAACAATCGAGGCAACAATCGAGGCAACAATCGAGACATGGGGCGCTCCATGGGTGCAAGGCGCGCCGCAACGCGCCTTCGGATGAAGGCAAATTCGTCGTGGAAACGACCGACCCTGGAAGCGCCGTTCCGGGGCTCAACGCGCGCTTACGGCGCGCGGCGGATCGCCACCTAGTTCTAGCAAGCCGCGCGGGCGGGCGCCACGCGGTCCACGGGCGGGAATGTCGCACGCTGTCAGCGGGCCCGGACTATGCCGACTTGCGCTGCGCCGGCCGGTGATAGAATGGCGACGGCAAGTTCGGTCAAAAGCATGGAATGATCCGGGAATGAGCGCGGTTGCGGAGCGATCGACGGCGCCGGCGGGCTCGATCGACGGCGAGTACGACTACATCGTGGTCGGCGCCGGCTCGGCCGGCTGCGTGCTGGCGAACCGGCTCTCGGCCGACCCGAAGACGCGCGTGCTGATCCTTGAAGCGGGCGGGCCCGACAACTGGATCTGGTTTCACATTCCGGTCGGCTACCTGTTCGCGATCGGCAATCCGCGCTCCGACTGGATGTACAAGACGGAGGCCGAGCCCGGCCTCAACGGCCGCGTGCTCAACTATCCGCGCGGCAAGGTGGTCGGCGGCTCCTCGGCGATCAACGCGATGATCTACATGCGCGGCCAGGCGCGCGACTACGACCACTGGCGCCAGCTCGGCCTCACCGGCTGGGGCTGGGACGACGTGCTGCCCTATTTCAAGAAGCATGAGCACCATTTCATGGGCGATAGCGCCGCGCACGCGACCGGCGGCGAATGGCGGGTCGAGGCGGCGCGGGTGCGCTGGGAGCTGCTCGAGACGTTTCGCGAGGCGGCCGCGCAGGCCGGCATCAAGCCGATCGATGACTTCAACGCCGGCGACAACGAAGGCTCGTGCTACTTCCACGTCAACCAGAAGCGCGGCCGGCGCTGGTCGGCGGCGCGCGGGTTCTTGAAGCCCGCGCTCGCGCGCAGCAACCTGCGGCTGGAAACCGGGTGCCTGGTGGAGGGCATCGAGCTCGACGGGCGGCGCGCCGTCGGCGTGCGCTGGCGGCAAGGCGGCGAGACGCGACGGGCGCGCGCCCGCGGCGAAATCATCCTCGCGGCGGGCTCGATCGGCTCGACGCAGATCCTGCTCCTGTCAGGTGTCGGGCCGGCGGAGCGCGCCAAGGCGCTCGGCATTCCGGTCGTGCTCGACAAGCCCGGCGTCGGCGAGAACCTGCAGGATCACCTGCAGCTTCGCCTCATCTACAAGGTCACGGGCGCAAAGACGCTCAACGAGATGTACTACTCGCGCTTCGGCAAGCTCGGCATGGCCCTCGACTATGCGCTGCGCCGGCGCGGGCCGCTCACGATGGCGCCCTCGCAGCTCGGCCTGTTCACCCGCTCCGATCCCTCGCGCGAGCGCGCCAACATCCAGTTTCACGTGCAGCCGCTCTCGCTCGATCGCTTCGGCGAGCCGCTGCATCCATTCCCGGCCTTCACGGCGAGCGTGTGCAACGTGCAGCCGACCAGCCGCGGCCATATCCGCCTCAAGACCGCGAACCCGGCCGATCCGCCCGCGATCGCGCCGCACTATCTCACGACCGACGAGGACCGCCGCGTCGCCGCCTCATCGCTGCGGGTCGCGCGCCGCATCGTGGCGCAGCCGGCGCTCGCCAAATATCACCCGGTCGAATTTCTGCCGGGGCCGTCGATCGGCGACGACGAGGCGAGCCTGGTGAAGGCCGCGGGCGACATCGGCACCACGATCTTCCATCCGATCGGTACCGCAAAAATGGGGCTGCCGTCCGATCCGCTTGCCGTGGTCGACGAGCGGCTGCGCGTGATGGGGCTCGACGGCTTGCGCGTCATCGACGCCTCGGTGATGCCGACGATCACGTCGGGCAACACCAATTCGCCCACCATCATGATCGCCGAGAAGGGCGCCGCCATGGTGCTCGCGGGCCGTTGAAGCCAGCGTGCCGGTGCGCGCGAACATCCGCCAGCAATCGGCACGCTGAAATCACAGCATTTTCTAGGTTCGTTTTGCCAAAACGGAGTCGGCTGGAAGGCCGTTGAAGCCGGGACGCGGATGCGTCAACATCGACCCGGAAACCGGCCGCATTGAAACTCCAGCGTTTTTCCGCTTGGGTTCGTTCTGCCAAAATGGCCGGCGGGGACCCCCATGGACATGGTCCAGCGCGTGAAGGGTATCCTGCTTACACCCGAGGCCGAATGGCTGGCGATCGAGCATGAGCCAGGGACGCCCGCATTCTTATTCTCCAACTATGTCGTTTATCTGGCCGCGATCCCGCCGCTCGCGGGCTTCATCGGCAACGTGATCGTCGGCGTCGCGACACCGACCGGCACGATTCGGGTGCCGCTGTTCGCCGGCCTGCTCGGCGCCGTCATCGCCTACGTGCTGAGCTTCATCATCGTCTACGCGGTCGCGATCATCATCGACCAGCTCGCGCCCCGCTTCGGCGGCGTGAAGGATTTTCCGAGTGCGCTCAAGGTGACGGTCTACTCGTTCACGCCCTATTGGGTCGCGGGAATTCTGCAACTCGTCGCCGGGCTGCGCTTCGTCGCCGTCGTGATGGCGCTCTTTGGAATCTATCTCGCGTGGCTCGGCCTGCCGCGCCTGATGCGGCCCCAGCGCGACAAGGCGGCGTCCTACGTCGCGATCGCGGTCCTCTGCGCGATCGCGATCACGGCGGCGGTCACGCTCATCGAGGCGGCGTTTCTCGTCTGAGGCCTGGCTGTGGCCCGACCCAACCGCATCACAAAGTTTCGTGCTAAGTCGAGGTTCCGGCGGACTCGGATGAACGAGCAAGTAGCACTATGACCTCGCTGGCTGAGGTTCCCGACTTGATAGGATTCTTCAGCTATTCACGTCAGGACGACGAATATTCCGACGGCGCGCTTTCCCGGCTGCGCGATCGGATACTAAAGGAATTGCGCACTCAACTCGGCCGTCGCATTCGTGTTTGGCAAGACACCGAGGCAATTCCCGACGGCAGCGATTGGAGCAACGAAATCAATCGGGGGATCGCCGAGTCTGTATTTTTTATTCCAATCGTGACGCCGAGCGCCCTTGCAAGCAAACACTGCCGTTCTGAATTCGAGGCGTTTCTTGCCCGCGAAGCGGATCTCGGAAGGAACAACCTCGTTTTCCCGCTGGTTTACGTGCGCGTCCCGGCCCTCGAGAACGAGGGGTCGTGGAAGCACGACGAGTTGCTCAGGATAATCGGCACCCGCCAGTACGCCGACTTGACGCGCTTTCGGCAGCGCGGCCTCGACGACGTCGAGGTAAGGGAGCGGATCGAGCGATATTGCAGCCATATCGTCGACGCGCTGCGCGAGCCATGGATTTCACCCGACGAACGTCGCGCCAGAGCCGCCGCAGAGGCGCTGCGAATCGCCGATGAAATGCGACGCGCCGCGGAAGAAGCCCGCGGTGGCGACGCGGAGATCGAGGCGCAGCGACTTGCCGAAGCGCACGAACGCGCCAGAGCGCTCGACGCGCGGCGGAAAGCCGAAGCGAAGAAGCGTGACGCAGAGATCAAACGGACGGCGGAGGCCGGGGCGCCGCCCGCGAGCGAAAAAATCGCTGCTGCTTCCAGCGATACGGATCAAGGTGTCTCGACGCCATCGGGCGCGACGCAGTTGCCGCCGTTGTTGATCCGGGTCTTGGCGGTAGCGGCTCTCGTAGCTGCCGTGGGACTTCTTCTGATTTACGCGAATTCAGTGTCGACCAACTTACCTTGACGTGAAAGTCCCTGGTTGCAGCGCTCACAATCTCAAGACAAAGCGCGCAAGTGCCGTATGGGCCGCCCGGGCGTGAGCGCGGCGGCCGCCGCCGCGATGGCGTCGGCATCGATCCCGTAGTGGCGGTAGAGATCCGCGATTGTGCCAGTCTGGCCGAAATGCTCGACGCCGAGCGGGCGCACGCGATGGCCGTGCACGGCGCCAAGCCAGGCGAGCGTCGCGGGATGGCCGTCGAGCACCGTGACGATGCCGCAATGATGCGGCACGCCGGCAAGCAGGCGCTCGATGTGCGAGCGCGCATGCACGAGGCCGCGCTCGCGCGCGCGCTGCGCCGCGCTCCAGCCGGCATTGAGCCGGTCGGCCGACGTGACGGCGAGCAGCCCGACGTCGCGGCGATCCTCGGCGATGCGCCAAACCGCCTCGTTTGCCTCAGGTGCCACGGCACCCGTGTAGGCGATCACCACCTCGCAGTTCGGGCCGGGCTGGCGCAGCCAGTAGGCGCCGTCGACAATGGCGTGGCGCAACTCGTCGGTCACCGTCCGCTTGATCTGCTCGATCGGCCGCGTCGAGAGCCGCAAGTAGATCGAGCCGCCGGTCTCGTCGCGCAGCCAGTTGCGCTCGGTCGCGTCGCCGCTGCCGTCCTTCTGGATGTAGTCGAGCGCGAAGGCGAGGATCACGGCGAGCTCGTCGACGAAGGCTGGCTCGAACGCCGCGAGCCCGTCCTGCGCGATGCCGATCAGCGGCGTCGCGATCGACTGGTGCGCGCCGCCTTCGGGCGCGAGCGTGATGCCGGACGGCGTCGCGGCCAGAATGAAGCGCGCGTCCTGGTAACAAGCGTAGTTGAGCGCATCGAGGCCGCGCTGGATGAAGGGATCGTACAGCGTGCCGATCGGCAAGAGGCGCTCGCCCGTGATCGCATGCGAGAGGCCGAGCGCGGAGAGCAGGATGAACAGGTTGTTCTCGGCGATGCCGAGCTCGATGTGCTGGCCGGTGGGCGAGAAGTCCCAGTTGAAGGTCGAGGGGATGCGCTCGCTCTTGAACGTGTCGGCCAGCTTCTCGCGCGCGAACAGGCCGCGGCGATTGACCCAGGGGCCGAGATTGGTCGAGACGGTCACGTCGGGCGACGTGGTGACGATGCGCGATGCGAGCTCGGACTTGGCCCGGCCGAGCTCGTTGAGCAGCAGGCCAAAGCCGGTCTGCGTCGACATCTCGGGCTGGATCGTCACCGCGAGCTCGGCCGGCACCGCGAATTGGCGGGCCGGCGCGCGCTCGGCCGGACGCGCCGCGAACGGCACCCGATCGAGAAAGCCCTGCAGGTCGGTCGCGGCGATGTCGAGCCCTTCGAACCGGTCCCACTCGTGCCCGGGCCGCACCTGCATGGCGGCGCGCAGCGTTTCCATCTGTGCCGGCGTCATCAGGCCGGCGTGATTGTCCTTGTGGCCCGCGAACGGCAGGCCGTAGCCCTTGATGGTGTAGCAGATGAAGCAGGTCGGCTTTTCCGGCTCGTCATCCGCAAAGGCCGAGAGCAGCGTCGGCAGGTCGTGACCGGCGAGATTGGTCATGAGCCGCGCGAGCGCGTCGTCATCGAGGGTCGCGAGCAACGGCGCAACGCCCTCGCCGAGGTCATCCACGAGCCGCTTGCGCCACGCCGCGCCGCCCTGGAAGACGAGCGCGGAGTACAGCTGGTTCGGGCAGGTGTCGATCCACTGCTCGAGGCGCTCACCGCCCGGCTGCTTGAACGCGGCGCGCAGCAGCGAGCCGTATTTGAGAATTACGACGCGCCAGCCGAAATTGCGAAAGAGCGCCGCGTAGCGCTCCCACAGGCCTTCGCGCACGACCGCGTCGAGGCTCTGGCGGTTGTAGTCGATGATCCACCAGCAATTGCGCAGGCCCTGCTTCCAGCCGTCGAGGATCGCCTCGAAGATGTTGCCCTCGTCGAGCTCGGCGTCGCCGACGAGCGCGACCATGCGGCCCTCGGGGCGGTCGAGCCCCCAGCCGTGCGCGCGCACATAGTCCTGCGTCAGCGAGGCGAACAATGTCTGCGCCACGCCGAGGCCGACCGAGCCGGTGGAGAAATCGACGTCGTCGGTGTCCTTGGTGCGCGACGGATAGCTCTGCGCACCCTTGTAGCCGCGGAAGTGCTCGAGCTTGTCGCGGGTCTGCCGGCCGAGCAGATACTGGATGGCATGGAAGATCGGGCTCGCATGCGGCTTGACAGCGACGCGGTCGGCCGAGCGCAGGGTCGCGAAGTAGAGCGCCGTCATGATGGTGGCGAGCGAGGCGGACGAAGCCTGGTGGCCGCCGACTTTCAGCCCGTCGCTGCTCTCGCGCAGATGGTTGGCGTGGTGGATCGTCCAGCTCGCGAGCCACAGCACCTTGCGCTCGAGCGCTGCGAGCAGCGCGAGGTCGTGGGAGGCGGACGGGGTCGGTTTGCGGGCGTTGGCCATGGCGGCACCTTCGCACTGCCGGCTTGGCAACGGCCGCCAATTTGGATCACAATCGCGGGAGATTTTGGCATATTCTGCCAATATCGTCGCCAAAGGATTTGTTTTCATGCCGCACGCCCTAGACGCCGTCGACCGCAAGATTCTCGGCCTGCTGCAGGAGGATGGACGCATGAGCCTCGCTGACCTGGCCGGCAAGGTCGGGCTTTCGCCCTCGCCCTGCCTGCGGCGGGTGCGCATGCTGGAGCGCGCCGGCGTGATCGCGCGCTACGTCGCGGTGCTCGACCAGCAGGCGGTGGGTCTGCCGGTCTCCGTGTTCGTCTCGGTCAAGCTGGAGCGCCAGCGCGAGCAGGCGCTCGAGCGCTTCGCCAAGACGATCGCGCGCTGGCCCGAGGTGCTCGAGTGCTACCTGATGACCGGCCCACGCGACTACTGGCTGCGCGTGGTGGTGCCGGATCTTGCGGCCTACGAGCGCTTCCTCAAGCAGAAGCTGACAAGGCTCGAGGGCGTGGCGTCGATCGAGTCGAGCTTCGCGCTCGAGCAGGTGAAGTACACCAACGTGCTGCCGGTGGTGTGAGCGTTGTAGCCCGGATGGATCGAAGCGGAATGCGGGGGACAGCCTATCCGCGGAGAGACTTTCCCCGAATTTCGCATGGCTCCATCCGGGCTCCGCGGCCGTCACCGGTATCGGTGGGAGGGTGATAGTGCCGATAAT
>DATBZM010000196.1:0-23582 GCA_036513175.1 Xanthobacteraceae bacterium | reverse complement strand
AGCGAGCCGCACCGCGTGCGGCTCGACCGCGACGTGCGGGTTGAGGCGGGCGATCGCGGCGGCGGCGCTCTCGACCTTGGGCCGGCCGATATCGGGCGTCGCATGGATCACCTGGCGCTGCAGGTTCGACAGCGACACGGTGTCGTCGTCGACCACGCCGAGGGTGCCGATACCGGCCGCCGTGAGATAGAGCAGCGCCGGGGCGCCGAGCCCGCCGGCGCCGATCACCAGCACGCGCGCCCGCTGGAGCGCGGCCTGCCCGGGCCCGCCCACCTCGCGCAGCACGATGTGGCGGGCATAGCGTTCGAGCTCGTCGGCGGTCAGCATGTGGTTCCTCAGCGGCAATCACGCCCGCGGCCACGCGAACGGTCAAGCCTCATATTGTCCCCGCGATATCGTGCGGCTTGCGCCGAGTCGCCAGTAGGATAGGGTTCGCGTCCTCCGACACGCGGCAGGGCCGGGTCATGCGTATCATCGTCATCGCACTGGTCGCGCTGGCGGCGCTCTGGCCGGCGAGCGGCGAAGCCGCGAAGAAAAAGCCCGCTGCCGCAAGGTCAGCCGCGCCAAAGGCGGCGCCGGCAAAGCCCGGGCCGGCCGCGCCGGGCTCGCCGCGCGCCGTCTATGCCGCCATTCCCGATGGCGAGCGCAGGGCGATCCAGTCCGACCTGATCTGGACCGGCGACTACAACGGGCTGATCGAGGCCGATTTCGGCGACAATTCGGTCGCTGCCGTCAAGGCGTTCCAGAAGCGGAACGGCGGCAAGGAAACCGGCATCCTCAACCTCGATGAACGGGCAAAGCTCGCCGAGTCGGCGCGCACGAAGCGGCAGAACGCGGGCTGGCACGTGGTCGACGATGGCGTGACCGGCGCGCGGCTCGGGTTGCCCGGCAAATTCGTGCCGCAGAGCGCGCCGGGCGCGAGCGGCACCCATTGGCAATCGTCGCGCGGGGAGGTGCAGGTCGAGACGTTTCACGCCGCCGGCACGACGCTCGAGGCGGCGTTCGAGCAGGCGAAGAAGCAGCCCGCCAACCGCGAGGTCGAGTACCACGTGCTCAAGCCCGACTTCTTCGTCGTGTCCGGCATGCAGGGCGGCGTGAAGAAGTTCTACGTGCGCGGCGAGATCAAGAACAGCGAGGTGCGCGGCGTCACCATCCTGTACGACAAGGCAATGGAAGGCATCGTCGACCGCATCGTGGTCGCCATGTCGAACGCCTTCGTGGGCTTTCCGGCCGCCAGGGGTGCCGACGAAACCGCGACCGCGAAGAGCCCTGTCGGATATGCCACCGGCGTCGTCGTGAGCGACGCCGGCGATATCGTCACCGACCGCGCGGCGGTCGCCGATTGCCGGTTCATCGTCATTTCCGGCCACGGCAACGCGGTGCGGATCGGCGACGACAAGGCCACGGGACTGGCGCTGCTGCGCGTGCTCGGCGCCAGGGGGCTCGTTCCCGCGACGCTCGCCGATCTCGGCGGCCGCAGCGACGTTACGCTCGTCGGCATCGCGGACCCGCAAGCGCAGAGTGGCGGCGATGCGGTCTCGACCATCAAGGCGCGCCTGCTCGCGACAAGCGGCGCGGAGCGGCCAATTGATCCAACGCCAGCCGCCGGTTTCGCGGGTGCGGCCGCGGTCGACGGCGACGCAAACCTGCTCGGGATCGTCGACCTGCAATCGACTTCGGGTACCGGCAGCCAGGCCACCGTGGTGCCGGCCGAAGCGATCCGCGCATTCCTTGCCGCCCAAAGCATCACGCCCGCGAGCGCGGACAGCGGCGACGTCAAGGCGTCGGTGGTGCGGGTGATGTGCGTGCGCAAGTGAACGGGAGTGGCGAATGAGCCGTAGGGTGGGCAAAGGCGCGAAGCGCCGTGCCCACGAGCAGCTCAGCGGTGGGCACGCTTCGCTTTGCCCACCCTACAGCGCCATTCGCCCTACTCGTTCCTGAATTTCGCCGGCCGCTTCTCGACGAAGGCCGCCATGCCTTCCTTCTGGTCGGCGGTGGCGAACAGCGAGTGGAAGACGCGCCGCTCGAAGCGGATGCCTTCGGCAAGCGTCGTCTCGAAGGCGCGGTTGACCGCCTCCTTGGCGACCATCACGGCCGGCAGCGACATCGACGCGATGGTCTCGGCGACTTTCAGCGCCTCCTCCATCAGGCTCGCGAGCGGCACGATCCGCGCGACGAGCCCGGAACGCTCGGCCTCGGCCGCGTCCATCATGCGGCCGGTGAGGCACAGATCCATGGCCTTGGCCTTGCCGACCGCGCGGGTGAGCCGCTGCGTGCCGCCGATGCCCGGAATGACGCCGAGCTTGATCTCGGGCTGGCCGAATTTCGCGTTGTCGGCCGCAACGATGAGATCGCATTGCATGGCAAGCTCGCAGCCGCCACCGAGCGCAAAGCCGGCGACCGCCGCGACCACCGGCTTGCGCGCATGGGCGACGCGGTCCCAGTCGGCCGCGAAGTCGCCCATGAAGGCATCGCGGAAGGACTTGCCGGCCATCTCCTTGATGTCGGCGCCGGCCGCGAACGCCTTGTCGGAGCCGGTGATGACGATGCAGCCAATGTCGGCATCGGCCTCGAAGGCGTCGATCGCGGCGGTGAGCTCGCCGATCAGCGCCGCATTGAGCGCGTTGAGCGCGCCCGGCCGGTTGAGGCGGATGACGCCGACCTTGCCCTTGGTCTCGACGATGATGTGCTGATGGCTCATGTGTGATCTCTTTGGACGACCCTGCGGCTGTCGATCTGCGCGCTGGCCTAGCCGAGAGCCTGCGGCAAGGCAACACGCGCGGTGGCGCGATTCATGGTATCCTCGGCAAGGGTGATCTCTCGTATTCCGGGCCAATTGCCATGCGCGCGCACGCTCAACGGAGGCTTTTCATCATGCTCGGCATCGCGCTCGCCGGCGCGGGCCTCGCGGCCGCAGCGGGCGCCGCGACGCGCAATCCGCCGCATCGCATCGCGTCCGCCAACAGGCATGGTGCCAGCACGCTGGCGCGGCCGAAATTCCGTCCCGCGCGCGGCGTGGCCGCGCAGGACGCGGCGCGGCTCGGCGCGCTCGTCGGCACGGAATGCCGCGGCAAGGCCGACATGCCGCGCAACGACCACGAATGGGTGGTGCTGTGCTCGAACGGCAAGACCTTTGTGGTCGACACCCCGCATCAGGCCGGCACGCAGGCGATCGAGTGTTCGCTCGCCGGCACCGGCCCGCAGCCGGCATGCTATCCGTGAGCGGCGTGACGAAGCTCAGCGCTTCACCTCCGCCTGAGCACCTTTATACTCGATGAAGCTCTTCGGACAGCTCGCCACGGCCGCCTGCAGCGCGGCCGTGGCGCCACTGCGATCGCCCTGCAGGAGCTTCCACTCGCCGGCGTAGAACTGCGCCTCGCAGCGTTGCGACGGGCTTTGTGCCGCCGCCATCGTCGCTTCGACCGTCGAGGCGCCGGCAAGGAGCTCGAGCACGGGATGCGGCCACGCCGGATCGGAACTCGGCGCGGAAGCCACGAGACTCTTTTTCGCCGCCGCCGCATCGGTCCGCGCCGCCGCCAAGTACGCCCACAGCATGGCGTAGATATCGTCCGGCTGCGCCGCGACGACGCGCGCGAGATCGCTCGCAGCCGAGGCGAAGTCGCCCGCATAGAATTGCGCGTAGCCGCGGCTGCGCAAGGTGTCGGCGTCACCTGGCGCGCGCCGCAGCGCCTCGTCGTAGTCCTGCAGCGCGAGCGTCAGGTCGCCCTTGTCCGCGTAGGCGTCGCCGCGGGCGCGGTAGGCGGCGACGTCCGAGCCATCGAGCATGAGCGCGGTGGTGTAGTCCGAAATCGCAGGGTCGGTATCGCCTTTGGCGGCGTGCGCGACGCCGCGATTGACGAAGGCATCCTCGTAGCGCGGATCGAGCGCAATGGCGCGGCCGTAGTCGGCGATCGCCTTGTCGTAGTCCTTCTTCAAGCGATAGGCAGTGCCGCGGTCATACCAGCCGATCGCATAAGTCGGATCGTGCTTGAGCACCTCGTCGTAGTCGCTGATGGCCAGGTCGAGCTCCTCGCGGTCGAGATGCGCATTGCCGCGATTGACGAAGTCGCTGACGAGATCGCTCGCGCTCTCGTCGCCCGACTGGATCAGTGCCGTGCAGCCGACGATGCGCTCGGCGGGCGCGGCGCCGGCATGGCCGCCGCAGCGCGCCGCGAAGGTGCTGCCGTCGCAGCGCGACTGGACGACGCGGCACTGGTCGCGGTGGTCGCCGGCCGCGGCCGCGCAGTCGTTCATCGCTTTGCGCTCGGCCTCGCGCTTGTCGGCGTCGATCGCCCAGCCGAGCCCGGTCGCGGCTGCCGGCGCGAACGCGATCGCGAAGCACTGGTCGGTGAACAGGCCGACGACGCGGCAGCTCTCGGCGGCCTCGCGCACATTGGCCAGGCGGCGGCAGGTGTCGAGCGCTGCCGCCTGCGCGGCCGCGGGCGGCGAGAAGTTGCGCACATAGCCGTAGGTGACGCCGCCGTGGACGATCGGCGAGGTCACGCCGATGGCGAGGACGCCGTCGGCGGCGGCGGTGCCGGGCGCGACGAGTGCGGCGACGAGCAGCGCTGCAGCTCGGATGCCCGCCGGCGCCCGCACGAGCCTTTTCACTTCTGGCATTCCGGACAGAAGAACGTCGAGCGACCGCCCTGCACGATGCGCTTCACCGTCCCCTTGCACCCCGGCGCCAGGCAAGGTTGGCCCTCGCGGTCGTAGACGCGGAAGTGATGCTGGAAATAGCCGAGCTCGCCATCGGTCCGGCGATGATCGCGCAGCGAGGAGCCGCCGGCCTTGATCGCGCTGTTGAGCACCGCCTTGATGGCGTCGACCAGCCGCTCGGCGCGCGCGTTGGGCGCGCCCTTGCGATCCGCGATGGTCGAGGCCCGGCGCTTGGGCGACAGATGCGCGCCGAACAGCGCCTCGCACACATAGATGTTGCCGAGCCCGGCCACGACCTTCTGGTCGGACAATGCCGCCTTGAGGCTCGTCTTCTTGCCGCGGCAGGCGGCGGCGAGCATTGCGGCGTCGAACGCGTTGCCGAGCGGCTCGGGGCCGATCGCCTTCATCAGCGGGTGATCGGCAAGCTCGCTGCGCGGCACCAGCAGCATCAGGCCGAAGCGGCGCGGATCGTTGAAGGCGATGCGCGCGCCCGACGACATGTGGAAGACGATGTGGTCGTGGGCGCGATCGTCGGAGCGCGGATGATGGAAACGGCCGGGCGCCTTCGTCCCCTTGGCGCCGTTCGCTTCATTCTCCTGCGCCACCCGAAACGAGCCCGACATGCCGAGATGCATCAGCAGCACGTCGCCGGAGGAAAGATCGGCGAGCAGGTATTTGGCGCGCCGGCCCAGCCCCGTGACGGTGCGGCCTTCGAGCCGCTTGACGAAATCCTTCGGCAGCGGCCGGCGCAGATCGGGACGGCGCGCCTCGACCTTGGTGAAGCGCGCGCCTTCCATGACGGGCGCGAGGCCGCGGCGGACGGTCTCGACTTCGGGCAGCTCGGGCATCCGGCTTAACCATGATGACGGGCTTGCTTTCTAGCGCCGCGCTGCCACGCGCGCTATGGTCGCGCCTTTCTTCCCTCTCCCCGAAGGGGAGAGGGTGGCGAGCGAAGCGAGCCGGGTGAGGGGCGCTCGGAGTTTCAGTTCTGGCTCCGAGAGCCCCTCACCCCGCCCCCTCTCCCCATCGGGGAGAGGGGGCGCAGGCGCATCGTCGTGTGGAAGGATCCATGACCGAGACCCGCCGCGACACCCATTTCGGCTACCGCACCGTCGACCTCGACGCCAAGCAGGGCATGGTCGACGACGTCTTCCGCTCGGTCGCGCGGCGCTACGACCTGATGAACGACCTGATGTCGGGCGGCCTGCACCGCGCCTGGAAGGACGCGCTGGTCACCGCCATCAACCCGCCGCGCGGCGACAAGCCGTTTCGGCTGATCGACGTCGCCGGGGGCACCGGCGACATCGCGTTCCGCACGGTTGCGGCGGGCGGCGCCGCGACACGCGCGACCGTGTGCGACATCAATTCCGCGATGCTCGCGGTCGGCCGCGAGCGGGCGATCGAGCGCGGGCTCGACCAGGCGGTGGCGTTCGTCGAGGGCAACGCCGAGGCGCTGCCGTTTCCGGACAGGAGCTTCGATGCCTATGCGATCGCGTTCGGCATCCGCAACGTGCCGCGCATCGAGTCGGCGCTCGCCGAGGCCTACCGGGTGCTGCGCACGGGCGGCCGCTTCCTTTGCCTCGAATTCTCCACCGTCGACGTGCCGGGGCTCGACGCGCTCTATGACCTCTACTCGTTCAACGTCATCCCGGCGCTCGGCCGCTCGGTCGCGGGCGATGCCGAGGCCTATCGCTACCTGGTCGAATCGATCCGCCGCTTTCCCAAGCCGCAGGCCTTTGCGGCGATGATCGCGGCCGCGGGCTTTCGCCGCGCCGGCGCGCAGCCGCTCACCGGCGGCATCGTGGCGCTGCATTCGGGCTGGCGCTTGTGATCGGCAACCTCGTTCATCTCGTGCGGCTCGGCCACGTCGGCGTCGTCTTCGCCCGCGAGGGCGTGCTCGGGCTGATCGATCCGGCGCCGCTGCCGTGGACGGCGCGCACCGCGTTGCGCTGCGCCCGCCTGATCGAGCGGCCGACGAGCGGCGACAAGGCGAACCGCCTCTCCGCCGCGCTGACCAAGCTCGGCCCCACCTACGTCAAGCTCGGCCAGTTCCTGGCGACGCGCCCGGACGTGGTCGGCGTCGCGCTCGCGCGCGACCTCGAAAGCCTGCAGGACCGCATGGCGCCGTTCCCGCAGGCGCAGGCCGAGGCCGCGGTCGCGGCGGCGCTCGACCGCAAGCTCGGCGACGTGTTTCCGGTCTTCGGCCCGGCGGTCGCCGCCGCGTCGATCGCGCAGGTGCATCGCGCGACGCGCGCCGACGGCCGCGTGGTCGCCGTGAAGGTGCTGCGGCCGGGCGTCGAGCAGCGCCTCAAGAGCGATCTTGCGGCGTTCTTCGCGGTGGCGCGCATGGCCGAGGACTGGTCGTCCGAGGCGCGCCGGCTGCGGGTGATCGAGGTGGTGGCGACGCTCGCCCGCTCGGTGACGATCGAGATGGACCTGCGGCTCGAGGCGGCCGCGCTGTCCGAGATGGCGGAGAACACCAAGGACGACCCGGATTTCCGCGTGCCGTCGGTCGACTGGGATCTGACCGCGCGCGACGTGCTCACGCTCGAATGGATCGATGGCACGCCGCTCAACGATCACGCGACGCTCGCCGCCAAGGGATTCGACCTGCCCCGGCTCGGCCGCGCCGTGATCCAGACCTTCCTGCGCCACGCCATGCGCGACGGCTTCTTCCACGCCGACATGCATCCCGGCAACCTGTTCGTCGATGCCGACCGCAAGCTGGTCGCGGTCGACTTCGGCATCATGGGGCGGCTGAGCCCGAAGGAGCGCCGCTTCCTCGCCGAGATCCTGCACGGCTTCATCACCCGCGACTATCGGCGCACCGCCGAGGTCCACTTCGAGGCCGGCTACGTGCCGCCGCAGCATTCGGTCGAGAGCTTCGCCCAGGCGATCCGGGCGATCGGCGAGCCGATCCACAACCGCTCGGCCCAGGACATCTCGATGGCGAAGCTCTTGACGCTGCTGTTCGAGGTGACCGGCCTGTTCGACATGCGCACCCGGCCGGAGCTGCTGCTGCTGCAGAAGACCATGGTGGTGGTCGAGGGCGTCGGACGCTCGCTCGACCCGAAGCTCGACATCTGGACCGCGGCGGAGCCGGTGGTGCGCGAATGGATGGAGCGCAATCTGGGGCCGGCGGGCCGCATCGAGGACGCGGCGCAGGGGGCCGGCGAGATCGGGCGCTTCATCGGCCAAGTGCCGGGCCTGCTCGGCCGCGCCGGCCGCATCGCCGACCAGCTCGACGCCGCGACCCGCGACGGCATCATGCTGGCGCCGCAGACCGTGGCGGCGATCGGGCTCGCCGAGGCCCGGCGCAGCCGCGCCACCGCGGCGGCGCTGTGGGTGATCGCGGCGATGCTCGCGCTGCTGCTGTGGCATTTCATTTGACTGACTGAGGATGAATGATTGCATTGATTGCAATGCAATCATTTGCTATAGTGTCGCCATGGCCAGTCTCACGGTCCGTCAACTGGACGAAAAGCTCAAAACGCTGCTGCGGGTGCGCGCAGCGCGCCATCGGCGCTCGATGGAGGACGAGGTCCGTTTCATCCTGCGGCAGGCCGCCGAGGAGACGGGCCAGGGGGGCTTGAACCAGGCGTTGGACTTGATCAATCCGCCGGACGAGCCGCGCATGCCGGCCGTGCCGCACGCCGTGGCGGCCAGCCAAACCCGGCGCATCGTCCTCATCATCGGCGGCGGCATCGCGGCCTACAAATCGCTCGACCTGATCCGGCGCCTGCGCGAGCGTCACTACGCGGTCCGCTGCGTGCTCACGGCGGCGGCCCAGCATTTCGTCACCCCGCTCGCCGCCGGGGCGCTCGCGGGCGAGCCGGCTTACACGGACCTGTTCGATCCGAGGAGCGAATTCGACGTCGGCCACATCCGCCTCGCCCGCGACTGCGATCTCATCGTCGTGGCGCCGGCGACTGCCGATCTCATGGCGAAGCTGGCTGGCGGCCACGCCGACGACCTGGCGACCGCGGTCCTGCTCGCGACCGACAAGCCGGTGTTGCTCGCGCCCGCCATGAACCCGCAGATGTGGGCGCATCGAGCGACCCGGCGCAATCTCGCGCAGCTCGCCGCCGACGGCGTCGCGACGATCGGCCCCAATGCGGGCGAGATGGCCGAGCGCGGCGAGGCCGGCATCGGCCGCATGGCCGAACCGCTCGACATCGCGGCCGCGGCCGAACGCCTGCTCGCGCCGGCGTCCACACCGCTCGCCGGCAAGCGCGTGCTGATCACCTCGGGCCCGACGCACGAGCCGATCGATCCGGTGCGCTACATCGCCAACCGCTCGTCCGGCAAGCAGGGGCACGCGATCGCGCGCGCCGCGGCCGATGCCGGCGCCGCCGTGACGCTGGTGTCGGGGCCGGTCAATCTCCCCGATCCGCCCGGCGTCACCGTCGTGCATGCGGAGAGCGCGCGCGACATGCTCGCGGCCGTCGAGCGCGCGCTGCCCGCCGATATCGCGATCTTCGCCGCCGCGGTCGCGGATTGGCGCGTCGCGCAGGCGAGCGGACAGAAGCTCAAGAAAAACGGCGGCGGCACGCCGAAGCTGGCGCTCACCGAGAACCCCGACATTCTTTCCACCGTCGCGCATCTCAAGGCGAAACGTCCCCCGCTCGTCATCGGCTTTGCGGCCGAAACCGAGCGCGTGGTCGAGCACGCCAAGGCCAAGCTCAAGCGCAAGGGCTGCGACTGGATCCTGGCGAATGACGTGTCGGCCGAGGGCGGCGCCATGGGCGGCGATTTCAACCGCATCCATCTCGTCACCGCCGACGGCGTCGAGGACTGGCCGACGCAAAGCAAGGACGAGGTCGCCCGCATGCTGGTTACGCGCATTGTGGCCGCGCTCGGCGGCAAGCTCAGCGCTGGCGCCGACAAGGGCGGGCGATGAGCGGAATTGATGTTCAGATTCTCCGCCTGCCGCATGGCGCCGATTTGCCGTTGCCCGCCTATCAGAGCGCGCAGGCCGCGGGCCTCGACCTGATCGCGGCCGTGCCCGCCGACGCGCCGGTGGTGCTGGCGCCGGGCGAGCGCGCCTTGATCCCGACCGGCATCGCGATCGCGCTGCCGCCCGGCACGGAGGCGCAAGTGCGGCCGCGCTCAGGGCTCGCGGCACGGCACGGAATCACCGTGCTCAACAGCCCGGGGACGATCGACGCGGATTACCGCGGCGAATTGCAGGTCATCCTGGTGAATCTCGGCAACGATTCGTTTTCCGTATCGCGCGGCACACGGATTGCCCAATTAGTAATCGCCTCGGTTGTACATGCGCACCTCCACGAGGTCCGCGAGCTTGAGCTAACCCCGCGTGGCGATGGCGGTTTCGGGTCGACCGGGGCCGGAATGCGCGCTGGTAATAAGTAACCCTGGACCAATGCGGGCGTGTACGATATTACCGTTGTTGCATCGGGGACTTTTTTCATCGCGGACTGCCGGAATGCCCTTCCTGCCTCGCAAAGGCATCCTCGCGATTGCGGCGGTGGTGGATATTGCGCTGAACGACCGGGAGCGCCCGGTCTCGGCGAAGACACTGGCCGTCCGTCACGGGCTGCCGCCACGCCACCTCGAGCCGGTGCTGCAGGCACTGGTGCGCGACGGGATTCTCAAGGGGATCCGCGGTCCCGGCGGCGGCTACGAGCTTGCCGCCGAGCCGCGCGAGATCACCGCCGAGCAGATCCTGCGTGCCGCCGAATTGATCGACGAGGGCCCATCGGTACAGTCGAATTCGCCCCTCGTCGTCGATATCGTGCTGCCGGCGGTCGCCCATGCCGAAAAGGCGCTGTCGGAGGCGCTCGGCCGCATCACGATCGAGGACATGGTGCGGCCGGTCGACCGCCGACGCGCCGCGAATACGTGAGCCCGGATCATTTTGGCGCATGTTCATAGCCGTTCGAAGAACGGCGTCGCTTCGCTCGCCTACGTCGGCGAACCGGTGGCCACCCCGGATCAAGTCCGGGGCGGGCTTTCGCCGGAACATGCGCCTCAGTTCATCGTGATCTTGGCCTGGCGCACGACCGTGTCCCACTGGTCCTTTTCCCTGGCGAGAAACGCCGCAAAGTCCTGTGGGCTGCCGGGACGGATTTCGGCGCCGAGCCGCTCGAGCGCGGTGCGCACCGTCTTGTCGGCGAGCGCCTGATTGATCGCACCATTGAGCCTGGCGACGATCGCGGGCGGCGTGCCGGCCGGCGCGACGATGCCGGTGAACGTGAGCGCGACAAAATCGGGCAGCCCGCCTTCGATCAGGGTCGGCAGCTCGGGGGCGAGCGCATTGCGCGTCTCGCTCGCAACGCCGAGGGCGCGCAGCCTGCCGGCGCGCACCAGCGGCAAGAGCCCGGCGACCTCGCCGAACATCATCTGCACCTGGCCGGCGAGCAGCGCGGTCTGCGCCTCGGGCGCGCCCTTGTAGGGAATATGCACGATGTCGATGCCGGTGCGCAGCTTGAGCAGCTCGCCGGAAAGATGCGTCAGGTTGCCGAAGCCGGCCGAGCCGAAATTGAGCTTGCCGGGATTGGCGCGCGCCGCCGCGATCAGCTCGGCCACGCTCTTCGGCCCGTTCGGCGCGACCACCAGAACCTCGTAGCCTTCGGTCAGCTTGGCCACGGCTGCAAAGCTCTTGAGCGTGTCGTAGTCGCGGTAGCGCACGATCGCCGGCATCACGGCGAGCGAGCTCGCGTTGCCGAGCATGATCGTGTAGCCGTCCGGCTCGGCGGCGGCGAGCGCCTTGGCGGCGAGCGCGCCGGTCGCGCCCGGACGGTTCTCGACGATGATGGTCGCACCGAGCAGCGCGGACAGGCGCGGCACGATGATGCGCGCCGTGGTGTCGATCGGCCCGCCCGGCGGATAACCGACCACGAGCTTGATCAGCCGATTGGGATAGTCCTGCGCGCACACCGCCCCGCTCGCGCCCAGGGCCAACGCCGTCGCCGAAAGCAGCGCGAGCGCCGTGCGTCTCGTCGTCGCGATCGCCATGTTTGCCGCGCGCGCTATGCCGTCTTCTGCCGGCTCTTGACGCTGTCGAACCAGGGGCACACCCCGGTCATCACGTCGTGGTTGCCATCGATCACCTGAACGGGCCGGCGCAGGCCGTCGCGCGCATTGGCGAGCCGCATCTCGCGCGCCTCCTCGCGCAGCTCGGGCGCGAGCCAGGCGCGATCGTGTCCCCACAGGCTCGGTCCCTCCTTGCGCTCGCTCGGCTGCCAGCCCGCCACGTCGATGCTGCGCGCGCCCCAGCCGTACTCGACCATGAAGGCGGAAGGCGTCCAGGTGTAGAACGAGGTGACCCAGTCGCCGCAGTGACGCCCGAGCGTCACCGCGAGCCGCCCATCCTCGGCGCTCGCGAGGTCGTAGCCCTGGCCGACGTCGTCGAGGCTGTAGAGCTCCAGCATCATGTGGTGCACGGCGTTCTTGCCGGTCGCCGCGAAGGCGAGGCTGTGGTGGCGCGGATTGACGTGGAAGAAATAGACCGGATAGGGGCGCAGGAAATAATCGCTGACCTTGAAGCCGAGCGTGTCGCGATAGAACGCCATCACGTCCTCGAAGCGCTCGACATGCAGCACCACGTGGCCGAGCCCGAGCGCGCCGGTACGGAAGCCGGAAATGTTGCGGCCGGGCCGGAAAGCATCGGCCGCAACCTCGGCGCCATGGAAGATCTCCACCCGGTTGCCGACCGGATCGTTGAGCACGATGAGGTCGGCGACGCGCCGCTCGTCGGCGAGCGCGCGCGAGCCGCGCGCGACGGCGATGCCCTTGCGCTCGAGATCGCCCGCCAAGGCGTCGAGCGCCGCGGCGTCCGCGACTTCCCAGCCGAAGAACTTGATGCCTTCGCCGCCGTCGGCGTCGATCACGATGCGCTGCTTGCGGTCGTCCATGCGAAACGCGAGGCCCGAGCGGCTCTTGTCGACGAGCTGGAGCCCGAGCAGGTCGCGGCCGTAGCCCGACCAGTCCTCGGTGTCCTTGGCGCGGATGCCGACATAGCCCAGAGCCTGCGGATGCATGGGGAACCTCTCCGGTGCAAGACGTCCGCAAGTCTAATGCATTTCGCGCGGCATGCCAGGGCGCCGCCGCCGTGGCGCGCGGAAGCCGGCCGCATATCAATTCGCGGCGCATCCGTGATATGAAGTCGCGGCCTGGGTGCAGTGACGACTCCCGTTCCAGATTTCGACGGCAAACATCCTCGTGAGCGCGCGCATCATCGGCTTCCATCATCGCCTCGGCGGCATGATTGGTCACCGCAACGCCGAGGCGAGCGGGATAAGGGCCGCCGTCGCGGCACGCGGCCTGGGCTACATGCTGTTCGTCAAGGAGAGTGCGTCCGCCGAGGTGCTGGCGGAGTTCCCGGATGCGCATGCGGTGCTGAACTGCCCGGTATTCTTCGACGGCAACGCCTCTTTCGACGCGCGCTCGGCCGACCTCGTCGCGATGCTGCATCGCCATCTCGATCCGATCGTGCGGCCGGATGACCGCGTGCTGCTGACAACCGCCTTTCAGTGCGACACCCATGCGGTTGCCACCTGGCTCGCCGAGATCCCCGCAAGCCGCCGGCCGTGGACGCTCGTGATCTACCACAACGACCGGTGGAACCGGTTCGGGCCGCAAGAGTGCGATCGGCAGCGCGGCGAGTTTCGTGTCACGGCGGCAACGCTTGCGCGGCTCGGCCGCGACGCCGCGCACCGGCTGATGGTCGGCTCGGTGGTGGACGAGCTGCGGCCGGAGCTCGGCCGGCTCCTGGGAATCGACGTCCATCTGGTCCCGCACATGAAGCCGGCCGGCGACTACGTCGCGCCGCGTCAGCGGCAGGCCGACGAGCCGCCCGTCGTCGGCCTGCTCGGCGGCGCGCGGCGAGAGAAGGGATCGGATCGCATTCCGGCGATCATCGCCGAGGTGCGCAAGCTCGGACGTGTCGATTTTGCCGTCCAGATCGCCAACGAGGATCTGCCGCCCGCGGCATTGGAGCAGCTTTGCTTGATCGAGGGACAGCCGGACGTGACGGTGATACACGGACCGCTCGACCTTGCCACCTATCATTCACTGCTGGCGCGCATCGACCTCCTGCTGCTGCCCTATGAGCGAATTCCCTATCGCACGCGTGCATCCGGTCCCTTCGTCGAGAGCTGCGTCATCGGCCGCCCATCGGTCGTTCCGTCGGGGACCTGGATGGGCGATCAGGTGGCGGCCGGCAAGGCGGCGGGCGTGATTTACGCAGGCGACGATCCCACCGCCATCGCGGCAGCCGTCATGCGTGCCGCTGCCGACTTCCCAGCCCTCGCGTCTCTCGCGCAGGCCCACGCGCCCGCGTGGAAGCGGACGAGAACATGCGATCCGTTCCTCGATTGGCTGGAATGCGAGATCGCGCGGCGCGAGTCTGCCTCATGGCGACCGGGCGGTCCGGTAAATCGCCCCGGGCTTCGTCGCCGCGCAAGCGACCTTGTCGCCCGGGTTTCGCGATGGATCGCCGCGCCGGCGCGCGCGCCGTCAGTCGCGGCGGACGAGGAATGACCGCCGCTCACGGCCAGCAGAGGATGTCCCGCACCGGCGCGCCTGATGGCGCTTCCCAGGCCCGTCCGGAGATATCGAGAATCGTCTGATTTGTCCGCCACTGCGCGACCGCCGTCGTATAAGTCGCATCCGCGACCGTGACGACGACGGTATCGGCCCAGCGAATCGCGTCCATGGCCGACGGCGCCATCAATTCCGCAATATTCGGAATTGCCTCCAGCAGAAACTCCCGATTGGCGCCGATCAGCTCGGCGGGCCGCAGGTTCGCATCGAAAATGCGCACGTCGATGCCATTGCGGATCAGGCGCGCGACGAGCGCAACAAACGGACTCTCCCGCACATCGTCGGTACCCGCCTTGAAGCTGATGCCGAGCAACGCGACGCGCCTTCCCGAGCGGCTGGCGATCCAGGCCGCGCCCCGTTCGAGCGCGAGCCGATTGCTGTCGAGGACATGGTCGATCACCGGCAGCGACAGGCCTTGCGTGGACGCGAGCCGCGCAAGCGCGCGCAGGTCCTTCGGCAGGCACGAGCCGCCGAACGCGAAGCCGGGACGCAGATAGGCCGCCGAGATGTTGAGCCGCGTGTCAGCAAGGAGGATCGCCATCACGGCGTGACTGCCGAGGCCGAGGCTTTGGGCGACCGCGCCGATCTCGTTCGCGAACGCGACCTTGAGCGCATGCCATGTATTGTCCGCATATTTGGCGAGCTCAGCGACCTCCAACTCGGTCGTGATTTTCGCGCCCGGAAGATCGCCATAGAGCGACATCACCTCGCTTGCGGTCCCCTCATCGAGCGCTCCGACCACCGTCTTCGCCGGATTCCTGAAATCGCCGACGGCCGATCCTTCGCGCAGAAACTCCGGATTGAAGGCGACGCCCACCTTTGCGCCGCCCGCCACGGCGGAAAGACGCGCCGCCACGAGTCCGCGCGTCGTCCCCGGCACCACGGTCGAGCGCACCACGACGGTGTGCGGCCTGCCTTTGGCAGCGATCCCGCGCGCAATCTCCTCAATTACCGATTCGATCGCGTCGAGCCGTAGCTCGCCGGTCGGGCCGGTCGGCGTCCCGACGCAGATGAGCGATAGATCCGATTTGGCAACGGCCTCGGTCGCCGACCCGGTCGCGGCCAATCGGTTCGCGGCGACCGTCCGCCGCACCAGATCGTCGAGCTCCGGCTCGACGACGGGCGAACGCCCGGACCGGACGAGTTCGAGCTTGGCGCCGGATTTGTCGACGCCCACGACCGCATGGCCCTTGTCAGCAAGGCAGGCTGCACACACGGCGCCGACGTGGCCGAGCCCGAATACGCTGATCCTCATCGCCCGCCCCGCTCGCCTCTATTGCACGCACTTCGAAATTGCCGCACGATGATTGCCGCATCGTCACCGCGTTCCGCAAGCCGCACCTTCGGTGCCGCATGAACCACGCCGATCCCGCTGTCCGCAGAACGACCGTCGTCGACAGCATCTTCGGGCCGATGACCGTCTTCGAAGGCGACTTTGCGACCAGGCAGATCGCGGAGTTCGGGGCGCATACGCGCAACGAGCTCGCGCTGTTGCGGACTTTCGTCGACCCCGGCGACCTGGTCTACGATGTCGGCGCGCATATCGGCACGTTTGCGATTCCGCTGGCGCAGGCCTGCGGCGAAACCGGGCGCGTCATCGCGATCGAGGCGGACGAAAGCAATTTCGCCTTGCTGCGGCACAATCTCGGCCAACACGGCCTTCTCGGCCGCGTGACCCCGCTGTTCGGTCTCGCCGGCGCCGGCACAGGCACCGGCCGATTTCGAGCCATGCGCTTTCCCGGCCACACCAGTGCGACCTATTTCACGCCCGACCCCGCCGGCGAGAGTCTCGCGACGATCCGCATCGACGATCTGCACGCGATAGACCCGGCCCGCGTGGGCGTCATCAAGATCGACGTCGAAGGAATGGAGCTGTGCGTGCTGCGGTCGGCCGAGCGGACCATCGCCCGCGACCGGCCGGTTCTCCATGTCGAGATGTCGGCCGAGCAGCTTTCGCGCCAAGGTGCCACGCCGGACGATGTCGAGGTATTGATGCGGCGCCACGACTATCGCTTCTTTCGCAATGTCGGCGAGCGCAATTCCGCGCACGACCGCTTCGAGCTCATCGAGATCACGTCCTTGCGCGAAAGCGGTGCCTTCTACGACGTGCTCGCCATCGCGACCGACGACGCCAAGCTTGCGCGTGCGATGCAGGCTTCGAGCCCCCGACCGGATGTGTCTTCGCCTTGATCGCGCGCGCCGGATGGCCGCCTTCCGAGCCCGAATACGCCAAACCTCATCGCCGGATACCTTCATACCCTTGCGGTGTCGCTAAACAGCCTCACGGTCAATCCTCGAAATGCCTGTGCGGCATGGCAATTTTTGTTATGACTGTAGCATGTTCGCCTTCGACCCATCGTCGCGACCGTTCCCGCGGCGCACGGACGATGCGGACTTCCAAATCCTTGCCGCGCCGTCGCGCATGGCGGCGCCGCGCCGTCCACGCCTCGCGACGCGGATCCCATGATGAAAAAGGCGATCATCTGGTTCTGCTGGGGCACGCGCTTTATCGAAGAAGCGGCCGTGAGCGCCCGCAGCACAGCGGCAATCGAAGCCGACCGATTTCTCGTCACCGACGCCGAAGGCGCTGCCGCCGCGAAGGATATGACCGAATTCACGTCGATCATCCGGATCGGGCTCGTGCATCGTAACAATCTGGAGAAATCGCGCCTGATCGATGTGCTGCCGGCAGGATATGAAACGTTCCTCTTTCTCGACACCGATACCCGTATTGTCGGCGATGTGAGCCTCGGCTTCGACAAGGCGCAACGCCATGGCATCGCAATGGCGCCAGCCCCGAACTACAACCTCGCCGAGTTCTTCGGGTTCGGCGAGATCATGATCCGCCTCGGCGTGCGGCCCGTCGATCAGATCATGTACAATTCGGGCGTCATTTTCTTCCATCTTACGCCTGCGGTCCGGCGCGTGCTCGAGCGCTGGCGGGACCTCTGCAAGGAGGTCGGCGCCAAGCTCGATTTTCGGCGCGACCAGCCCTTCCTGACGCTTGCGATGGAGCAGCTCGGCTTCGTTCCGTATGCGCTCTCGCCGCTCTACAACTATCGCAGTCTCGGCGAATACGCGGTCGGCAATATCCGCCTGTGGCACTCGCATTTCACGCCGCCGAGCGACGTGAATGTCTTCGCGAATGCCTGGCCGGCCCGCCGCTTCAGCGACGGAAAGCGGTTGTCCTCCGATGCGGACGAGCCGCCGCGGCCGCCGCAGGGCATGCTGCGGCTGACCCTTTATCAATTCATGCAGCGGCAGACGAAGACTGCGGCGCGCTCGATCGCCGCCGACGCGATCGAGATTCAACGCGCCCGCGGAAACCGCGCCGCCAACGATTTCCTGATGGAGCGCATCGGGATCCGTGGTTCGCCCGACAATAACGAACCCTATTTCGCCGAAGCGCTCCATTTTCACCTCGGCCTCCTGTACGCGCACGCCCAGGAGCCGGAGAGAATGGCGACGCATCTGCGCCTGTCCTGCAGCATGCCGACCGGCGAGGACGACGAGCTGTTTTCCGATCACCTCAACGTCGCTCGTGTGCTGCGCGTTCGCCAGACCGCCGCCGTCAAGCGCGGCATTCCGCCGATCCTGATCGCCTGCATGCCACGCTCCGCCAGCGCCACGCTCACGCACACGCTCGGACGGGCGCTCGACTGTCCCGTGATGCATCTCAGCGCCGGCCAGTTTCCCGGCTACTTCCTCGTGCCGTCCTGGCTCGACATGTTCCTCGAAGGCGGCGCGATCACCCAGGACCATTTTGCCGCGAACGCGTTCAACCTCGGCGTCCTGCGCGATCGCGGCCCGCTCGACCTGTTCGTCCTTGCCCGCGATCCGCGTGCCGCCGCGCGCTCGCAAGTGCATTACCTCGCCCGTGACGAGGGCCGGCTCGACCAATCCCCGAGCGAGCGCATCGAGCACGAATGCACGGCCCATTTCATTCCCTGGCTGCAGAACTGGATCGATTGCGCGAAGCGGCCGGATCTCTCATTCCGCGTCCATTGGCTGACCTTTCGCGAGGTCTGCGCAAACCCCGCGGCCGTGCTGCGCGAGATCAGCACCGTGTTGTCCGACCGTCACGCCGCGATGCGTCCCTACCTCGCCTGCCAGTCCCTCGAAGAAGTGCGAGTCCACTTCGAGACGGGAAACGACGCCGCCTGGCGTGGGGAGGTCGACACCGCGACGCGCGCGCGCCTGTGGGCGGCCTGCACGCCGGAGATCCGGTCGCTGCTCGACCTCGAGCCGTAGCGGCGCGACGGGCTGCGGCGGCAAAGCTTACCGTTCTGCACCGTTCACGGTCTGGACTCTTTTGGCCGAGTCACGGTGCGGGTAGATTGGAGCGATTCGCGGGCTGGAGGTTGCATGGGATGGCGGCCCGCGGGTGCGCGCTTTCAATCCGTTTCGGTTCCGTGACGCGTGCTTCGGTCCTCGACCTCGGCCGAACAGTTGCGGATTCGCGGTCTGGCGGCGCGCAGCCGCCGGACGCATCAGGGGCTGCGGAATGCCGGATACGATCCGGGCGGCGGGCGGGAGCCTCAAAGCTCGACTGCGACAAAATCGATTCCGGATACCGGCCGGCGGCGCGCTATCCCTGCTGCCGAGCTCCGCCCTCGCGCAAGATGCGAGCGGCTGGCCGTGGCCGTTCAACTCCGCTCATCTTTCGGCGCTCGCACCGCTCGATCGGCATGAGATCGCGGCGCTCGCGCTGATCCTCGGCGTCGTCTCCTTCGCGGTGTTCACCGCCATCCTGCTGGTGCGCACGCGCGCACGCGCCGCCGCCAACGAGGCGACGGCGCGAGAGAACGCCGCCGCGCTCCAGACCCAGGTCGACCAGCTCACCGGGCTCCTGCTCTCCGAGCCGCACGTGCTCGTGTCCTGGCCGGCGGCGGGCGACGAGCCGCAGATCCTCGGGGAGACGTCGCCGGTCACCGGGAACGGCGATCGCAATCGCGTGCTCGCGTTCGCCACCTGGCTCAATATCGACGACGCGCGCGCCATGACGCGCGCGGTCGAGCGGCTGCGCGCCGAGGGCGAAGCCTTCAGCCGGTCGCTCACGACCCTTGCGGGCCGCCAGGTCGAGGCGGACGGCCGCGCCATCGCGGGCCGCGCCGTGATGAAGCTGCGCGATGTGAGCGGGGTCGAGCGCAAGCTCACCGCGGTCACGGCCGCGCACGAGGCGCTCAAGAGCGAGGCCGATGCGCTGCGCGCCCTGATCGAGGCACTGCCGTCGCCGGTCTGGGTGCGCGATGCGGCCGGGAGGCTCGCGTTCGTCAATGCCGCCTATGCGCGCGCCGTCGAGGCGGCGGATGGCACGAGCGCGGCCACCCGGGGCATCGAGCTGATCGACCGCGCCGGACGCCTGGAGCTCGACCGCGCCGGGGCCGCCGGCGGCGCCAGACTGCGCCTGCCGGCCATCATCGCGGGTCAGCGGCGCAGCCTCGACGTGATCGAAGTGCCGACCCCGCACGGCCGCGCCGGCCTCGGTCTCGACGCCACCGAGGTCGAGACGCTGCGGCGCGAGCTCAAGCGCCTCGCCGAGGCGCACCGCCGCACGCTCGACCAGCTCGCGGCCGGCGTCGCCACTTTCGGCGTCGACCACAAGCTCGCCTTCTACAACGCCGCCTATCTCACGCTGTGGGAGCTCGACGCCGTCTTCCTCGACCAGCGGCCGAGCGATTCGGAAGTGCTCGACCGGCTGCGCGACGACGGCAAGCTGCCGGAGCCGCGCGACTTCCGCCAGTGGAAGGCGGAGCTGCACGGCGCCTACAAGGCGAGCGAGGCGCAGGCGCATGTCTGGCACCTGCCGGACGGCCGCACCCTGCGCGTGATCGCGATGCCGCAGGAGGAAGGCGGCGTCACCTATCTGTTCAACGACGTGACCGAGCGGCTCGACCTCGAGCGCCGCTTCGACGCGCTGATCCACGTGCAGGGCGAGACGCTCGACAATCTCGCCGAGGCGCTCGCGGTGTTCGGCAGCGACGGCCGCATTCGCCTGTTCAACCCGGCTTTCACCCGCATGTGGCGGATCGATCCCGCGGCGCTCAAGGAGCACCCGCATATCGAGGCCGTGATCGAGCTGTGCCGCCCGCGGCATGGCGACGACGCCACCTGGCAGAAGCTGCGCACCGCCGTCACGGCCCTCGACCAGCGCGATCCGGTCGCGCTGCGCATCGAGCTCAGCGGCGGCAAGGTCGCCGACTGCAGCACGGTGCCGCTGCCGGACGGCGGCACGCTGATCGCGTTCCAGGACGTCACCGCCTCGGTCAACAACGAGCGCGCGTTGCGCGAGGGCAACGAGGCGCTGCGCGCCGCCGACCAGCTCAAGGTCAAGTTCGTCCGCCACGTGTCCTACGAGCTGCGTTCGCCATTGACCAACATCATCGGCTTTGCCGAGCTGCTGAGCGAGGCCGCGACCGGGTCGCTCAACGAACGCCAGCACGACTATGTCGGCACCATCAGGCGCTCGACCGATGCGCTGCTCGCGCTGATCAACGACATTCTCGACCTCGCCACCATCGATGCGGGCGCCATGAATCTCGACCTCGGCGTGGTCGACATCCACAAGACCATGGCGGCCGCCGCCGAAGGCCTGCGCGACCGCCTGGTCAAGGACGACATCAAGCTCGACATCCGCGCCGCCGCCGAGATCGGCAGCTTCACGGCCGACGAGCGGCGGGTACGGCAGGTCCTGTTCAACCTTCTCTCCAACGCGGTCGGCTTCTCACCGCCCGGCGAGACGGTGACGCTCAAGGCCGAGCGCACCGAGCAGTCGATCGTGTTCGCGGTGACCGATCGCGGTCCGGGCATTCCGCCCGAGTTGCAGGACAGGGTCTTCGA
Organism: Xanthobacteraceae bacterium; assembly: GCA_036513175.1. Classification (GTDB taxonomy): domain Bacteria; phylum Pseudomonadota; class Alphaproteobacteria; order Rhizobiales; family Xanthobacteraceae; genus JAVDCA01. The sequence goes on along the minus strand of DATBZM010000196.1, from coordinate 2,516 downwards.
CTGGTTCGAAACCAACACATTCGGCTCGCGCCACCGCGGCGCCGGCCTCGGTCTCTCGCTGGTGCGCTCCTTCGTCGTGCTGCATGGCGGAAGCGTCGACATCGATTCGGCGGCCAGCCGCGGCACGACCGTGGTATGCACCTTCCCGCGCGAACAGGCGGCGGCCCGGGTGACGGCCGCCTAGCCAGTGGCGAACAGGGGGTGGCGAATAGCGAATTGATGGCGGCCCATTCGCCATTTGCCGCTCGCCATTCGCCTTCATAACGCTCGCATTTTCGGCGGAAACCCGGTACCCAGTTTCCGCAAAGACGCTCCGTGGACCACCTTCAATCCAAGATGCTTCCGACCACGTCCGGCGGGTCAAGTCACACGGTGGTGCTGGCGAACGAAGAAGCGCTGCACCGGCTCGTGAAGGACGTCGCCATCGCGCTCGAGCCCGGCGACCTGATCACGCTGTCGGGCGATCTCGGCGCCGGCAAGACCACGTTCGCGCGCGCGCTCATCCGCCATCTCGCGGGCGATGCGGCGGCCGAGGTGCCGAGCCCGACCTTCACGCTCATGCAGGCCTACGACCTGCCGCGCTTTCCGCTCGTGCATGCCGACCTCTATCGCGTGTCCGGATCGAGCGAGCTTGCCGAGCTCGGCTTCGACGACCTGCCCCCGCTCGCCGTCATCCTGCTCGAGTGGCCGGACCGCGCCGCCGGGTTCCTGCCGCCCGACCGGCTCGACATCGCGATCACGCTTGCGCCGCAGCTCGGGCCGGAGCATCGCAACCTGCGCATCACCGGCTACGGGACATTCGCGCCGCGCGCCGAGCGGCTCGCCGCCGCGCGCAGGTTCCTCGACGCGTCCGATTACGGCGAAGCCGAGCGCGAGCGCGTCGCCGGCGATGCCTCGGCGCGTTCCTACGAGCGGCTGACCCTCGGCAGCCGGCGCGCCATCCTGATGAATTCGCCGCGCCGGCCGGACGGGCCGCCGGTGCGCAATGGGGCGCCCTACAGCGCGATCGCACACCTCGCCGAAGACATTAAGCCGTTCGTCGCGCTCGCCAAGGGCCTGCACGAGCGCGGCTTCTCGGTGCCGACGATCTACGCCGCGGATCTCGACGAGGGATTTCTGATCCTCGAGGATCTCGGCAGCGAGGGCGTGCTCGAAGGCGACCCGCCGGCGCCGATCGGGCACCGCTACCAGACCGCGGTCGACGCGCTGATCGCGCTGCACAAGCTCAACCTACCCGACTCGTTGCCGGTCGCACCGCCGCTCGACCACCGCATTCCACCCTACGATCTCGGCGCGCTCCTGATCGAGGTCGAGCTGCTGCCCGATTGGTACATGCCCCATCGCGGCGCGCCGCCGGCTCCCGGCGCGCGCGAGGACTACCTGGGGCTGTGGCGCGAGGCGCTGGCCCCGGTTCTCGACGTCCGACCGACCTGGGTGCTGCGCGACTTCCATTCGCCCAACCTGCTGTGGCTGCCCGACCGCGCCGGCATCGCGCGGCTCGGCCTCTTGGATTTCCAGGACGCGCTGATGGGTCCGCCCGCCTATGATCTTGCCTCATTGCTGCAGGATGCACGCGTCGACGTGCCGGAAGAGATGGAAATCGAGCTGCTCGGACGCTACGTGCGGGCGCGACGCGAGGCCGATGAGGAATTCGACATAGCCGGGTTCGTGCGCCTCTACTCCACGCTGGCGGCACAGCGTGCCTCGAAGATCCTCGGCATTTTTGCGCGGCTCGATCGCCGCGACGGCAAGCCGCAGTACCTGCGCCATCTTCCGCGCGTGTGGAACTACCTCCAGCGGTCGCTCGCGCATCCGGCGCTCGCGCCGCTCGACGCCTGGTACAAGGCGAATGTTCCGCCGCCCGAATTGGAGCGAGTAGCGAGTAGCGAGTAGCGAATTGAGCCCCGTCTATTCGCCATTCGCTACTCGCCATTCGCATGGGGGATATCCCTCGACCCGGCTGGTAATCCCTTGTTGAGGACTGCTGTTTACCATGGAGGGTCACGGATCCGGCCGCAAGGAGGCCTCCGCGATGGTCAGCGAACGCAGGAATTCCGACCGGGTGCTGTTCGGCCGCGGCTACACCGCCAGCATCATGGCGATCGATGGAACCTGGGAGCGCGAGTGCCGCATCGGCGACGTCTCCGAGATCGGCGCCAAGCTGACCATTCAGGGAACGGTCGACGGGATCGACACCAAGGAATTCTTCCTCGTGCTGTCGACGACCGGCAGCGCACATCGTCGCTGCGAGCGCATATGGCTCAACGGCGACGAGATCGGCGTCCGTTTCCTGCGCGACCGTCCGGCGACCCGTCCGCCGCGGCGAGCGTGGGCGAACGAGCCCGACAAGCACGATTGACGTTTGACCGCCCCCGGCGAGCGCGGCGGCGCCATTTGTCCCCCTGGTTCCTCTCTGTCATCTTTGCGTCGACCTCAGGACCTATGGTTCGCCTCGCAAGCGTTCGGACTTGTGAATTGAATTCGAGGACTCGATGTCGAAATCGCGACGTACCGCC
>DATBZM010000195.1:0-3932 GCA_036513175.1 Xanthobacteraceae bacterium | reverse complement strand
CAGCACGATGCGGCCATGGCACAGCCACGAGGCGAACCCCGAGCCGACCGCGACCGAAATGGCGAAAACCGCCAGATAGGCATTGACGACGGCCTCGTTGCCGCCGAGCGCGTCCTTGACGAGAGGGCCGAGCAACGCGAGCGAGACGGCGCCGACCAGCCAGAACCAGCTCGACACCAGGCCGCCCCACCACAGCCGCGGATCGGACTTGAGGTCGCGCACCAGCGCGGACGTCGAGCGCACGATGTTGCGGTCGATGACGAGATGCGGCGCGCCCTCGCCCGTGCGCGGAATGAAGCGGGCAAACAGCCAGCACAGGACCGCGAACACCATCATCAGCCCGCCGAAAGAGAGGGGGTCGCCCTGGGCCGCGCTGACGCCCGCAATGGTGCCGAGCAGGATGGCGAGGAAGGTCGCGCCTTCGACCAGCGCGTTGCCGGACGGCAGCTCGGATTCGGCGAGATGATCGGGCAGGATGCCGTATTTGATCGGCCCGAACAGCGACCCGATCACGCCGAAGCCGAGCAGCGCGACGAACAGGGTCACGACCGAATATTCGATCGAAAAGCTGCGCAGCCAGAAGCCCAGCACCGCGATGCCGGCGACGAAGATCTCGGCGAACTTGAGCCGCTTCGCCACCACCGCCTTGTCGTAGCGGTCGGCGATCTGGCCGCCGAAGGCGGACAGGATGAAATAGGGAAAGATGAAGACCGCGCCGGCGAGTTGCACCAGGGCTTCCGAATTGGCGCCCGAGAGCTTGAACACGATCAGGATGACGAGCACGTTCTTGAGGAAATTGTCGTTGAAGGCGCTGAAGAACTGGCACCAGAACAAGGGTGCGAAGCGCCGTGTGGTCATTAGGGTCGAAATCATCAGGCGGTCCTTCGGCACTCGCTTCGGTTGACCAGACCATGTTCCGATCCAACGTGATCGGAACATGGTCCAGATTCTATTCTTGGTCGCATTTTCTACGGCGAATCGGATTCCACTTCGCCGGAAAATGCCCTAGACGTCGCTACAGGGGGGCGGCGGCGCCCGTGCGCAGCGATCGCCGCGTTGGCGTAGCCCGTGCGACCCCCCATCCGGCGCGCAGACCCCCGCGCGCCGGTCGCAGCCGCCACCTTAACCTCTCTTGCGGCCTGCGGAAAATCCCCTTCGCCCGCTTTTCTCGGGCGCGCGGCCCTGGATTCATCGATTGGCGCATGTTCTTGGCGGCGAACCGGTACCCACTTCGCCGGAACATGCGCTGATTGGCGGATGTTCTTGGCGCCGAACCGGTACCCACTCCCCCGGAACATGCGCTATCGTCCCACGCTTTTACCGCTCCCGCGGCGTGAACGGGAGCCGACAGTGGCAGGAGGGGCACGATATGGCTTGGACGCGCGTCGCCGCGGCAACGGAACTCAAGGACCGTGGCGTCATGGATGCCGAGGTCAATGGCGAGGAGATCGCCCTCTATTGGGTCGAGAACGCGCCCTATGCGACCGAGAACATCTGCACCCACGCCTTCGCGCGGCTGTCGGAGGGCTTCCTCGACGGAGACTGCATCGAGTGCCCGGTGCATCAGGCGCTGTTCAACGTGAAGACCGGAGAAGCGGTTTCTCCGCCCGCCTATCAGGCGGTGAAGACCTTTCCGTGCCGCATCGATGGAGAGGATATCTTGGTTGATGTCTGATTTATCACTCGTCATGGCCGGGCTTGTCCCGGCCATCCACGTCGTTCTGACCCGGTGCTAAGACGTGGATGCCCGGCACAAAAGGCCGGGCATGACGCTGCTTCGTCACGCCGCGTGCAGGAACGGGAGCTTCACCGAGGTGGAAAATTCGTGGCCGCACGCTTCGCACGACCAGAAATGGCGCACTTTGCCCTTGCTGACGAATTCCGATGCCGACGGCGCGAACTGCAGGTCGTGGCATTTGGGGCAGACCGGAAGGGCAAAGCGTCGCGACGCTACGGTAGCCATATGCGTCTCGGCTCGTCCACTCATGAAATCCTCCTCCGCTCTCCACCCCTCTGTCGAAAACCCCGTGCACGTTTGTAACCTGCCCGCGGTCCGTGGCGATAGCGTGGCGCGCAGATGAAGTTTTCATAAAGGCGAACCAAATGCGAAGACGAGGCCGCTTGTTTTCGCGAAAATTTTCGCTTCTTCGTCGCTGCAATGCGACCAAATGATCCGCTGCCCCGCGCATCGCAGTGCAACATGCAAGCTCGCGAATGGGTCGGCGCGTTCGACGTGCGGTGACGCGCACGGATTCCCGTCCGGCCGCATGCGGTCGAAAACTTCGCTTGGTTTGATCTTCGCCCGTCTCACGGCCGCCGCCGCGCCGGCTTGGCGGTGCCCAGCCGCTCGATGCGGCCGACGTCGAGCCTGCCTTCGGCGCCCCAGCCCGGCTCGCCCTCGCGCACCCTGGGGCGGAATTTCTCGTACAGCTCATCGGCCTGTGCCGCGATCTCCGGTGCCGACATCGATCGCGCGAGGCGCTTCATGGCGGCGCGCACCCGCTTGAGCGCGTCGCCGAACTTGATCTCGAGATACAGCTCGACGCTGTCGGGCGCGATCGGCCGGTCGCGGCTGAGCGCCCGCAGGCCCGCCCGCGTGCGCACGATCGGCACGGCGCGCTGCAGCAGGTCGACCTCGACGCGCTTGCCGGCCTTGAGGCCGCGCCGCCGCTCCTTGATGGCCTTGCGGGTCGGCGTCATGACGAGGGGCGAGACGTCCTTGCCGTAGGTGCCGAGGCTCGCGACCGCGCGCCCGAGGGTAAGCGCCTCATCGCGTGCGAAGCCGAGCCGCCGCGCCACCACCGACGCCCACAGCGTGAGCACCGGCGCGCGGTTGATGGTGATGGTTCTGCGCCCCAAGCTGCCTCCAGTTCGGGAACCCACGCGAGCACGCCACCCCGCGCATCGGCCACTGGCACCTCGCCGCGCCGACCGATTCGCGACTCACCAACGCCTTGCGCATTATAGGTTCGCGGCGCGTCGATCGCGAAATCGGCAAGGCGGCGTGATTCGCAGCGCGTTCGCGCGCTTTGTGTGATTCGCGCGGCCGACCGTTTCGGCCTGTTGGCCTCGCGCGCCATCCTGGTATGATTGCGTCACGCCGGGCGACGGTGATCCGTTCGATCGAGGATGTGCACCATGCCCCAGCTTTTTGCTGTGCTTCGCCGCGCGCTAGCGCATATCGCGGCGAAGTGGACACCGGTTCGCCGACACGGATATGCGCCAACGCTTGAGTCTAGAGCACGTTGCCAACGTGCTCTCGTGGCGCTGGGCGCGTTGCTGCTGCCGGCGCTGCTCGTCGGCGCCGTCGCGCCGAGCGCGCCCGAGCCGCCGAACGGCCCGGCGCACGTGTCGCTCGCCGGCCAGCTCCTGATCGCGACGCCCGACATGCGCGACCCGCGTTTCGACCATGCCGTGATCCTGGTGGTGCGGCATGACCGCGAGGGCGCGCTTGGCGTCATCATCAACATGCCGGCGGGCGAGCGCCCGATCTCCGAGCTGCTCGCCGCGGTCGGCGAGAAGACGAATGAGGCCGGCACGGTGCCGGTCTATCTCGGCGGGCCGGTCGAGCCCGACATGGGGCTCGTGCTGCACAGCGCCGACTATCACGCCGAGGGCACCATCGAGGTCGACGGCCGCGTCGCCATGACGGTCAACGCGCAGATCCTGCGCGACATCGCGGCGAAGAAGGGCCCGCAGAAGAGCCTGATCGCCTTCGGCTATGCGGGCTGGGGCGCGGGCCAGCTCGAGAACGAGATGGCGCATAATGTCTGGTACATCGCTCCGGAGGATCCCAAGCTCGTGTTCGACGAGGATCGCGCCAAGGTGTGGGAGCGCGCGGTGGCGCGACGGACGCAGGATTTGTGAAGCATCTTCTTCCCTCTCCCCGAAGGGGAGAGGGTGGCGAGCGAAGCGAGCCGGGTGAGGGGCGC
>DATBZM010000194.1:0-5224 GCA_036513175.1 Xanthobacteraceae bacterium | reverse complement strand
CGCCGACGCCGAGCGCGATGCAGACCGCGATCACGCCGGCGAGCAGGGAGGCGCGCGCCGAACATCACGCGCGACAGGATATCGCGGCCGACCTCGTCGGTACCGAACCAGTGCAGCCACGAGGGCGGCTTGCGCACCGCGGTCCAGCCCTGCGCGGTCGGATCATAGGGCGAGATCAGCGGCGCCAGCAGCGCGACCGCGACGAACAGCGCGATCACGGCGAGCCCGACCAGCGCGCCCTTGCGCCGCACCAGGCGCCGCAGCGCGCGGCGCGCCGGGCTCTCGACCGGGGCGGCGTCGCGCGCGAGCACGGTGTCGAAGGCGACGTCGACCATGATTCAGCCTCGCAGCCGCGGGTTGACCACGACGTAGAGCATGTCGGCCATGAGGTTGAGCAGGATGTAGATGGTCGCGGTGACGAGCACGACGCCCTGCACCACCGCGTAGTCGCGGTTGAACACGGCGTCGACGGTCAGCTTGCCGAAGCCGGGGATGGAGAAGATCTGCTCGGTGAGCACCGCGCCGGAGAGGAACTCGCCGAGCTGGAGCGCGCCGAGCGTGATCACCGGAGTGAGCGCGTTGCGCATCGCGTGCTTGAGGATCACGCTGCGCTCGGTGAGCCCCTTGGCGCGGGCGGTGCGTACGTAGTCGCTGTTGAGCGCATCCAGCATGGCGCTGCGGGTGTGGCGCATCAGGATAGCGGCGCTGGCATTGCCGAGCACGAAGGCTGGCATGATGGTCGAGGCGATGCTCTGCCAGAAATTCTCCCGTGGGCTGACGTAGCCGGAGGCCGGCAGCCACTCGAGCTTCACGGCAAACAGCACGATCAACATGATGCCGAGCCAGAACGGCGGGGTGGAGCGGCCCCATAGCGCCAGCACGCTCGCGGCGTAGTCCCAGCCCGTGTCCTTCTTCACCGCCGCCAGCACGCCGGCCGTGAGGCCGATGCCGAGCGCAAACACCATCGCCATGGCGGCGAGCTGCGCCGTGACGGGGAGCTTCTCCAGCACGAGGTCGCGCACGCGCTCCTTCATGCGGATCGATTCGCCCAGATCCCCGTGCAGCACGCCCGCGATCCAGGCGAGGTATTGCGACGGCAGCGGCTGGTCGAGGTGATATTGCGCGCGGATCTGCGCGATCACCGCCGGATCGCGCTCCTCGCCCGCCAGCGCCAGCGCCGGATCGCCAGGCAGGAGATGCTGCAGCAGGAAGATCATCACCGACACGAAGAAGAGGGTCGGGATGAGCTGCAGCAGGCGGTTGCCGAGGAAGGTCAGCATGTGCCGGCCGCGTGTCCCGGATGCGGTGCAGCGGCGCGCCGTTGGCGCGCTGGTGCACCGCTGATCCGGGACCCAGCGCCACGCGGCACCTGGGTCCCGGGTCTGCAGCGCATCACTCCGCGCTGCGCGCTACGTGCTGCACTGCGCTCGGGACACGAGCGAATGGTACGCGAAGCCGTCCTCACTTCAGCCTCAACCCGACTACGCGGATCATCCCGTCCGGCACCTGCTTGTAGCCGTCGACGCGCGTGCTCACGCCCATCAGGATCTTGCGGTGGTAGAGATAGACGATCGGACTTTCGTCGAGGATCAGCCTGGTGAGCTTCTCGTACGTCGCCTTGCGGGCGGCGACGTCGCCGATCGTGCGCGCCTCGTTGAGCAGCTTGTCGGCCTCGGGATTGCAGAACTTGGTATAGTCGAGCGCGCCCTTGCAGATGTAGAAGCCGTAGAGATTGCCGTCCGGGTCGGTGCGCCCGCTCCAGTCGAGCAGGAACGCCTGGTACTCGCCGGCTTCCGCCTGCTTGAGCGAGGTCGCGAACTCGGTCACGCGGATCTTCATGTCGATGCCGATGTCCTTGGCCATTGCCTGGATCATCTCGGCGATCGCCTGGTTCTCGTCGCCCTTCGGCACCATGAAGTCGACCGTGAACGGCGCGGTGACGCCCGCCTCGGCCATCAGCGCCTTAGCCTTGGCGACGTCGCGTTGCGGCACCGGGAAGCTCTTCTGATAGAACGGATTGTCGGGATTGATCCACTGGTTGCCGGGCACGAACTCGCCGTTGAATACGACCTGGTTGATGGCGTCGCGGTCGATCGCGAGGCTCAACGCCTGCCGCACCTTGGCGAGGCGGCCGAGCGGCGTCGCCTTCGCCTGCGGATTGTCGCCGACATTGATGTCGATGCCCTGGTAGCCGAGCCACAGCGCGGTCGCGAGCTTGAGCTTCTTGTCGGCGCGGATGTCCTTGATGTCGGTCGCGAGCAGGCGCTCGGCGATGTCGAGGCCGCCCGACCTGAGGCTGGCGAGCCGCACGCTCGCGTCGACCACCGTCTGGTAGACGATGCGGTCGATGTGGACATTGTCCTTGTTCCAGTAGTCGGCGAACTTCTCCACCGTGATGTGGTCCTGCTGCACGCGCTCGACGAACCGGTACGGCCCGGCGCAGACCGGATGCAGGCCGAACTTGTCGCCCGCGGCCTTGGCGGCATTGGGTGCGACCATCATGCCCGAGCGGTCGGTGAGCTGGGCGATCAGCGGCGCGTAGGGCGTCTTGAGAATGATGCGGATGGTCAGCGGATCGACCACCTCGATGTGGTCGATCGCGGCAATCTCCGACTTGCGGAACGAGCCCTGCATGGTGAGGTGGCGCTCGAGCGAGTACTTCGCGGCTTCCGCGTCGAACGTCTCGCCGTCCTGGAACTTGACGCCCGGGCGCAGCTTGATCGTGACGGTCTTGCCGTCCGGCGAGGTCTCGTGCGACAGCGCAAGCTGCGGCACGATGTTGAGCTTCTCGTCGATATCGAACAGCTTGTCGCAGATCGAGGCAAAGACGATGCGCCCCACATAGGTGCGCGCGAGCGTCGGATCGAGGATGTCGGGATCCTCCTGGAGCCCGATCCGCAGCGTCGTCTGCGCCGCGGCGGTGCCGCAGGCCAATGCGAACAGCGCGGCCGCTGCCGCGATACGCCAGATTCTCATCGAATATCCCCTCGTTCTACACACTCGCTCGTGCCCCGGGCGCAGCGCAGCACGTAGCGAAGCGGAGTGGTGCGCTGCAGAACCGGGGCCCAGGTTGTTTTCGTGGCTCTGGGTCCCGGGTCTGCGGCGCACCACTTCGCGCTACGCGCTACGTGCTGCACCGCGCCCGGGACACGAGTCATTGTTTGGCCCCAACCTTATCAACACCGCGGGCCGGCTCAACGTCCGATACCCGGGTGAAGGCCGCCATGAGACGTTCGAGCGCAGGGGATGGAGCGCCGCCGGTCGCCGCGATGGCGGGCGGCGGCAGCTCGGCCCAGCGGTGGCAGGCGGTGGCATGGCCGGCGTCGTCGATCAGCGCCGGCACTTCTGTACGGCAGCGCGCGATGACGTGCAGGCAGCGGGTGTGGAAGCGGCAGCCGGGCGGCGGCGAAAGCGCGCTCGGCAGGTCGCCCTGCAGCACCACACGGTCGCGCCGCGCCGTCGGGTCGGGCAGCGGAATGGCGGAGATGAGGGCGTGGCTGTAGGGATGGCGCGGCTGGGCAAACAATTGCTCGGCCGGCGCGGACTCGACGATGCGACCGAGGTTCATCACGGCGACGCGGTCGGCAATGTGCTTCACCACCGCGAGATCGTGCGAGATGAAGATGTAGGCGAGACCGAGCCGGCGCTGCAGCTCGCGCAAGAGGTTGAGAATCTGCGAGCGGATCGACACGTCGAGCGCCGAGACCGGCTCGTCGCAGATGACAAGTTTTGGCTCGACCGCGAGCGCGCGCGCAATGGCGACGCGCTGGCGCTGGCCGCCGGAAAACTCGTGCGGGTAGCGTCGCGCCGCGGCGGCCGGCAGGCCGACCATGTCGAGCAGCTCGGCGACGCGCGCGGCGCGCTTCCGCGGCGGCAGCGCCGTGTGCAGCGCGATCGGCTCGGCGAGAATCTCGCCGACCGTCATGCGCGGATTGAGCGAGCCATAGGGGTCCTGAAAGACGAGCTGGGCCTGGCGGCGAAAGCGCCGCAGCGCGTTAGCGTCGAGGGCGAGCACGTCCTGCCCCTCGAAGCGCACCGTGCCGGATGTCGGCTCGATCAGGCGCAGCACGAGGCGGCTCACGGTGGTCTTGCCGCAACCGGACTCGCCGACCAGCGCCAGCGTCTCGCCGGCCGCGACCGAGAAGCTCACGCCGTCGACCGCCTGCACGGTCGCGAGCGGGCGGCCGAGCAGCGAGCGGCGCACCACGAAATGGCGGGTGAGATCCTCCACCTCAAGCAGGGCGCTCATGCGACGAGCTGCGCGAGCGGCGTCTTGAAGCAGCGCGACCAGTGCGTCGCCGACACCCGCACCACCGGTGGCGGCGCGGCGCGGCAGGCATCGTCGGCGAACGGGCAGCGCGGCGCGAAACGGCAGCCCGGCGGCGGCGCACTCATGTCCGGCACCATGCCGTCGATGACGGCGAGCTGATCCGCCTTCTGGTCGAGCCGCGGCAGCGACCCGAGCAGCCCGACCGTGTAGGGATGCTCGGGCGCGGCAAAGAGCGTCGCCACGGGCGCCTGCTCGACCACCTCGCCCGCATACATGACGGCGACGTCGTCGGCGACCTCGGCGATCACGCCGAGGTCGTGGGTGATCAGCACGATCGCGGCGTCGCTCGCGGACTTGAGGTCGCGCAAGAGGTCGAGGATCTGCGCCTGGATGGTGACGTCGAGCGCGGTGGTCGGCTCGTCGGCGATGATCAGCTCTGGGCTGCAGGCGAGCGCGATCGCGATCATCGCGCGCTGGCGCATGCCGCCGGAGAGGCGATGCGGATAGTCGTCGACGCGCTGCTCCGGCGAGGGGATGCGCACGCGCCGCAGCATCGCGATCGCCTCCTGTCGCGCCTTGTCGCGCGCGAGACCGCGGTGGCGCACGAACACCTCGATGATCTGCTCGCCAATGGTCAGGCTCGGATTGAGCGAGGTCATCGGCTCCTGGAAGATCATGGCGAGGCGATCGCCGCGCAGGTCGCGCAGCTTGCGGTCGGGCAGCGTGAGGAGATCGAGCCCGTCGAAGCGGATATGGCCGGAGACGTGCGAGGAGCGCTTCGGCAGCAGGCCCATCACGGCGAGGAAGGTGACGCTCTTGCCCGAGCCGGATTCGCCGACGACGCCGAGCGAGACGCCGTCGACCGCGCGCGTGGTGCGGCCAGCGTCGCCGTGGAAGGTGACCTTAAGGTCGTCGATCTGGAGGAGCGACGCGGTCATTGCGCCGCGCCATACG
>DATBZM010000193.1:0-23019 GCA_036513175.1 Xanthobacteraceae bacterium | reverse complement strand
GTGCGCCGGCGCGCGCCCCAGGGCGGCGGCGTGCGGTCGAGCGTGAAGCCGGCCGTCGCGGCGACGGCGGCCCATTCGTTCTCGTCGGCGGAGTGCAGCCAGCCGCAGCCGAGATCGAGCGGAACGCCGGCGCCGCGCATCGTCCAGGCGCGCCCGCCGATACGGTTGCGCGCCTCCAGCACCACGACCGGAATATCGGCGTCCGCGAGCCGGCGCGCCGCCGCGACGCCGGCCGCGCCGGCCCCGATCACGACCACGTCCGTTTCATGCATGTCATCACCGCCACGACAAGAGCCCGCATTATATAGGGTCGCGGACGGCCGGTGGCCCGGGGCGGGGTGGGCGCGCGGATCGGCGACGTCCGCTTGCAGATGACCGCGCCGCGAACGATCTTAATCCCGGCTCGGGTCTGCTCCGATGCGTTTCCACGTCATGCCCGCGCGCTTGTCGCGGGAATCCGCGTCTTCCGTCGCAATCTCGGCAAGCAAGACATGGATGGCCGGGACAAGCCCGGGCCATGACGATCGCTGATAGGGATTCCCTGACCGACCGCCGCGAAACCGCGTCAGCCTACGCGGCCCGCACCGTATCGACGAACTTCGCCACCTCCGCCTTGAGCTGGTGGCTCTCGGTGGCGAGCGACTGCGCCGAGGCCAGCACCTGCTCGGCGGCCGAGCCGGTCTCGGCGGCGCCGCGGGTGACCTCGGTGATGTTGCCGGTCACCTGCGCGGTGCCGTGCGCCGCCTGCTGGACGTTGCGGGCGATCTCCTGGGTCGAGGCACCCTGCTCCTCGACGGCGGCCGCGACCGTGGTCGCGATCTGCGAGATGCGGGAGATGATCTCGCTGATCTCCTTGATGGCGGCGACCGACTCCTGCGTCGCGGTCTGCATGCCGGCGATCTGGCTGCGGATCTCGTCGGTCGCCTTGGCGGTCTGCGCGGCGAGCTGCTTGACCTCCTGGGCGACCACCGCAAACCCCTTGCCGGCGGCGCCCGCGCGGGCAGCCTCGATCGTGGCGTTGAGCGCGAGCAGGTTGGTCTGCTCGGCGATCGCGGTGATCAGCTTGACGACGTCGCCGATGCGGCCGGCGGCCTGCGAGAGCTGCGAGATGCGGGCATCGGTCTTGCCGGCCTGGACGACCGCCTCGTCGGCGATGCGATTCGATTCCTGCACCTGCCGGCTGATCTCGCCGACCGATGCCGCCATCTCGTCGGTGGCACTCGCCACCGACTGCACGTTGGTCGAGGATTCCTCCGACGCCGAGGCGACCGCGGCGGAGAGCTGCTGGGTGGTCTCGGCGGTCTTGCTCATCGAGCCGGCGGCGGATTCGAGCTCCATCGAGGTGGTCGACACCGTATCGACGATCTTGCCGACGGCGCGCTCGAATTCGTCGGCGAGCCGGCCCATGGCCGCCTTGCGCTCGGCCTCGGCCTTTTCGCGGGCCACCTTGCGTTCCTCGCCGGCGCGCGCTTCCGTGTCGAGCTTCTCGGCGGCGGCGCGCGCATCGGCTTGCTTGGTGGCGATCGCGTGGCGGCGGAAGGTCAGCATGGAGAAGACCGCAGAGGCGATCAGCACCAGCATCACGAACAGCCCGACGCCGAGGCCGACGCGGTTCGAGCGGCTCATGTCGGCGACGACCGACGTCTCGGCCTGCTGCGCGATCTTATCGGCGGCGGTCGAGATCTTGGCGATCACGTCCTCGAGCTCGGCGCGCAGCGGTCCGTTGCGCTCGCGTTCGATCTTGAGATAGGTGTCGTAGGATTCCTTGGTGCCGTCGATCACGTCGTTCATCTTCTGCACGAGATCGAGCAGGCCGTCGATCGCGGCGAGCGACGTCGCGTCCTTGGTCTCGCTGCGCGCGCGCTGCAGCTCGATATAGACCTTGTCGGCGGCCTGATACATCTTGCCGAGCACGACCGGCTCCTGCAGCGCCGCATAGCGCCAGTAGGCGACATTGGTGTCGAGCATCGCGGTCGCGGCGTCGCGCATGCGCGGCTCGGCGTTGGCGCTGCCCTTGATCTCGGGCAGCGCGAGCGCCGCCTGCATCGCCTGGTTCCACTTGATGATCAGGTCGGACTGGCGATCCTGCAGCTTGACGATGTCGAAATGGGTCTTTGCCATGTCGAGGCTGATCGACATGAACTCGCCGAGCTTGGCGGAGAACTGCTCGAGCCGCGCGCGATTGTCGGGATCGACCGCATTGTCGGCGGCGGCCTTGGCGTGCGCGAGCGCCTCGGCGCCCGAGGCTTTCATGTCCTCGAAGGCCTTCTGCGACTCGCTGAGGCTATGGGCGAGCACGATATTGCGGCGCTGGATCTGGCCGCGCAGATAGCTCTGATCGGCGAGCAGCACTTCCTTGACGACGGCGTTCTGGTTGCGGCTCGACGCATCGGCGCTGGCGATCGAGCCGTTGCTCCATTGCGCGTTGAGGATCATGCCGGCGACCAGCAGCACGCCGATGGCGGCCGACGCGATCAGCTTGGCGTACAGGTTCTTGAAGACGCGGAAGATTCGAAACATGCGGCGGCCCACCCGTGCATACGCCTCGCGCATATCCTGAGCGGCGAACCGGGGTCACCCCGGGTCTAGTCGGGAACAGGCTTTCGCCGGGATATGCGCGGGGCCATTCGGCCCGCGACACCTTTAGGGTGCGAATCGTTAATTGCCGGTTCGCACTGGCGGCTTTTCGCCGCCGCGCCGAGGCCGGCCTGCGGCGAATTGTCATTTCCGATCAACCCGTAATGCGTGTCGGACGAACCCGCCACACCGCAACCCGAAGGCGCGCGCAGGCGCGCTCGGTTTTGTTACTCGGTCTTGCCGATCTGGTTGAGCTTGGCGCGGATTGCATCGATGTCGAGGTCGCCGCTCGGCTTGTCCGCAGGCTCGGCCTCCTCGGCCGCAGGCTTGGCGGTCGTCACCTCGGCGGGCAGCAGCGTGACGCCGTGATCGGGCTCCGCCGGCTTTTCCTTGGCGGCGCGATGGACCTCGAGGTCGAGATCGATCTGCGAGCACAAGCCGAGCGTGACGGGATCGAGCGGCGAGAGGGTCGCGGCGTTCCAATGGGTGCGCTCGCGGATCGCCTGGATCGTCGACTTGGTGGTGCCGACGAGGCGCATGATCTGGCTGTCCTTGAGCTCGGGATGGTTGCGCACCAGCCAGAGGATCGCGTTCGGCCGGTCCTGGCGGCGCGACACCGGCGTATAGCGCGGGCCCTTCTTGCGCTTGGCCTCGGGCAGGCGGACCTTGGCGTCGGCAAGCTTCAACCGGCGCTGCGGATCGGCCTCGGCCTTCTCGATCTCCTCGCGGGTGAGCTGGCCGGTCTGGATCGGATCGAGGCCCTTGATGCCCTGGGCGGCGTCGCCGTCGGCGACCGCCTTCACTTCCAGCGGGTGCAGCTTGCAGAAATCGGCAATCTGGTCGAACGACAGCGCGGTGTTCTCCACCAGCCATACGGCGGTGGCTTTCGGCATCAACGGCTGGACTGCCATGGCGGACCTCCGGAAGAATTTCCTTCCCTCGCCTCCCCGGACTCGAAAACGTTCTTCGGCTTCGCCCGCCCTCGCGGGCGAAGCAGGTGTCATCGGGGATGACGGGAATACGGGCATCATATAGGCAATGAGGGCCGGTGTATGCAATCCCTGTGCGGCGCGGCCGACCTTGACAGGCCGGGCGCCCTGGCCCATGTCCCGGTAATAAATTGAAGGCACCATGAACAAAAGCGAACAAATGTCCGCCTCAGCGGCCGAAAAGCCCGTGCTCGACGTCATGCTCTGCTCGCCGCGCGGTTTTTGCGCCGGCGTGGTGCGGGCGATCGAGACGGTGGAGCGGGCACTCGCTCTCTACGGCGCCCCCGTTTATGTCCGCCACGAGATCGTCCACAACCGCTATGTGGTCGACAGCCTGCGCGCCAAAGGGGCGATTTTCGTCGAGGATCTGGCGGAGGTTCCCGATACCGGCGCGCCGGTCGTCTTTTCGGCCCATGGGGTGTCGAAAACGGTGCCCCAGGAGGCCAAGCGCCGCCGCTTCTTCACCCTCGACGCGACCTGCCCGCTCGTCACCAAGGTCCATCGCGAAACCGAGATCCATCATCGCCGCGGACGCGAAATCCTGCTGATCGGCCATGACGGCCATCCCGAGGTGGTCGGCACCATGGGCCAGCTTCCGACCGGCGCGGTGCGGCTGATCGAGACCGTCGAGGATGCGGCGACCTTCGAGCCGAAGGACTCAGGGAATCTCGCTTACGTGACGCAGACGACGCTGTCGATGGACGATGCGGCCGAGATCGTCGCCAAGCTCAAGGAACGGTTCCCGAAGATCATCGGGCCGCACAAGGACGACATCTGCTACGCCACGACGAACCGCCAGGAGGCGGTGAAGAAAGTCGCGCATATCGTCGACGCGATGATCGTGGTCGGCTCTCCCAACTCGTCGAACTCGCAGCGGCTCAAGGAAGTCGCCGAGCGCAACGGCTGCCCCTATGCGGTGCTGCTCCAGCGCGCCGAGGACATCGACTGGGAGCGGCTCGCGACCGCAAAACAGCTCGGCATCACGGCGGGCGCTTCCGCCCCGGAGGTGCTGGTCGAGGAGATCCTCGACGCGCTCGCCAAGCGCTACACGCTGCGCATCGAGACCGTCACGGCCGCCGAGGAGGACGTATTCTTCCCGCTGCCGCGGCCCCTGCGCGACATCGCGGCGGCCGAGTAGGCGCCTTCGCGGCTTTCGAAGCTTCTCACCCGCCGGTCGATCCATGGCCGTCTACACCGATGTCGCGGCCGAGGAGCTTGGCGCTTTCCTGAGCGCCTATGAGCTCGGCGATCTTCTCGCCTACAAGGGCATCGCCGAGGGCGTCGAGAACTCGAATTTCCTGCTCCATACGAGCGGCGGCTATTTCATCCTCACGCTCTACGAGAAGCGCGTCGCGGCCGCCGACCTCCCGTTTTTTCTCGGCCTGATGGAGCATCTCGCGGCGCGCGGGCTCAACTGCCCGCAGCCGGTGAAGAACCGTGCCGGCGAGACGCTCGGCCGGCTCGCCGGGCGTCCGGCCGCGATCGTCACGTTCCTCGACGGCATGTGGATCAGGCGGCCGAGCGCGGCCCATTGCGCCGGCCTCGGCCGCGCGCTCGCCGAGCTGCATCTTGCGGGCGCGGATTTCGCCATGCGGCGGCAAAATGCGCTCGCGGTCGACGGCTGGCGCGCGCTCCATGAAACCGCGAAGTCGCGCGCCGACGGCGTGCAGGCGGGACTTGCCGCCGCGATCACGGCCGAGCTCGACGTGCTCGCGGCGCGCTGGCCGCGCGACCTGCCGCAGGGCGTAATCCACGCGGATCTTTTTCCCGACAACGTCTTCTTTCTCGGCGAGAAGCTGTCGGGCCTGATCGACTTCTACTTTGCCTGCACGGATACGCTCGCCTACGACGTGGCGATCTGCCTCAATGCCTGGTGCTTCGAGGCGGACCATTCCTACAACGTCACCAAGGGCCGCGCGCTGCTCGCCGCCTATGCGGGCAGGCGGCCGCTGTCGGCCGCCGAGCTCGATACCTTGCCGCTGCTCGCGCGCGGCGCCGCCACGCGCTTCCTGCTCACGCGCCTCGTCGACTGGCTCAACGTGCCGGCGGGCGCGCTGGTCAAGCCGAAGGACCCGCTCGAATATTACCGCAAGCTGCGTTTCCATCAGGCGATCGCGAGCGTGCGCGACTACGGAATCGATTAGCGCGTGATCCCGAAAAAGCCTGCCCCGACCTGATCGGGGGGACGCCGGTTTTCGGACAAGATCGCGCGCCAAGAATGGGAGAGAAACGCGTGACCGAAGGCCGCGTCATCATCCACACCGACGGCGCCTGCTCGGGCAATCCGGGGCCGGGCGGCTTCGGCGCGGTCCTGCAATGGGGCGATCATACCCGCGAAATCAAGGGCGGCGAGCCGCACACCACCAACAACCGCATGGAGCTGATGGGCGCGATCGCGGCGCTGGAAACGCTCAAGCGGCCCGTCACGGTCGACCTGCACACCGACAGCCAGTATCTGCGCAACGGCATCATGACGTGGATCAAGGGGTGGAAGCGCAACGGCTGGAAGACCGCAGACAAGAAGCCGGTGAAGAACGTGGATCTCTGGCAGCGGCTCGACGCCGCCCTCGCGCATCACACGGTGCACTGGCACTGGGTGCGCGGCCACGCCGGCCACGACCTCAACGAGCGCGCCGACGAGCTGGCGCGCTCGGCGATCGCGGAGATGCGGGCGGCGGAGCGGGGATAACGAAAATATCGTGCCCCGGACGCGCTGCAGCACGAAGTGCTGCCGCGCAGATCCGGGGCCCATATCCAGGACCGAGCTCGCGGCATGGGTCCCGGGTCTGCAGCGCAGCGTTACACGCTGCGCTGCGCCCGGGACACGAGGCCTGATTACAGCTGCTTGAGCAGCGCGTCGGCGCCGGAGACGTCTGCCTTGCCGGGCGCTTCCTCGAGGTTGATCGACTTCACCACGCCGTCGTCGACCAGCATGGAGTAGCGCTTCGAGCGGATTCCGAGACCGTTGCCCGACGCATCGAGCGTCATGTCGATCGCCTTGGCGAAGTCACCGTTGCCGTCGGCCAGGAACTCGATCGAGTCCGCGCCGCTCGCCTTCTTCCAGGCGTCCATGACGAAGCCGTCGTTGACCGCGGTGACCGCGATCGTATCGACGCCCTTCGCCTTGATGGCGTCGGCATTCTTCACGAAGCCCGGCAGGTGGTTCTTGTGGCAGGTCGGCGTGAAGGCGCCGGGCACCGCGAACAGGACGACCTTCTTGCCCTTGAACACCTCGTCGGTGGTCTTCCAGCCCGGCCCTTCGGCCGTCATCACGCGGAATTTCGCTTCCGGAAGGCGATCGCCGACCTTGATGGCCATGGGGGATCCTCTCTCATGTCAGGGGGTGAAAAATCGGTTGATCGATAGGGGCGCTAAATTAGCCCGCCCGAACAATTAGTCGAGAGGGGCTTTGACCTCAATGGCGCCGGCGCCGGACGTGAGCGTGAAGGTCAGCACGGCGCCATCGGCCTTGGCGCCGGGCGGCACGCCGTCGACCAGGAAGGCAAAGCGGTGCAGGCCGGCGGGCGCGCCGGCGACCGGCTCGGGCACCGGCAAGGCCCAATCGGGCGTCGGCCCTTCGGCGAACAGGTCGACCGGCGCGGGGCCGGCGACCTCGACGACGACGCGCGGATGGGCGCCGCTGCCTTCGCGCCGCACCGACCGCACCGTGAGCGGCGCGTTGTCGCCGAGCTTCGCGGGCTTAGGGACAAGCGCCTCGGCGGCCGCGAGCGCGACGTCGAGCGCGGAGGCCTTGCGCTCGAGCGCAAGCTCGGCCTTGGCGTCCTTCGGGATGCAGATGTCGTGGCACACGGCGTAGTCGAGCTTGAGACTGAGCTCGACCGGCTTCTCCGCATCCTGTGCGACGACGCGCAGCGGGAAGATCACGCCATCCTGGTAGACGATCGTGGTGCCGCTCTCGTCGTGCGCGCGATGCGGCGCCGGCCACGCGACCGTGACCGACTTCACGTTGCGCGAACCGGAAAAGTCGAAGCGCGGCGGCACGCCCGAGTCGCCCGGATAGCGCCAGTAGGTCTTCCAGCCGGGCGCGAGCCTTATCTCCACGCCCGCGCGCAGCGTGCCGCCATGATCCGGGTTGCCGGCGATCAGGCGCGCGCCCGAGCGCGCATCCTCGTCCCAAGGCGACGCATCGGCCGCATGCGCGGCGCCGGCCGGCATGGCGCACGCAACGATGACACAGGTCGATGTGACCCGTGCCAATATGACAATCGACGCCGGCGTCGGCTGGAACCGTTGCCGCAATGTGGATGCAATCATATTTGAACGTTTAGCGACCGCGCTGCGTTGCGGCCACTGAAATAGTCGTGAACCGGGTGGATGCTGGGTCGTTTGATCAACCGGGGCTGTCAGGTTAACCTTTTGCCATGAAAGCCGCGAAGAAGACCTCGTCGGATGGGCCCAAGCGGGGCTACCTGGACGGACAGATGCTGATCGCCATGCCGAGCATGCGCGACGAGCGGTTCTCCCGCAGCCTGATCTATGTCTGCGCCCATTCGTCCGAGGGCGCCATGGGCATCATCGTCAACCAGCTTGCCGCCAACGTGAATTTTCCCGACCTCTTGGTGCAGCTGGAGGTCATTCCGGCGGCCGACCTGATCCAGCTGCCGCAGCGCGCCGGGACCGTGAAGGTGCTCAAGGGCGGCCCGGTCGAAACCGGCCGCGGTTTCGTGCTGCACTCGGCCGATTTCTTCATCGAGAACTCGACCCTGCCGATCGACGACGGGATCTGCCTCACGGCGACGCTCGACATCCTCAAGGCGATCGCGCGCGGCGATGGCCCGGCCTCGGCCGTGCTCGCGCTCGGCTACGCGGGCTGGGCGCCCGGGCAGCTGGAGAACGAGATCCAGGAGAACGGCTGGCTGCATTGCACGGCCGACGCCGACCTCATCTTCGGCACCGACAACGACGGCAAGTACGAGAAGGCGCTCAAGAAGCTCGGCATCGACCTCGGCATGCTGTCGAGCGAAGCCGGGCACGCGTAAGCGCGGCGCCGCCGATCGCATTTCAAATTAAGCGTGCAAAAGTCGCAAGATGCAAGGAAATGCAACCCTGCGCTGCGCATTGCCGGAACTTGCCGCATAAACGATTGTGACATCTTTTTTCCCTAAGTTCGGGCCCGGCATCAGCCGGTCCGAAGCGACGCGGCGGGCTCGTCAAGGTGCCGAGTGGGGAGGACAGCTGGCGAGTAATTGGAACTCCGATCGAGTTTGCGGCTCGTATGGTCGTCTCACGGTTTGCCGATTAATCGCGATTGCCAACCTCGGTCAGGATGACCATGGATTCACGCTCGTCAGCCCGGAAGGGGGGCGCTGAGGACAGGGACCGTTTTGCCGCCTCCGGTCGGGCGAGCTCTCGGCCGGTCACCCTGCTGATCGCCGGTGCCGCCACGTTGATCGTGGCGATCGCCTGCGGCACCGCGTCGATGATCTCGAATGTGCGCAATCGCGCCCTTATCGACAGCGAACGCGAGTTGCAGAACATCGCGCTGGTCCTTGCGGCGCAGACCGATCGCATCTTCGATGCGGCCGAGCGGGTGCAAATCGACTTGATCGAGAGCTTCAAGGCCCGCGGAATCGGGTCGAGCGAGGACTTCGAACGAAAATGGTCGGGATACGACGTCCATTTGCTCCTCAAGGACAAGATCGTGGGGTTGCCGTATGTCGGCACCTTCTCGCTGTTCAACGCCGACGGAAAACTGTTCAACTTCTCCCGTTCATGGCCGACACCACCGATCAATGTCGCAGACCGTGACTTCTTCATCGCACTCAAGTCCAATCCGCGGCTGACCTCCTTCGTCAGTCGACCGATACCCAATCGAGCCACCGGAACCTGGGTCGTCCAGATCGCGCGCAGGGTTTCGGGCCCGAACGGCGAATTCATCGGCCTGGCGACAGCCGCCATAGAGCTGCAGACCATCGAGCAATTTTTTGCCAGCATCGCGCTTGGACCGGACAGCTCGATCAGCCTCTTTCACAGCGATGGCGAGCTGCTTGCGCGATACCCGCATGTCGATTCTTTCGTCGGGCGCCCCTTTCCGGACGAGAACCTCCAGACGCTGACGCCGGACGTCGATCATGGCGTGGCACGCCGAGCAGGCACGGTTCGCGGCGCGGAGGATCGCATCATTGTTACGCACCGCGTGGCTCATTTTCCGCTCGTCGTCAGCGCAGGCACGACCGTCGCGGCAGCGCTTGCGGGTTGGCGAAGGGAGGAAATGTTCCTCGCCGGCGCGGCAGGCCTGATGGCGTTCATGATTGCCGCCATCGCCTTCCTCATCGTCAGGCTGTTGCTGCGCGGCGAAAGGCGATTTCAACGACACCTCGAAGAGCAAAGACAGCACCTCGACACGGCCATCAGCAACATGTCGCAGGGCTTCTTGATGTTCGATTCGTCCAAGCGACTCGTGATTTGCAATCGGCGTTACATCGAGATGTACGGCCTCTCGGCCGATGTGGTCAGGCCCGGACGCACGTTTCGCGAACTCATTTGTCATCGCAAGGAGACGGGCAGTTTCCTGGGCAACGTAGAGGAACATTGCGCCGACCTTGATTCCCGCCTCGCCCGGGGCACCACCACGAGCCTCGTGGTCGAGGTTGCCGACGGACGCTCGATTCATGTCGTGAACCAGCCGATGGCGGGCGGCGGATGGGTGGTGACGCACGAGGACATCACCGAGCGCCGGCATGCCGAGAAGGAGCGCGATCGAAACCGGGAATTCCTGGACCTCATCATCGAGAACGTGCCCGCACCGATCTTCGTGAAGGAAGCCGCGGATCTGCGCTACGTGCTGGTCAATCGCGCCGGCGAGAATTTCTGGGGGATCGCTCGCACAGACATGATCGGCAAGGCCGCCGCGGATATTTTCCCCGCGGAGGAAGCCAAGCTGATCGACGCGCGTGACGAGCACCTGCTGCAGTCGGATCAGCCCTCCTTCGACGAGCGGCAGATTCGCACGCCGCGCAACGGCTTGCGGAGCATCGTATCGAGGCGACTCACGATTCGCGGCGACGATGGGAAGCCGAAATATCTGATCGGCCTCATCGAGGACGTTACCGAGCGCAAGCAGGCGGAAGACAAGATTCGCCGCACGCAGAAGTTCCTCGACGCCGTCGTTGAGAACGTCCCGACGACGATTCTCGTGAAAGATGCCCAGGATTTGCGGTACGTCATGATCAACCGGGCCGGCGAGAAGCTGTTCGGCATCCCGCGCGACGAGATCGTCGGCAAGAAGGACGACGAGATATTTCCCGACGGACATGCCGCCGCCCTCATGGGTCGGGACATGGACATGGTGCGCTCCGGCGAGCCGCTGACCAACGGCGAGCATTCGCTCCACACCCCCGGCAATGGCGTGCGCATCATCACGTCGAAGCGGGTCGCACTCTCGGGCGATGACGGCGGCCCGCAATATCTGCTGGCCGTCATCGAGGACAATACGGAGCGCGCGCATGCGGATGCGCGGATCGCGCATATGGCGCATCATGACGCGCTGACCGGCCTCGCCAATCGCGCGCTCTTTTCCGAGAGAATCGAGGAAGCCAGGGCCCGCCTGCGCCGCCGCGGCGAAGGATTCGCGGTCTTCATGCTCGATCTCGACGGGTTCAAGGACGTCAACGATTCGCTCGGACATCCGGCCGGCGATGCGCTCCTCAAGGAAATGGGGCAGCGCCTGAAATCGGCGCTGCGCGAGACCGACGTGCTGGCGCGCTTCGGCGGCGACGAATTCGCGATCATCCAGTCGGGCGAGGATAATCGACGGGTCGGCGCGGTCGCGCTGGCGGCCAGAATTCTCGAGATCGTGAGCAAACCTGTCGATCTTGCCGGCAACAAGGTGAGCATTGCCACGAGCATCGGCGTAGCGCTCGCACCCGAGGACGGAGACGAGCCCGAGGAGCTTCTGAAGAAGGCCGACCTTGCGCTTTACCGAACGAAGTCCGAAGGTCGCAACGGCTTCCACTTCTTTGATGCGGAGATGACCGTAGAGGCCGACGCGCGATACCGGATGAGAAACGAAATGCGCGACGCAATAGCGCGCCAAGAGTTCGAGCTGCATTATCAGCCGGTGTTCGACGCGAAGACGCGGGAGCCGTGCGGCGTGGAAGCGCTGATGCGCTGGCGTCATCCGGTCAAGGGGCTCCTTTATCCCGACCGTTTCATCCCGCTCGCGGAGGAGTCCGGTCTCATCGTGCCACTGGGACAATGGACGCTGGAGAAAGCGTGTATGGATGCGGCGTCGTGGCCGGAGCATATCAAGGTGGCGGTCAATCTGTCGGCCGTGCAATTCGGTAAAGCGGGTCTGTTCGAAGTCATACTGTGCGCGCTGGTGGACTCCGGGTTGGCGCCGGCGCGATTGGAGCTGGAGATCACCGAATCGGTTCTGCTCGAAAACGATGCGGACTGTCGGGCCATGCTGCAGCAGCTCAAGAACATCGGCGTTTCCATCGTGCTCGACGACTTCGGTCAGGGCTATTCGTCGCTTGGATATCTGACGACGTTCCCGGTCGACAAGATCAAGATCGACAAGGCGTTCACGCAGGGCCTTTCGAAGCGCGTCGAATGCACCGCCATCGTTGCGTCGGTGCTCACGCTCGCACGCGGTCTCAATATTGCCACGACGGCCGAAGGGGTCGAAACGGAGGAGCAACTCGACTTGCTGCGCGCCGCGGGAGTCGATTTCGTCCAGGGCTACCTGCTCGGTCGCGCCGTCCCGGTTTCCGCGCTGGACTTTTCTCGCGCCCGGGCGGACGGGCGGGCCATGCAGGTCGCATGAGGCTGCGGTCCACCATGATCAATTGCTGTCGTTTGGCGCATGTCCTTATCGGCGAACCGGCAGCCATCCCGCATCAAATGCGGGGCAGGCTTTCGCCGGAACAGGCTCTACCCGCCGAAACGCCGCATCGCGGAGCAAGATGATGAACGGGCAGCGAGACTTGATCGACGAGCTCGAGGATGCGTTTGCGCGCCACGACATCGGGCGGCGCGCCGAGACGCTTCAGCGCGTGACCGACCTGTTCGTTTCGGCGGCGGCCAAATATTCCCCCGAGCAGATCGCCCTGTTCGACGAGGTCATGAGCCGCCTCGTGGCGCAAATCGAGACTTCCGCGCGCGCCGCCTTCGGCCGCCGCCTGGCAACGATCCCCGATGCGCCACCCAACCTCATCCGCGCGTTGGCGCTCGACGATACGATCGAGGTGGCGGAACCGGTTCTTCTGCACTCCGAGCGGCTCGACGACATGACCCTGGTCGAGAGCGCGCTGACCAAGAGTCCTGATCACCTGATGGCGATTTCGCGTCGCAAGACGCTCCCCGAGCCGGTGACCGATGTGCTCGTCGAGCGCGGAAATAAGGACGTCGCATTGAGCACCGCCAAGAATCGCGGCGCCAAGTTTTCCGAATTCGGCTATTCGACGCTCGTTCGACGCTCGCAAGAAGACGACGGCCTCGCGCTCACCGTCTGGCTGCGGCCGGAAACTCCCCGGCAGCATATGCTGCAATTGTTCGCGCGCGCCTCCCAATCCGTGCGCGCGACGCTCGAGGCGGCGGATCCGCGCAAAGGCGGCCTGATCCGCGCCATGGTCGCGAATGCGTCGGATGAAATCCAAAGCAAGGTCCGCAACACGGACTCCGGTTACGCGTCCGCGCGCGCCTCCGTGGAGGCTTTGCACGCAGCAGGCGGTCTGGGCGAGGCGCAATTGGCGGCTTTTGCGCGCGCCGGGAAGTTCGACGAAACGGCGATTGCCTTGTCGATCATGACCGATCTTTCCATTGGCGTGATCGAACGCGCGATGGTCAATGATCGGCCCGAGCAGATTTTCGTCCTCGCCAAGGCGATCGGGCTCGCATGGGAGACCACCGAGGCGATTCTGCTGCTGCAGGCCGGACCCGAGAGCAAATTGCCGCGCGACCTCCTCGCCTGTCGGGCGACTTTCGCGCGGCTCCAGGTGGTGACGGCGACGAAGGCCATTCAATTCTATCGGCTGCGCGAGCAGGCGGCAGGCTCTCGATCCGGGTGATCAGCCCTGGAACCGCGGGAAACGACGCCGGGCACGCGTGCGCGAATCATTTGACCCGCGTGGGCAGCCGCGAAGGTGCGGTCGCGACCCTACGACTCGATCACTGCGCCATGCAGGCCTGCGCCGGAGGATTGCTGGGCACGTCCGTATGGTTGGTCGCCATGTAGCTCGCGAAGGTGTTGTTGGCGTAAGTGTCGGCCGCCGGCAAGGCGGCCGACCAGAGGCCGTTGCAGGCATTCTGCCGGCAGTTGCCGCCGAGCGTGCTCATCTTGCTCGTCTCGAGCGGACAGGTGCACGTCGCCTTCGACGTATCGTCCTTGTCGACGACACAGGGCGAGCCGTAGCACCAGGCCCAAGTCGTCCTGTCGCAGCTCAGCGTGTTGCTCAGCCCGTTCAAGGCGGTCTGGTTGAAGGCGTTGGAGTAGGTCGACACGATATAGGTACGGCCGCGCTGCGTGACGGGCGCGCGCGAGCTGCACGACATCTTTGCCGGTCCCATCGACCAGCCCTTGAGCACCTCGCAGCTGCACACCGCCTGATCGATCGAATAGGCGCCCGTCGCGCTGTCATACGCGACGGTTTCGGTGCACGGCGCCTTGATGCACAGTGCGTAGACCCCGTGGCAGAACACGGGCTGCTGGCCCTGCAGCCCGGCGAGCGTGCCCTCGCCGTCGCCCGGCGCCGCCGCCGCCCAAGCCGGGAACACGAGGACCGCAGCTATCAACGCGATTCTTCCAATGCGCATGCCCGCCTCCCCTGCGGAAAAGAACGAGCGTATACTAAAATCGAGCGCGTGAAAGTAGCATCACGGCGATATCGGGGGATCACGGATCAGATTTCAGGATCGCGTTTGATATCTGATCCCCGATTACCGATCCCTGGTCAGCGCACGGTTTCGAGCCGTTCGCTGGTGATCATCGCGCGCGCCTGCTCGGCCGACATCGGCTCGCCGAAGGCGAAGCCCTGCGCGTATTCGCAGCCGAGCTGGTAGAGCTCGACGGCGTCGGAGTCGGTCTCGGCGCCTTCCGCCACCACTTCCATGCCGAGGTCGTGGGCGAGCGAGATGATCGAGCGCAGGATCACCGGGCGCTTGCCCTTGGCGCCGGTGCGCACGAACGACTGGTCGATCTTGATGGTGTCGAACGGAAAGCGCTGCAGATAGGACAGCGACGAGTGGCCGGTGCCGAAATCGTCGAGGGCGAGCCCGGCGCCGAGCTCCTTCATGCGTTGCAGCATCTGCGCCGCAAGCTCCGGGTTCTCCATCACCAGCGACTCGGTCAGCTCGAGCTTGAGCGTGCCGCGCGCGAGGCCGGAGCGGGCAAGCACGGTGCGCAGGTCGTGGATCAGGTCGTGGCGCAGCAACTGGCGCGACGAGACGTTGACGCTCGCGAACAGCGGCGCGCGGCCGCCGCGCGCCGCGCGCTGCCAGATGCCGAGCTGGCGGGCGGTGCGCTCGAGCACGAACAGGCCGAGATCGACGATGAGCCCGATCTCCTCCGCGACCGAGATGAACTCGGACGGCGACATGCGGCCCATCTTGGGGTGGTCCCAGCGCGCGAGCGCCTCGAAGCCGGCGACCGAGCGGTCTTCCAGCCGCACGATCGGCTGGTAGAGGATGGTGATCTCCTCGCGCTCGAGCGCGCGGCGCAGCTCGGATTCGATGGTCAACCGGTCGGTCTTGCGCGCGCGCATCGCCGGCTTGAACACCTCGATGCGGTCGCCGCCGATGCGCTTGGCGTGATACATCGCGAGCTCGGCGTCCTTGAGCACTTCCTCGTTGCGATGCGGCTGGCCGTCGGCGAGCGCGAGGCCGACCGAGGCGGTGAGGAAGATTTCGCGATCGTTGAAGCTGATCGGCGAGCGCAGGGCCTTGCGCAGCGTTTCCGCGAAAGCGATGATGCGCTGCGGCTCCTTCTCGGACAGCAGGATCAGGCTGAACTGGTCGCCCGACAGGCGGGCGAGCGTGTCCTGCGGCTTGAGCAGGCGGGCGAGCCGGCGCGCCAGCGTGAGCAGGATCGAGTCGCCGACCGCCATGCCGACCGAATCGTTGACCTGCTTGAAGCGGTCGAGGTCGATCACCATCACGGTCGGCTTGATGGCGGGGTCGGCCTTGGCGAAGGCGAGCACCGCCTCGAGTCGGTCGAGGAAGAGCTGGCGGTTGGGCAGGCCGGTGAGGTTGTCGTGCACCGCGTCGTGCAACAGGCGCTCCTCGGCGGTCTTGATCTCGGTCACGTCGGTGAGGGTGCCGACGAGGCGCACGACCTCGCCGTCCGAGCCGACCACCGGCCGCGCCTTGAGGGCGAACCACAGATAGTGCCCGTCCGGCGTGCGCAGGCGGAAATCCTCCACCAGCCGGCCGCGCCGCTGCTCCAGCACGCCGTCGAGGGCGGCGCGGAAACGGTCGCGGTCGAGCGGGTGCAGCACCTCGAGCCAGCCCGACGCCGCCCCTTCGAGGGTGCCGCGCTTGAGGCCGAGCGCGGCCTCGGTCTCGGGACTGGTGAACACCTTGTCGGCCGACACGTCCCAGTCCCAGATCATGTCGCCGGCGCCGGTGAGCGCGAGCGCGCGGCGTTCGACGTCGGAAACGATGCCGTGCGTGATGCCGCCCGCGAACGCGTGCTGCATCACCGTGAAACCGATCAGCATGACGATCAGCACGAGCCCGCCGAGGAGGGCCGGGGCGACGATGTCGTTGTTGATGACGCCCGAGACCGTGAGGCCGGCCGCGATGACCCAGACGAGCAGCAGGAACCAGGTCGGGATCAGCAGCACCGCGCGGTCGTAGCCGTGGGTGGCGAGGAAGATGATCAGCGAGAAGCCCGCGATGGCAACGAGCAGCAGCGACAGGCGTGCGATGCCAGACGCGACCGCGGGGTCGAACATCGCGACCGCGACGAGCGCGCCGAGAAAGACGAGCCAGCCGATGGTGATGTGCGCATAGCGCACGTGCCAGCGATTGAGATTGAGATAGGCGAACAGGAAGACGAGCAACGTCGCCGCGAGGATCGCCTCGCCGGAGGCGCGCCAGATGCGCTCGACCTCGGGCGACATGTCGAACACCTTGCCCCAGAATCCGAAATCGACGCCGATATAGACGAGCACCGACCAGCCGAGCGCGGCGGCGGCGGGAAACATCACGCTGCCCTTGACCACGAACAGGATGGTGAGAAACAGCGCGAGCAGGCCGGCGATGCCGATGACGATGCCGTGGTAGAGCGTGAAGCTGTTGACCTTGTCCTTGTACGCGTCGGGCTCCCACAGATAGATTTGCGGCAGCTTGTCGGTGCGCAACTCGGCGACGAAGGTGATGACCGCGCCGGGATCGAGCGTGACGCGGAAGATGTCGGCGGTCGCGCTGTCCTGGCGATCCGGACGATCGCCCGAGCTCGGCGTGATCTCGACGACACGCGAGAGGCCGAGGTCGGGCCAAAACAGGCCGGAGCCGGCCATCTGATAGTGCGGCACGACGATCAGCCGGTCGATCTGCTGGTCGCCCGTGTTGGCGAGCGCGAACACGGCCCAGTTGGTGCCGGCCTCACGCGCCCGCACCTCGATGCGGCGCACGATGCCGTCGGAGCCGGGCGCCGTAGACACCGTGATGCGATCGCCGTTGCCGGCATGCCGCTCGACCATGTCGCCAAGATCGATGGCAGAATTCTCCGGGCGCACGTTCACGGCCTCGACGGCGTGAGCGGGCGCACCGATCAACGACGTGACGACGGCCGCCGCCAGGAGGACGGCCCGCAGAAAACGCAAGAGACGACCTCCTACCCCCAAAATCGCGCCACGCCTCGGCACACACCCCCGCCGGATGTCGCGGGCCCAAGCAATCCATTCACTTTGTGCCGATTTCGCGGCTGGTGCCGCAATCCGGCCGCAACCCTGCGCCGGGTCATTCGACGTTCCCCCAATTGAACTACCCGGCGGGAACGATAAGCGCAAGAATTTCAATGGTTAACGCCACATGCGGCGGGCCCGCCGCGGCCGCGATTTGATGCTCGCAGCGATCGAGATGCGCTATGGTCTCCCCGCACGGACCCCGTCCCGCCCGCGCCCGGAATCCTTCGCTCAACGATGGCTCGAAAGATCGACTGGGAAAGCCAGATCGGCCGCCGCTTGCGGCTGCGCGACCTGCATGTGTTCTTTACCGTCGTGCAGTGCGGGAGCATGGCCAAGGCGGCGGCCGCGCTCGGCGTGTCGCAGCCGGCGGTCTCGGAGGTGATCGCCGATCTCGAGCAGGTGCTCGGCGTGCGGCTGCTCGACCGCAGCCCGCACGGGGTCGAAGCGACCATGTACGGGCGCGCGCTGCTCAAGGGCGGCACCGCGGCGTTCGACGAGCTGCGGCAATGCATCAAGCAGATCGAGTTTCTCGGCGACAAGCAGGTCGGCGAGCTGCGCATCGGCTGTCCGGAGTCGTTTGCCGCCTCGGTCCTGCCGACGGTGATCCGGCGCTTCTGCGAGCACTACCCCAACGTCACCTTGTCGGTGAACGAGTCGCCGGCCGCCCATTGGCCGGAGCTGCGCGAGCGGCGCATCGATCTCGTGATCGAGCGCCTGCCGCGGCCGCTCGGCAGGGAAGCCGACGATCTCAACATCGAGGCGCTGTTCAACGACGAGGTCGCGATCGCGGCCGGGCTCGACAGCCGGTGGGCAGGCCGCGGCAAGATCGAGATCCGCGAGCTGGTCGACGAGCCGTGGATTCTGCTGCCGGCCGACTCGTGGAATTACATGATGGTTGCGCAAGCCTATCGCGACGCCGGCCTGCCCCCACCCAAGGTCAGGCTGTCGACCTTCTCGATCCACTTGCGCGTCGGCCTGCTGGCGGGCAGCCGCTTCCTCACCGTCGTTCCGCGCTCGGTGCTGGGGATCAACGGCGATCGCTATCCGGTCGCGATCCTGCCGATTGACCTGCCGCCGCCGCCGCGCACCTGGCCGGTCGTCGCCGCGACCTTGAAGAACCGGACCTTGAGTCCGGTGGTCGACGAATTCGTCAAGCACCTGCGCGACTATGTGAATTCCCCCGAGTCGGGGCTCGAGCCGGCAAAGAAGCTCTAGTCGCGGTAGCCGCGTGTGACAACCGTGCCAACGCTCGCTATCTTTGCGCCGGAGACAGACGATGCCAGCCATCGATGAAGACGACCGGCCGAAGAAGAAGATCACCCACGAGATCGGGCAGGATCTGACGCTGCTGTCGGTCCAGGAACTGGCGGACCGGATCACGCTGCTCAAGGAGGAGATCGCCCGGCTCGATCAGGAACGGGCGAAGAAGCAGGTCTCGCGTTCGGCCGCTGATCAATTCTTCAAGAAGTAGTCGGGTACGCATTGGCTGCTCGTTGGCGCCCGTCCCGCGGTCGGGCGTCGGTTGCAGCCCAATTCCTCAATAAAATCGGTGCCATCGTACTCTTAATCTTAACCTTCGATTAAGCTTTCTCCTTCATTACTGGGGTTGTCCATCTTCTGGACACCGAGTGGCTCCTGTCCACTCTGTTTGACGCCTCCCTGTTATCACTTCGAGCCGCCGGCAACGGCGGCTCTTTTTTTGGCTGCAGGCGGCCGCGGCTGTCTCGTTTTGGAGCAGCCCGAAGCTTGGCAACCATATCTTTACCTTTTCGTAACCGATGCTGGACAGGTCGGGAATGGCGGGCTCATATGGCTGCTTCCGGGTGGGGCGTGAGGCCAAATGGCAGAGAAACTGGTCGACGAGCAGCCGGTATCGTTCGGTGCGCGGCTCGCGGCGTCGCAGTCGTTTTCGGCGCTCTTTCGTGACGGCATGAAGCTCGTCGAGGAGACCGCGTCCTATCTCGACGGCCCCGGTCGCAAGGACTCCAAACGGCTCGAGCGCGGCGCCGCGCTCTCCTATGCGACCGAGAGCATGCGGCTCACGACGCGGCTGATGCAGCTTGCCTCCTGGCTGCTGCTGCATCGCGCCGTCAACGAAGGCGAGATGTCGCTCGCCCAGGCGAACAAGGAAAAGACCAAGGTCAAGCTCGCGGCCGGCGAGCCGATCGATCCGAACGCCGTCAAGGCCCTGCCCGAGAAGCTGCGCGTGCTGATCGAGCGTGCCCAGAAGCTGCACGACGACGTGCGCCGGCTCGATGCCACCATCCACGCGCCAGACGAGCCGATCACGGGGGTCAATCCGATCGATCGCCAGATGGGGCTGCTACGCGCGGCCTTCGAGCGCAACGAGCACTGAAGCGTTTCCACCTCATGCCCGGCCCTTGCCGTGCGAAGAACGGCGTCGCTTCGCACACCTATGTGCCGGGGCATCCACGTCTTCGCGAGTGGCAAGGAAGACGTGGATGGCCGGGACAGGCCCGGCCAAGCCCGGCCATGACGCCAGCCCAATCAAAAAAGCCCCCGCCGAGCGGGGGCTTTTTCTTGTATGCCGGCCGCGCAGGCGGCCTACTTCTTGATGCCGAGGCCGGAGAACTTCTTCTGGAAGCGGGAGAGACGGCCGCCGCGGTCGACCAACTGCTGGCTGCCGCCGGTCCAGGCCGGATGCGACTTGGGGTCGATGTCGAGGTGCATCGTGTCCCCCTCCTTGCCCCAGGTGGTGCGAGTGGTGAACTCGGTGCCGTCGGTCATGATGATCTTGACGGTATGATAATCGGGATGTGTATCGGCTTTCATGGCTGACGCTCATTGACGCTCTTGTGCGCCGGGCAGTTTGGTTCGAAACGGGCGGAAGTCGCGGTCGTATACATCAGGGCCCTGGCCGAAACAAGGTGGCGGCCAATCTGCCGATTGTTTTGGCGCCGTGGGCGGCGCATTCTCCCGCCACCCCCGGACACGCCGCGAACGGCATGAAGAACAGCAAGTTCGATGAATGACGTGACCGCAACCGACGCAATTGCCGCCGTGCGGGCCGCTCCCACGGACGCGGCCGCCGCTGCGCCGGCAGCGCCGCGCGGCAAGTTGCGTCCGCTCATGGGCCTCATGCCGTTCATGGCGCGCTACAAGGGCCGCGCCGCGCTCGCGCTCGTCGCGCTGGTGGTCGCCTCGCTGGCGACGCTCGCGGTGCCGATCGCGGTGCGCCGCATGATCGATCAGGGCTTCTCGGCCGAGCGGGTCGGGCTGATCGACCAGTATTTCGCCGTGATGATCGCCGTGGTCGCCGTGCTCGCCCTCGCAAGTGCGTCGCGCTACTACCTCGTGACGACGATCGGCGAGCGGGTGGTTGCCGATGTGCGCCGGGCGGTGTTCGACCGCCTCACCCAGCTCTCGGCCGATTTCTACGATACCGCGAAGTCGGGCGAGCTGATCTCGCGCCTCACCGCCGACACCACCCAGATCAAGTCCGCGGTCGGCTCCTCGGTGTCGGTCGCGCTGCGCAACATCGTGCTGTTCTTCGGCTCGGCCGCCATGATGGTGGTGACGAGCCCGCGCCTCTCCCTCTTCGTGTTTTTTGCGATCCCGGTGATCGTCCTGCCGCTGGTCGCGTTCGGCCGGCTGGTGCGCCGGCGCTCGCGCACCGCGCAGGACACGCTCGCCGACGCCTCCGCCTACGCGGCCGAGCTCATCGGCGCGGTGCGCACCCTGCAGGCCTTCACCAACGAGCGGCTCGCCGACACGCGCTTTGCCGCCGCGGTCGAGCGCGCCTACCAGGCGGCCATCAATTCCACGCGGGCGCGCGCGATCCTCACCGCGATCATCATCTTTCTCGCCTCCGCGAGCGTCGTCGTCATCCTGTGGGTCGGCGCCAAGGACGTGCTGGCCGGCCGGGTGACGGCCGGGACGCTGAGCCAGTTCGTGCTGTTCGCCGTCTTTGCGGCCTCCGGTCTCGGCCAGCTCAGCGAGGTGTGGGGCGAAATCTCGCAGGCCGCCGGCTCGGCCGAACGGCTCGGCGAGCTGCTCGCGGTGGTGCCGGCCATCCAGGCGCCGGCCACGCCGCTGCCGCTGCCGTCGCCGCCGCGCGGCGAGGTCGCCTTCGACCATGTGCGCTTCGCCTATCCGACGCGGCCGCAGGCGTTCGTGCTCGACGGCATTTCGTTCGCGGTGCGGGCGGGCGAGCGCGTTGCCATCGTCGGGCCCTCGGGCGCGGGCAAGAGCACGGTCTTCCACCTGCTGCTGCGCTTCTACGATCCGGCCGCCGGCGCCGTCACGTTCGACGGCGTGCGGGTCGGCGCCGCCGATCCGCACGAGCTGCGCGCGCGCATCGCGCTGGTGCCGCAGGACGTCGCGATCTTCGCCGCCACCATCGCCGACAACATCCGCTTCGGCCGCACGGACGCGAGCGAGGCCGACGTCGCGCACGCGGCGGAGCAGGCGGCCGCCGCCGAGTTCATCCGGCGCCTGCCGCAGGGTTTCGACACCATGATCGGCGAGCGCGGCGTGACGCTTTCGGGCGGCCAGCGCCAGCGCCTCGCGATCGCGCGCGCGATCCTGCGCGCGGCGCCGCTCCTCTTGCTCGACGAGGCGACCTCCTCGCTCGACGCCGAGAGCGAGACGGCGGTGCAGTCCGCGCTCGCGCGCCTGATGGCTGGCCGCACCACGATCGTGATCGCGCATCGGCTGGCGACCGTGCTCGAGTGCGATCGCATTCTGGTGATGGACCACGGCCGTATCGTCGAGGAGGGCACGCACGAGAAGCTGGCCGCCGCCGGCGGGCTCTACGCGCGGCTGGCCAAGCTGCAGTTTCAGGGGACATAGGCTGTAGCCCGCATGGAGGCGCACAGCGCCGTAATGCGGGATCTGGTCTATCAGCTCGAACGCCTGGCCCCGCATTCCGCTTCGCTCATCCGGGCTACGGCCTCCAGCTCATTCTGTGCAGCGGTGCGCCCGACCGCGGGTTCGCGTCGGCGCCGGTGATGACGAACCCGTGCTTCGCGTAGAAGCGGATGGCGCGGGCGTTGTCCTGGTTGACGAGAAGATCGAGGCCGCGCGGGGCGATGCGCTTCGCCTCGTCGATGAGCGCGCTCGCAAGCGGCGAGCCCCAGGCTTCGGGCGCGACCACGATCTGGTCGAGATAGCCGGTCGCCGGATCGACCGTCACGAAGCCGCGCATCGCGCCGTCGCTCTCCGCGACGGTGATGACGGCGCAGGGCACGAGCTCGTCGCGCCAGCGCGCCCGCCACCAATCCACGCGGGTGGCAAAATCGAGATGCGGATAGGCGCGCTGCCAGGTGCGCCGCCACAGCTCGACCGCCGCGTCCTCGTCGGCCTCGGCGTAGCGGCGCAGGGTGAAATGCGAGGGAGTCATCGTGTCCCGGACGCGTCGAGCGAGGGGTTAGGCATGATCCCGAAAAGTGGCCACCGGTTTTCGGAAAGGATCATGCCCGTAGAACACGCGGAACGCGATCCGGGACCCAGCGAAAAAAGCGCGATGCACAATATTGAAATTGGGGCGGCTAGGTTGTTGCCCCTGGGTCCCGGATCGGCGCGACCGCGGCGCGGTCGCTTGTCCGGGACACGAGAGCTTA
>DATBZM010000192.1:0-9141 GCA_036513175.1 Xanthobacteraceae bacterium | reverse complement strand
GCCGTCGAGCATGACGTAGATCGCCTGGCGCCGTGCGATGCGGTCGCTGAGCCCGCGCCGGATGCCCTCGGCGAACGCCGCGAGCCGCTCATAGGCCGGCGCGCCCTGCCAGCGGAAGGCGAGCGCGATCTCGCGCGCGTCCTCGACGTCGAACGCGACCATATGGCTGCGGATCGCCTGCGCGACCGCTTCGGGATCGATCGTCTCGGCGCAGACATAGGGTGGCTGCAGCACCTGCAGATTGCGGCGCGGCAGCAGCGCGCCGGGCGTCGAGATGTAGCTCGTGTTGCCGGAGAGCTGCACGCTGTACTCGGAGGCGCCCAGCGCGGTCGCGCGGATGCATTCTCCGGCCGAGAGCAGCGGCCACGGGAGGTCGCCGCGATCGATCCGCGCCCGCAGCGCGCAGCCGAGCCGGCGGCCCATATCGCCGAAATCGCGCGCCTCGCGGCCGTAGACGTATTCGGCGACGCCACCGGAGAACATCACGCCGTCGATGCGCCCGAGATCGGCGATTCGCTCGGTCAGATAAAGATGCGCGATGTCGTGCGGCAGCGGGCTTGCCGTGACGGCGGCGACCAGCGCGTCGGCCATCGTGGCCGCGACCTTGTCCATATCGGCGTCGGCGACGCGATCGCCCCGGTTCCATGCGAACCCAGCGCGCTTCGCGTGGTGCTTGCCGGCCGGGTCGAGCCGGGTGATCGTCCCGCCCGTGTCGACGACCTGCAGGCGGCCGCCGACATGCACGGCCGCGGTCGCGACCACCTTCCCGTTCTCGACCACCGCGAGCTTGGTGGTGCCGCCACCGATGTCGATGTTGAGGATGCGCTTGTCCTCGTCGCTCGACACCCGCGCGGCGCCCGAGCCGTAGGCGGCGAGCATCGACTCCATATGGTGGCCGGCGGTGGCGCAGACGAAGTCGCCGCCCTTCTCGGCGATCAGCGCCGCGATCGCCTGCGCGTTCTCGCGCCGCAGCGCCTCGCCGGTGAGGATCACGACGCCAGTGTCGATCTCGTCCGGCCCGATGCGCGCCGCCGCGTAGGCGTCGTCGATGATCTCGCCGAGCCCACGCTCGTCGATGCGCTCCTCGCTCGCATAGGGGGTGAGCGCCACGGCTGACTGAAACAGCGTCTCGCGCGACACCACGTAATAGCGGCTGGTGAGCTCCTCGCCGAGCCGGCGCAGGTTGACGCGCGAGAAGATCACCTGGGTGCCGGACGAGCCGATATCGATGCCGACCGTCATCAGCGAGACGTGGTCGGCAATCCAGATCGGGTTCTCCTCGAGCGGCAGCTCGTCGGGAAAATCGTGATCGTGGTCCGCATAGCCGTCATGGGTATGCGCGAGATCGATGCCGAGACTGTGGTCGGCGAGCGTGTGAGCCGGCTGGGCCGGATCTTTGGTCGAATCCTTCTTGGGCTCGTCCGAGCCGGGCATCAGCAAGTCTCCGTCAATGACGTGGGCAATCGCATGTGAGGTGAGCACAGCGCCTGCGCTCCCTCGCCCCGAAGGGGAGAGGGCTGGGGTGAGGGGCTCTCGGAGCCAGAAATGAAACACCGAGCGCCCCTCACCCGGCTCGCTTTGCTCGCCACCCTCTCCCCTTCGGGGAGAGGGGAAGACGCAGATGCGATTGCCTCCACGAACGAGGGGCTTGCCTTAGCATGGGGTATGCACTTATTCATCATCTGTCTTACTCGTCGCCGTCATCCCGGAGGCCCGCCATGCGCCGCGCCCTGCTTACCACCGCCCTCGTCCTCGTGCCGACCCTCGCGCTCGCCCATCCGGGCCTGCCGGGGCACACCCATGACTTTGCCGACGGCGTCCTGCATCCGCTGACCGGCCTCGATCATATCCTCGCCATGGTGGCGGTCGGCCTGTTCGCGGCGCAGCTCGGCGGACGCGCGCTGTGGGCGGTGCCGGCGAGCTTCGTCACCGTGATGGCGGCCGCCGGCCTTGCGGGCATGAGCGGGATCGCGCTGCCGCTGACCGAGACCGGCATTGCGCTCTCGATCGTCGCGCTCGGCGGCGTGATCGCGCTGCGCGTCTCGATGCCGCTCGCGGCCGCGATGGCGATGGTCGGGTTCTTCGCGGTGTTCCACGGCTACGCGCATGGCGTCGAGACGCCGGATAATGCGTCGGGCCTGCTGTATGGCCTCGGATTCGTCACCGCGACTGCGCTGCTGCATGGGCTGGGCGTCGGCATCGGCCTCGCGGTCGGGCGCATCCAGGGCGTCTATGGCCGCAACCTCGTGCGAGTCGCCGGCAGCGTCGCGGCGATGATCGGTGTCGCGATGCTGGCCGGCGCGGTCTGAACGATCGCGTAGGGTGGGCAAAGGCGCGGAGCGCTCCGTGCCCACGTGACGGTGCGCACGCTTCGCTTTGCGCACCCTACGGGCTCACCCTCGGCAAGCCAGATTGGTCACGGTTCAGAAGCTTGGCGAGCACATCCCGCGCGTTGCGTGAAGTTGCTTCGCCTCTGAGATACGCATCGAGGCGGCGTTCACCCTCGTTGGCCCAAATCCGATCGATATCCGGATCTGGGTCGTGCTGTTGCTCGCTGCACATCGCGATTCACGCCACCTTCGCGGGCAACTCCGCCAGCTCCGCCTGATAGGCCGTGTCCATCTTCGGCGTCAGGCCGTTCTTCGCCAGCTCGTCGGCGAACATGGTCCGGATCTCCGGCTTCTCGTCGACGTAGTCGATCTGGTCGCCGCCGATGCGGCGGCTGATCCAGGCCTTGGGCACGCCCTGGCCGTTGCGGATCGACACCACCTCGTGCTTGAAGGCGAGATAGCGCGCCGGCGTGGTGCCGGTGTTGAAGTGCTGGTGCAGCCACATGTTGGGCGGCACGATCATGCTGCCGACGTGCCAGTCGTAGCGGCGCGGCGCCTCGCCTTCCGGCCACATCAATGAGTAACCCTCGCCGTTGAGGATGATCACGTGCGCGCCCGGCCCGTGGCAGTGGCCCTTCTTGTAGGTGCCGATCGGGAACTGGGAGATGTGGCTGTTCATCGAGCCCTTGGCCATGTTGAAGCGGATGTGGCCGCCGCCGGCGCCGCGCTCCTTGGCGCTGATCAGCGGCAGGTTGACGGCGTCGGCGACGAAGTTGGTCTGCAGCAACAAGCCCTTCTGCTCGCCCTTGGCGCTGAAATAGTCGGGCTCGCCGTTGAAGCGGCCCTTGAAGTCGTGCGTGCTGTTGAAGACGAAATCGATGTCCTCGTAGAGGTTGATCACCGGCGGGCCGTTGGTCACGGCGACGTAGCGCGCCGGCTCCTTGCCGGAGCCGTTGAAGTGCTGGTGCCAGGCGTTGAGGGGGATCGCAAATAAAGCGCCGGCCTTCCACTCGAAGGTGATGCGGTGGCCGGCGTCGTTCCACACCGTGGTCGAGCCGCGGCCGTCGAGCACCAGGATCATCTCCTCGAACAGCTGCCGGTGGGGGCTGAGCTTCTTGCCGGGGGGGATTTCGCACACGTAGCAATCGTTCGAGGTGCGCGAGGCCTCGTGGTTGATGAAGACGAAATTGCCACCGCGCCGCGCCCAGGGTTTCAGCTCGACGGTGTGCAGGCTCGGCACGTAGTGCGCGCCGACGATGTCGAGGCCTTCGCCGCGGATGAAGCGCGTATAGGGCGTCTCCTTCTCGGTGGCGAATTTTTTCGCCATCTCGTCCGACACGAGGGCATTCTTGATCACTGCGGTCATTGGGGATGCTCCTGAAGACGCTTTTCAGATCTCGATGACGACCTTGCCGCTCTCGACGCTCGCCGGATAGGTCTTCATCGGAATCATGCACGGCGGCGAGACGACGGCGCCGGTGCGGATGTTGAACTGGCCGTTGTGGAAATTGCACTCGACCACGTCGCCCTCGATGTAGCCTTCCGACAGCGAGCCCGGTCCGTGCGTGCAGTTGTCGTCCATCACATAGAACGCGCCGTCGACATTGAATACCGCAAGCGCGAGCCCGTGCGTCTCGACCTTGAGCGCGCCGCCTTCGGCCACGTCGCCGGTCGCGCACAGTTCCACTTTTTCCGCCATGCCTTCCCGATTCGCTTCTTCTGTGTCGTCGTCAATTGACGGCTTACCGCGCGCTGTGTAGCGTGTTTTGCGACAGCGGAACAGCGTTCCGTATAAAGGAACACCACCCGCGCGCCGCAGCCGCGCTATATTAATTGCCGGCTGCCACAAACGACGCAAGCGCGCGACGCGCCCGAACGACCCGACGAGGCCACCATGCTGCGCAAGGAACAGAACGACCTGCTGTCGCAAACCGGCCCCGGCACGCCGATGGGCGAGCTCTTTCGCCGCTCCTGGCAGCCGGTGCTGCTGGCCGAGGAGTTGCCGGAGAACGAGTGCCCGCCGGTGCGGGTGAAGGTCCTGTCCGAGCGCCTGCTCGCCTTTCGCGACAGCGAGGGACGACTGGGCCTGATCGACGAGTTCTGCGCCCACCGCGGCGTCTCTCTGTGGTTCGGCCGCAACGAGGAGTCGGGCCTGCGCTGCCCGTACCACGGCTGGAAATACGACGTGACCGGGCAGTGCATCGACGTGCCGTCGGAGCCGGCCGAGAGCGGCTACTGCGGCAAGATCAAGCTCAAATCCTATCCGCTGATCGAGAAGGGCGGCGTGCTGTGGGCCTATATGGGCCCGCCCGACAAGCGCCCGCCGGAGCCTGCCTACGAGTTCGCGACGGTGCCGGAGAAGCAGCGTTTCGTCAGCAAGCGCGTGCAGGAGTCGAACTGGCTGCAGGCGATGGAAGGCGGCATCGATTCGAGCCACGTCTCGTTCCTCCACCGCGGCGACCTGCACAACGATCCCCTTTTCAAGGGCGCCAAGGGCAACCAGTACAATCTCGGCGACGCCCGCCCGGTGTTCGAGGTGGTGGAGAGCCCTGGCGGGCTCTACATCGGCGCGCGGCGCAACGCCGAGAACGGCCACTACTACTGGCGCATCACGCCGTGGGTGATGCCGGCGTTCACGATGATCGCGCCGCGCGGCAACCACTCAGTGCACGGCCATTTCTGGGTGCCGATCGACGACGGCAACTGCTGGACCTGGAGCTTCGACTATCACCCGATCCGCGAGCTCACCGCCGCCGAGGTGCAGGCGATGCGCGACGGCAAGGGCATCCACGTGACCTACGTGCCGGGCAGCTTCCGGCCGGCCGCCAACAAGGACAACGACTACAAGATGGACCGCAAGGCGCAGAAGGAAGGCCGCTACTTCAGCGGCATCGCGGGCATCGCCATGCAGGACGCGTCGCTGCAGGAGAGCATGGGGCCGATCGTCGACCGCACCAAGGAGAACCTGGTCTCGACCGACAACGGCATCATCATGGCGCGCCACCGCCTGATACGCGCCGCCAAGGCGCTGGTCGAGAAAGGCATCACGCCGCCCGGCGTCGATCCGGAGCACCAGAAGATCCGCTCGGTCGCGATCGTGCTACCGCCGGACGTGCCCTACAAGGAAGGCGCGAAAGAAGCGCTGATCGCGAAACCCGGCGTCGCGCCGGCGTCGGTGTGAGCATGCCGAGCGAAAGCGCACGGATGGCATCGGCGGCGGAAGCGCGCTTCCGCATCGACGCGCCCAACTCGAAGCCGCGCGCCGTCAAGATCATCGCGCTCGACCGGGCCAGCGAGCGCCTGGTCAAGCGGCTCGCCCAGGCGACCTGGAACCGGGCGAGCTTCTTCACCGCCTCGGCCTTCGCGGGCGCGCCGCAGCCCTCGGCAAGCTTCTCGATGACCGGCTGGCTGAGCGACATCGCGGGCCGCACCAAGGACCTGATGGACGAGGTCGGCTCGGCCGATCTCGTCGTGATGGTGGCGAGCGCGGGCGAGAACGCATCCGCGGCCGCGATCATCGGCGAGGCCTGCAGCGCCAGGCGCGTCAACACCACGGGCCTGATCGTCGGCGGCGCCGGCGTCTCCGACGAGGCGCTGGCGAAGACGCTGGCGCAGCTTCGCCCGTGGTCGCTGATGCTCGTGATCGCGAGCGCCGACGACTACATCGAGGACATGCTGACGGCGTTGCGGGCATAGCCCGCATGAGGCGCGTAGCCCGCATGGAGCGACCCGCCTTCGCTCGCTTCGCGAGCTACGGACGGGTTGGAGTCCGCCGTAGCGCGCAGCGCGTAGGCGGAAGCGAAATGCGGGGACGGCCTCGCGGTCTGCGGCGCCGGTCCCGGATTGCGCTGAGTTCATCCTTGGGCTTGCCGAAGGCAAGACCCGAGGGCTCCATCCGGGCTACGCGTCAACTACTGACGATGCCCCAAGCTCGCCGAGATGGCTTGCGCAGTTGCGATCACATGCGGCATGAACGCGGTCAGCGCCTTCTTCGACAGCCGGCTCACCGGCCCGGCGACGCCGACCGCGGCGACGACCTCGCCTGCGTCGTTGCGGATCGGCGCCGCGATGCAGCGCACGCCGATTTCGCTCTCCTCGTCCTCGACCGCGCAGCCCTTCTGGCGCACGGCATCGAGCGCCCTCAGCAATTTGTCCGGATCCGTGATGGTCTGCAGCGTGCGCGCATGCAGTCCTTTTTCGATCACCGCCTGCACGACCTCGGGCGGCCGGAACGCGAGAATCGCCTGCCCCTCGGCCGTGCAGTGCGCGGGCTTGCGCAGGCCGAGATCGGAGCGCATGCGGATCGCCTGCGTGCTCTCGAGGAAATACACGTACATGATCTCGGTGCCGTCGAGGATCGCGAGATGCACGGTCTCGTTGGTCGTCTGGCGCAGCGAAAAGAGATGCGGCCGCGCGACCTCGGACACGTTCATGCGCCGGCGTACCAGCGTGCCGAGACGAAACAGCGCGATGCCGAGCCGATACTTTCCGGTGGCGCGATCCTGCTCGAGCAGGTTCTCGGAGACGAGCGTGGTCGCCAGGCGATGCGCCGTGCTTTTGGCGACACCGAGCCGTTTCGCCAACGCGCTGATGCCGATCTCGACCTCGTCCTCGGAAAAAGCCTTGAGCAGCTCGATCGCGGTCGCGACCGAGGAGAGCCGACGCTCGCCTGCTTCCTTCGCCCTGCCCGGCCTGCTGTCCATCGCGACTCCGTGCGCCGTCCGCGCCTACCATGTCAAATGCGCTGCGGCGCCACAATATCGCAGACGAGCACCCGATGAGCGAAGCGCGCAGGATCGTGGTGATCGGCGGCGGCCCGGCCGGCGTGTTTGCGGCGATCGGCGCCAAGAAGCAGGATCCCGCTGCCGCTGTCACGCTGCTCAGCGACGAGGCGTGCGAGCCCTACGAGAAGCCGCCGCTGTCGAAGGCCGTGCTCCTCGGCAAGGCCGCGCCGCACGATGCGCCGATCGCCGGCGCGCAAGGGCTTGCCGGCCACGGCGTGGCCCTCAGGCTCAATGCGACCTGCACGGCGATCGACCGTGCCGCGCGCGCGGTGGCGCTCGCCGACGGCAGCCGCATCACCTATGACGCGCTGGTGTTCGCAACCGGCTCGTTCGTGCGCGAGGTCGCGCCGCTGCCGCTCGGCATGCCGCGCGTGCACTATCTGCGCACCGAGGCGCAGGCCCGCGCGCTCGCGGCCGAGCTCGCGCCATCGCAGCATCTCGCCGTCGTCGGTGGCGGACTGATCGGGCTCGAGGTCGCGGCGTCGGCGGCGGCGCTCGGCGTGCGCGTCACCGTGATCGAGGCGCTGCCGCGGATCCTCGCCCGCGTGTGCGACGAGGAGACCGGCGAGCGCATCGCGGCGGAGCATCGCCGGCGCGGCGTCGATCTTCGCGTCGGCACCGCGGTTGCGGGTGCCGCGGTCGCACCCGACGGCCGCATCGCCATCGAGACCGGCGACGGCGAGACGCTCACCGCCGACATCGTGGTGGTGGGCATCGGCGCGACGCCGGACGACCGCGTCGCGGCGGCTGCTGGCATCCGCTGCGACAACGGCATCGTGGTCGACGAATATTGCCGCACCTCCCACCCGGCGATCTTTGCGGCGGGCGACGTGGTGCGCTTTCCCGGGCCGCACGGGCCGGTGCGGCTCGAAGACTGGCGCCACGCGCAGGATCAGGGCACGGTCGCGGGCCGCAACGCGGCCGACGGGAGAGATATCTATCGCAGCGTGCCGTCGTTCTGGTCCGAGCAATACGATCTCTATATCCAGGGCCTCGGCTGGCCCGCGCCGAACGCGCCGCGCGTGCGCCGCCAGCTCGCGGGAAAGAGCATGCTCGGCTTCGAGACCGACGGCAGCCGCATCACCGCGGCGCTCGGCATCAATTCGCAACGCGACATCGCGACGGTGCGCCGGCTGATCGAGCGGCGCATTCCGGTCGATCCGGCCGCGCTCGCCGATCCGGCGCGGCCGCTCGGCGAGATGCTCAAGGCGAAGGCCTGACCACAACTGTGCTACAAGACACCAAAGTAAGGAGAAGATCCCATGCATGACGTTCCGGGCAGCCACTGGCACGAGCCCACCGCCGGCAAGCGCGCCGGCTTCGGCAAGTTCGGCCGACCGAAGACGCCCTACGACCTGTTCATGGAATCGGAAGGCATCCCGGTCTTCCGCGACATCGGCGTGAGCAAAGTGCAGAACCTGCCGCTCGCGCCATGGAAGCGGCTGGGCGGGCGCGGCACCTACATCCAGCTGCACGGCACCGAAGGAAAATGGGGCAGCTACGTCGTCGAGGTGCCGGGCGCCGGCGCGCTCAACCCCGAGAAGCACATCTACGAGGAGATCTACTACGTGGTCGAGGGCCGCGGCACCACCGAGGTGTGGCTCGACAAGGACTCGAAGCGCCACGTGTTCGAGTGGCAGAAGGGCTCGCTCTTTTCGATTCCCGTCAACGCCTGGCACCGCATCGTCAATGCGAGCTCGGCGCCGGCCTTGCTGCTCGGCGGCACGACCGCGCCGAACCTGATGAACCTCATCAACAATGTCGGCGCGATCTTCGACTGCCCCTACCAGTTCCGCGACCGCTTCTCGGGCGCTGACGACTTCTACAAGTACAAGGATGACATCGAGCCCGATCCGGTGCGTGGGCTGGCGATGCGGCGGACCAATTTCGTGCCCGACATCGACAACTGCGACCTGCCGCTCGACAACCGCCGCTCGCCCGGCTTCCGCCGGGTCGAGCCGTTCATGACCGGCAACACGTTCTACCTGTGGGTCGGCCAGCACGAGAATGGGCGCTATTCGAAAGCG
>DATBZM010000191.1:0-16572 GCA_036513175.1 Xanthobacteraceae bacterium | reverse complement strand
GGTTCACCAGCCGCTTGTCGCGCGGCGAGTAGGACAGGATCACCCAGCCGGAGCCGCCGCCCTCGGCCTTGCCCATGGCGGCGAACTCGGTGCGCCAGCGCTCGACGCTGCCGAAGTCGCGCGCGATGGCGTCCTTGAGCGCGCCGCTCGGCGCGCCGCCGCCGCCGAGGTTGTCGAAGTAGATCTCGTGCAGGATCATCGAGTTCATCGCGATCAGCTCCTCGCGCTTGAGCCCGTTGATGACGAAGACCGGCGCCTTGGCGAGCTCGAGCTCGGCGAGCTGCGTGCCGATCGCGTTCAACCGCTTCACGGCGCCGACATAGTTGTTCTCGTAATGGCTGGTGATCACTTTTTCCGAGATGCCCTTGATCGATTTGGGATCAAGCG
Organism: Xanthobacteraceae bacterium; assembly: GCA_036513175.1. Lineage (GTDB taxonomy): Bacteria > Pseudomonadota > Alphaproteobacteria > Rhizobiales > Xanthobacteraceae > JAVDCA01. The sequence continues at coordinate 16,185 of DATBZM010000191.1, read as the reverse complement.
ACAGGGGCTTGGGCTGATACGGCATGGATTTGGCCCCTCCTGCGGGAGCGGTTTGGGCAAGCGCCGATGGGGTGAGCAGCATCGCGGTCGCGGCGGCGCCGGCGACGAGACCGGCCCCCTGGATCACGTTGCGTCGTTCGATTCCGTCAGTCATTCGCGGATCTCCTGGCTTGGGCCGACGGCCCGGTTGGTCCCCCGTGTGACGATGATCGCGCGGCGCCGCGAACGCGGCGGCTGCGCCGATCGAATCTCGATCGCGGCGCGCATGGCTACGCGGCCCTGGCGGGCCAGTTGTGCGTCTCGGCCTGCAGGCTGCGGCACCAGGCGTAGAGCGCGTCGTAGATCGTCATGCCGTGCGCCAGCATCGCGTGGTCGTTCGGGAAGTTCGCCGAGAGGCCGAGCGAGATGGCGAACAGGCCGCCGCATTGCGGCGCGAGATCGTGGCGCGAAGTGTCGGCGCCGCGCACGATCAGGGCCAGGCGGTCGAGCGCCGGATCGTGGATGTCGTAGATGCGCAGGATGGTGTCGAACGAGCAGCGCTCGCCCTCGTGGGTGAACGCGACGCCGTCGATGTCGTAGGGGGTGGCGCCGGTCGCGTTCGCGACCGCGAGCACCTCGTGCGCCGGGACGTAAATGAATTCCGCGGCGGGATCGACGAAGCGCTTGATCAGCCACGGGCAGGCGATGCGATCGATCTTCGGACGCTCGCGCGTGACCCATTTGCCCGGCGTCGTGCCGATCTTGCGGCGCGTCGGCAGCTTCGCGGCCTCCCAGGCCTCGATGCCGCCTTCGAGATAGCGCGCGTCGAAACCGGCCGCGCGCAACGCCGCGGCGGCGTTCTGGCTGACCTCATGCCCGTGCACGCAGTAGACGACCGCCGCTCGATCGCGCGGCAGCTCGCTGCGCCAGCGCTCGACGTCCTCGGGAGAACGCGCGAGCGCGGACGCAATGAGCGTCTGCGCCGGCGTCAAAGCGGGCGCACGCCGGACGTCAATGAGGATCGGCGCCGCGGCAGTGCCGAGACGGGCGTAGAGATCATGGGGTGAAATGGAGGCCTGGATTCCGTCCATGCGCAATCTCCTCGACGAGTCGAGTGTTGCGCAGAGCTTGGACGGACACCGTCTGGCGGGGAGTCTGCATGTCCCCGTGCACTCACAATAGTCCAGGCGGGCGGTGCCGCGCAAGCGTCAACAGCGCGCGCGTCAATCGAGCGCGACCGGATGAACCTGCTGAGGTGGTGGCCGTCAGGTTCTGACTGGTTGCGCGTCTTGTCGCGGCGGATCGCGCTAGGACAGCTCTGGCCGATGGTGTATCGTTTCGCCTGACGAAAACAGGCTGAAAGCCGAAAAATAACGCGACAAGAGGAAAGAAACGCAAACCGGGAGGTTCCCATGCTGCGCACGCGCATCTCGCGTCGAGCCTTGCTTTCGAAAACCGCTCTGGCATCGGCCGCGCTCGTCGCGGCGCCCTATGTCCGCGGCGCGCATGCCGCCGGCACCCTGTCGATCGGCTTCTGGGACCACTGGGTCCCGGGGGCGAACGACGCCTCGCGCAAGATTTGCGAGGAATGGGCCGAGAAGAACAAGGTCGCGGTCAGGATCGACTACATCACGTCGCAGGGCCAGAAGAACCTGCTGACGATCGCGGCCGAGGCGCAGGCGCAGTCCGGCCACGACATCTTCGCGTTCCCGACCTGGCAGCCGCACGCGCATGCCGAGCAGCTCGTGCCGGTCGACGACATCATGGCCGACCTCATCAAGACCAACGGCAACGTCAACCCGACGGTCGAATACCTGGCGCGCGCCGATGGCCATTGGATCGCGGTGCCGGCGAGCGTCGGCAGCCAGATGAAGGGCCCGTGCTCGCGCATCGACCTGATGAAGCAGCTTGCCGGCATCGACGTGGTCGCGATGTATCCGGCCGGCGGCCCGCCTAAGGCCGATGCGTGGACGCTCGATGCCATGCTCAAGGCGGCCGAGGCGTGCCACAAGGGCGGCCATCCGTTCGGCATCGGCCTCGGCATCACGGCCGACAATGTCGATACCGCGGGCATCATCTTTCACGCCTTCGGCGCCGACCTCGTCGACGCCAAGGGCGACATCACGGTCAAGACCGACGCGGTGCGGACGGCGCTCGAGTACTACAAGAAGCTCGGCCAGTGGCTGCCGCCCGACGCGCCCGCCTGGGATGACGCCTCGAACAACAAATACCTCGTCTCCGGCAGGGGCGCGCTGATCATGAACCCGCCGAGCGCCTGGGCGGTGGCCAAGCGCGACGCCCCGAAGGTCGCCGATCAGCTGTGGACGCACGGCATGCCGGCGGGCCCGAACGGCCGCTTCGGACCGTTCCTGCCGTACTTCTGGGGCATCTGGAGCTTCAGCAAGAACGCCTCGGCCGCAAAAGACCTGCTGCGCACCCTGTCGCAGCCCGCGGCGGTGGAGACGATGGTGGTCGCGAGCGGCGGCTATGACCTGCCGTCGTTCGAAAAGCTCACGACCTTCAAGGTCTGGGCCGAGGAAGGGCCGCCCAAGGGCACGCTCTTCCATTACCCGAACCCGTACAACCATCAGATCCAGTGGGTGTCGGCCCAGCCGGCGCCGCCGCGGATCGCGGTGCAGGTCTATACCCAGGCGATCCACACCAAGATGGTGGTGCGCTTCATGCAGGGCGAGCCGATGGAAAACACGCTCGCCTGGGCCGAGAGCGAGATCGAAGGCTACATGCGGACCTGATCCTGATCGCCTAGAGCATGTTCCGTTCCTTCGGAATCGGAACATGCTCTAGTTTATCTTTACTTGGCGCATGTTCTTGTCGGCGAACCGGCGTCCACCCCGGATCAAGTCCGGGGCAGGCTTTCGCCGGAACATGCGCTGGCGGTCGCGCGGGGGCGCGGCGGCCGGTGTTTTCGCGCGGAGGCCGCAATGGTCGATACGGCATTGCGACGCTCGGTGGGGCAGCCGCTCGAACGCGGCCGCGCGCGCCGCGGGGTATTCGGCCGCAAGTCGACCATCGCGTTCCTGATGACGCTGCCGCTGATCCTGCTGATCGCGATTCTCGTCGTCTATCCGGCGCTCTACTCGCTGCATATCGCGACGCTGAACAAGTCGATGCAGCACTTCGTCGGCCTCGGCAACTTCACGTTCCTGTTCAAGCGCGAGACCTTCTGGATGGTGGTGCGCCAGTCCTGCGTCTTCGCCGTCACGGCGGTGATCTTCAAGGCGCTGATCGGCTTCATCGTCGCGCATTTCGTCCACAACGTGCCGGGCAAGAGCCAGCGCAAGTGGCGCGGCATGCTGCTGGTGCCGTGGGTGATCCCGCCGGCGATGAGCTGCCTCGCCTGGCTGTGGCTGTTCGATCCCTCCTACAGCGCGTTCAACTGGATCCTCGCGCAATTCGGCATCGCGCCGGTGACGTGGCTGGGCGACGCCAACTGGGCGCGGTTTTCCGTCATCCTGGTCAACGTCTGGATCGGCTCGCCGTTCTTCATGATCATGTATCTCGCGGCGCTCAAGTCGGTCCCCGAGCAGCTCTACGAGGCGGCCGAGATCGACGGCGCCAACTGGTGGCAGCGCATGCGTTACGTGACGCTGCCGATGATGCGCAACATCATCGCCATCACGGCGCTGTTCTCGCTCATCGTCACCTTCGCCAATTTCGACATCGTGCGGATCCTGACGGCCGGCGGGCCGATCGACCGCACGCACGTGTTCGCCACCTGGGCGTTCTGGCTCGGCATCCAGAGCAACGACCTGCCGCTCGGCGCCGCCGTGTCGCTGTTCATGGTGCCGATCCTCACCGTCATCGCGGTGTTCATCCTGCGCGACATCAACCGGCGAGGTAACGAGGCATGACGGCGCTCGCCACCGGCCCCGCCCGTGCGCGCCCCCGGCGCGGCAGCATCAGCCGCGATCGCCGCTGGGCGCTGCGCTGGTCGTATTTCTTCCTCGCCGTGTTCGCGGTCTTCTTCCTCACGCCGCCGGTCTACATGCTGATCACCTCGCTCAAGACCAGCCAGGAGATCTCGGCGGTGACCGCGCCGTGGTGGGTCTACCACCCGACGCTCGGCAACTTCACGGCGCTGCTCGGCTCGGCGCAATACCTCACCTTCTTCCGCAACTCCGCGCTCGTCTCCCTCATCGTCGTCGCCATCACGATGCTGATCGCGGTGCCGGCGGCGTTCGCGCTCTCGCGCATGAAGTTCTGGGGCTCGGCGGCGCTCGCAACCGGCATCTTCCTCACCTACCTGATCCCCGAGACGCTGCTGTTCATCCCGCTGTTCAAGATGTTCGCGGTGTTCAACCAGGTCACCGGCATCGAGCTGATCAATCGCTGGTGGGTGCTGCTGCTGGTCTATCCGACGCTGACGGTGCCGTTCTGCACCTGGATCATGATCGGCTATTTCGCCTCGATCCCGAAGGAGCTCGACGAGGCGGCCCTGGTCGACGGCGCCAACTACCGGCAGATCCTGCTGCGGGTGTTCATACCCGTCGCGCTGCCCGGCCTGATCGCCGCGACCATCTTCGCGTTCACGGTGGCGTGGGCGCAGTTCCTCTATCCGCTCGCCTTCACGACCTCGGCCGACCAGCTGGTGCTGTCGGTCGGCGTGGTGACGACCTTGGTCAAGAGCGACGTGTTCAACTGGGGGCAGATCATGGCCGGCGCGCTGCTCGGCGCCGCGCCGCCGCTCATCATCTATGTTTTTCTGATGGACTATTATATTGCGGGACTGACCGCCGGGGCGACCAAGGGGTGATGCTGGTGTCGGTATCGTCGACGGCCGAATGCTTTTCGTCACCTATACGATGAGAGGTGAGGTCGTTCGCATCATATCCGCCCGAGGAGCGGAGCCGCATGAAAAAAGGAAATACCACGAAATTTAGCCTCAATCCGAAGAAGCCGCCGAAGACCGACTGGCGCGCCTTCGACGCCATGAGTGAGGCCGCGCGGCATCGCGCCGCGCTGGCTGATCCGGATTGTCCGCCGGCCAGCAAGGCTCAGCTTGCTCGCGCACGAAATGGAAATCGGCATGAATCGACGTGACCTTCTCGCGGCGGCGGCGACCACCGCGGCAGGCATCGCGCTGCCGCCGCTGCGCGCGCTCGCGCAGGCGCCGGCCGCGCGGCCCGAGATGGGTGTGCTCAGCGCCTTCATGGCGGCGGCCGGGACGCGGGCGCTGCCGCCCGATGCGGCCGAGCACGCCAAGCACCACCTCCTCGACACGCTCGCCGCGATGATCTCCGGATCCGAGCTCAAGCCCGGCGCGGCGGCGCAGCGCTACATCCGCGCGCGTGGCGCGAGCGGCGCCGCGACGATCGTTGCGACTGCGCTCACGGCCGCGCCGCGCGATGCCGCGCTCGCCAACGGCGTGCTCGCGCATGCGGACGAGACCGACGACTCGCACAATGCCTCGCGCTCGCATCCCGGCTGCGCGGTGGTGCCGGCAGCGCTCGCATCGGCCGAGGAATTCGGCGTCGACGGCGCCCGCTTCCTGCGTGCCGTCACGCTCGGCTATGACGTGGGTACGCGCGTCGTGATGGCCATGGGCGGCGCCGACTTTAGCTATGCGAGCACGTTGAGCACGCACAGCTTCGCCGGCACGTTCGGCGCCGCGGCGGCGGCCGCCTGCATCGCGGGCCTCCATGCGAAAGAAATGCGCTGGGCGCTCGACTACGCGGCGCAGTCGGCGGCGGGCTTCATCGTGTGGCGGCGCGACGTCGACCACATCGAGAAGGCTTTTGTCTTCGCCGGGCGGCCCGCGAGCGACGGCGTCACGGCGGCGCTGGTGGTGAAATCGGGCTGGACCGGCGTCGACGACGTCTTCTCGGGTCCCGACAATTTCTTTCTCGCCTTCGCGCCGAAGGCGAGGCCCGAGCTGCTGGTCGACAAGCTCGGCGAGCGCTTCGAGATCGCGCAGTCGGATATCAAGAAGTGGACGGTCGGCTCGCCCATCCAGGGGCCGCTCGATGCGCTCGACGCGATCATGCACCAGCGGCCGTTCACGCCCGATCAGGTCGCGCGCGTCACCGTGCGGCTCGCCCCGACGGTCGCGGCGGTCGTCGACAACCGCGACATCCCCGACATCTGCCTGCAGTACATGATCGCCGTGATGCTGCTCGACCGCACCGCCTCTTTTCGCGCCGCCCATGACAAGGCGCGCATGCAGGATCCCGCCGTGCTGCGCGAGCGCGCCAAGGTGACCCTCGTGCGCGACGAGGACCTCGCCAGGCTGCTGCCCGCGCGTGTCGCGATCGTCGAGGTGGATTTGACGGACGGCACGCACCTCTCCGAGCGCGTCGCCGCCGTGCGCGGTACGGTGCAGAACCCGATGACGCGGGCCGAGGTGATCGACAAGGCGCGCGACCTGATCGCGCCCGTGCTCGGACGCGAGCAGTCCGAGCGGCTGATCGAGGCGGTGTTCGCGATCGAGACGCTTCCCGACGTGCGCAATCTTCGGCCGCTGCTGCGAAGGGCATCATGAGCGTAACGGATACCGACCAAACCTCTCCTCCGTTCTCGGCGCTGCTTGCTTTCGCCGGCGTGAATGATTTGAGGGTCGCCGAGCTCGTCGCTGCGATCCAACGGCTCTATCCGAATGCCCGCGTCATGTTCTGGGGCGGGACAGGTGAACCTGCCCAGGCGGCGCGCGGAATTCTGCTGTCGGTCAATGGCCTCGACATGGCTATCATCCACCAGCGGTTCGCAGTGCCGTGGGCATTCGACGGAGGCAATCAACCCAATTTCTGCTGGCAGAATGCAGCAGAGGAGGTCACGCGGCACAAGTCGCATATGTTCGTTATGGAAGCGGGACGCGGCAAGCTTTCACAGAGTATCGCCCGCGCCGGCGTGGTGACGATGGTGGTGGATGCGATCGCCAGCCTCAATCCGATCATGGGTGTGCGGTGGGAGGCGGCCAAGAACTTGATGCGCGCGGATCATTTTGCCAAGCTCGCTGCAGCATTTCGCGCACGTGCGACTGTTCCCGTCGCCCTCTGGATTCGCCTGTTGTCGGCTTACCAGCCGCCAGCCGGGGCGGAGGTTGCCGGGACCTTCGGATTGCACTCATTTGGATCACCGAATGTCGAGATCCATGCTCGGCGTCTGGACTTCACTCAAACGCTGGCTGCAGCGCTTTCTTATGCGGAGGTCTGGCTCACCACCAGACGGCCCACATGGGAGGAGACAATTACGACCATCGAAGATATCGCGACCTTTTCGATCGAGCAGCTGGCGAACGGGGTGTTCGACATCGGCCCGGTGGCGAAGCTGACGGAACTTGAATCCGCCGACGCCCCGGCAGATTCGCGACCCGCAGCCGTGGTGGGTGTCCAGCCATTCCGGACCGCAGAGGACAGGGTCCCGGCGGAGGACATTGCTTACAATATTCTGGTGTTGCAGGTCGCCGGCGGGATCAGAAACGCATTCTACCGAAAACCGAAAGAGACCTGGGACGCGGCTCGCCTGGAAACGGCACGGCAGCTCGATGGGACCTTTGCCAAGATGGAAGCCCCCCGCGCAAAATAAGCCGCCGCGTCATCGCGCGGCACCATGAAGAACCCGATGAACGGTGCCACAAGGTGCGCGGCCTGATCGCCCCGGTACTCGCGCGCCATCTGGCGGAGCGCGACCAACCTTGCGGACATCCACTGCTGCGCTCTTTTTGCCTCCAGCCTCAACCGTGCGTAACGCCCGGATTGCTTTGCCCGACCTCTATAACATAACCATCGGGATCGCGGATGTAGCAGCGCGTCTCGCCATACTTAGGCTTTGGCTCCGTGATGAATGTGGCCCCTCGACTTCGCCATAGGTCATAGCATGCCTGGATATCGGCAACGCGGATGTTCATGAAGCTGCTGATCCGATCCGGGTCGGTGAGGGTGCTGAGCGTTACCGATGGTTTATCGGGGGTCGGGCCGCCGCCGATGCTGACGATGAGCCATGTGTTTGCGATCTCGATGACTGCGGGCGCGCCGCGGCTGTCGCCTCTGCTCAAGATGCGACCGCCGAAGACCGTCGCGTAGAATCGAGCCGATCTCTCCATGTCGGCGACCGTGAGAAAATGCGCGACCGTAAATCCCTCCCGCGGTGGCATCTCGTAGATTTTCTGCTCGACTTGTACTTGGCTCATGGACGCCTCCTGCTTGGATGGATGAGCTTCTCACGTTCAGGGCTCATCTTATCCGTACGTAACGCCCGGATTGCTTTGCCCAACTTCTATAATATAACCGTCGGGATCGCGGATGTAGCAGCGCGTCTCGCCATACTTGGGCTTTGGCTCCGTGATGAACTGGGCTCCCCGGCTTCGCCATAGGTCATAGCATGCTTGAATATCGGCAACGCGTATGTTCATGAAGCTGCTGATCCGATCCGGGTCGGTAAGGGTGCCGAGCGTTACCGATGGCTTGTCGGGGGTCGGACCGCCGCCGACGTTGACAATGAGCCATGTGTTGGCGATCTCGATGTATGCGGGCGCGCCGCTGCTGTCGCCTCCGCTCAAGATGCGACCTCCGAAGACCGTCGCGTAGAATCGAGCCGATCTTTCGATGTCGGCGACCGTGAGGAAATGCGCGACTGTAATTCCCTCGCGCGGCGGCATCTCATAGATTTTCTGCTCGACTTGCACTTCGCTCATGGACGTCTCCAATTCGGACAGAGTGTGTTCGGGTCGGCGCTTGACGCGGCCATCCGGGCAGCGGCGACCGGTTCGGTCAATCGGCAAACCTCAGTCATAGAAGGCCGGGATCAGCTTGAGCGTGTCGGTTTGCCTCTTGTCGTGATTGATGAAGAGCGTCGCCTTGTACGCCGCGATCATCTGTCTGATTCTTTCCATCGACGCGATCGATGCTGCCTTATCCGTGTTGAGGGTCGGCACTGTGTTTCTATTGAAGTTGTCTTCCGAATGGACGACGTCGCCGGACAGGATGATGAACCCCGAATTCTTGAGATGGACCAGCAGCGATTGGTGGCCGGGAGTGTGCCCCGGCGTGGACACCAGCACCACGCTCCCGTCGCCGAACACATCGGTGTCGCCGTCGATAAGCAGAAGGTTCTTCGGGGCGCCCATGAGCGAACGCGCGAGCGCCATCAATTGGTTCACATTATCGTTCGGCCCGTTGGCGGAATGTATCCAATCATACTCCGCTCGCTGCATCAGGATGGCAGCGTTTGGGAACAAGCCCATGTTGCCTATGTGGTCTCCATGTGTATGCGATATCGCGACCCGGCCGATATCGCCCGGCCTCAGCCCGATTTCGGCAAGCTGGTCCGTCAACGTCTTGTCGAGGTGATAAACGATCAATTTTGGTAAAGTGGACCACCCTTTTGGATTGTTCAACGCGCTCTGCGGAACCCCCGTGTCCCACAGCAACCATTCGTTTCCATGCTTCATAAGCCAGCAGGTCGACGAGAACGCGATGCTGCGTCCGACGTTTTCGCCGGGCGTCCACACCGATTCGTCATTTGCAAGGGAGTGGCCACAGTCCAACCGAAAAAGTTTTTGGGCGACGCCGGCATTGGTCGGGTCTGGCAATTTGGAGGCGGCGTTCGCGTGCGGCACGCCTCCGGTCATGAGGGCGAAAGCAATCACGATAGATGATAGCGTCACCTTTGCCCGCCTCAACACAACGGTCTCTCCTGCCATGGGAATGCAACGTGTGTCCCGTGTCGTTGACATGGCAGCACAACGTTCCACGGTCTTGCGTAGGAGTGACATCGATTGTCCATTCCTCTCCGAAAGAGATTGGCGTCGCTCCGCCCGTGGTCGCACGAAACGTCGGTCATCGCCGCGGTTGTGCCGCCGCGCCGCCGGGGTGCGCGACCCGATCGCGCCGGTGCTCGGGCGAGATCCAGCGGAGCGCCCGATCAAGGCGGTGTTCGCGATCGAGAGGTTCGCCGATATGCTCAGCCTGAGGCCGCTGCTGGGCGCGGCCAGCTGGGATTGCGGCCACGAAAAAGTTGCGGCAAACGCGGTCTGCAGCCGGGCGATCGTGCGCGGCTCAGGCAATATCCGGCGCTGAGAGCGAGACCGTGCGCGTGTCGAGGCCCGGTGCATTCCGATCCGCGCGATAATAACGAAACACAGGCGAAGGCGGGAAATAGAGGACGTTGCGACCGGCGTAGAGCTCGCTGACGAGCAGCCACTCGCCCTTGCGGCGTAGCGCGTGGGCGCTGACGGTCGGCCGCGGCGCATTGTGCACGATGATCATGCGGCCTTCCGCGGTCACGCGGGTGATCGCGGAGCTGACGGTGCGCGCCGCCGCGAGCGGCGTCGCGCTTTTGCTCCACGTCATCAGATGCCGTGCGATCACAAGCCGACCCTCCGCGCCGGATCCGCACAGGGCGGCATATTTCTCCGCGAGTCCGGCGTCCTCCTGCAGGCACTGACGCAACTCGGCGATCGAGCCGCAGCGCCACAAGCGCTTGAGGCCGTCTTCGCCGAGCATCCGCTTGGCAACCTTGTTGCGCGAAACCGACATCGGATCGCGAATCCAGGTGCCGAAAAACGGCGCCAGCAGGGACGTTGGAAACGCCACCACGTTGCTCATCGCCTGATGCCCTCGATGCCGAGCGATCGTTTACCGGCTCGCGCTTAATGGGGTGTTTCGCGAGCGGCCGCTTTCATCCAGCCTGAGCACGCTATTGTGCCACACGGAGAACGGCATCGGCGCCATGTCGGCGGCCGCCGCAAAAAAGGTGCGGCCGCCCCTTGGGGGAGGGGCGGCCGCGCGCGAACCCGGTCTGGGGACGGGGAGGGGTGGGGACGTGACCGGGGACGCGGAGCTCCTTATTCGTTTCAGTGGGTGGCGGATGTCGCGGACGCCGCATACGGGTCGCCGAGCGATACCCACACGTTGGGATCGGATTGCGATTGGCGCTTCACGAAGCGGTAGCCGGTGTCCGACCACAGGACGATGGTCTCGGCTTGGTTGTCCAGGATGAAGTCGCCCTTGTCGGTCTTGACGGTGAGCACCGCATGGCCTTCGTCCTTGCGGTCGCGCACCACGGTGATGAGCAGCGCCTCGCGCGGCCAGCCCGCCTCGATCAGCATGCGGCGCTTGAGCAGCACATAGTCCTCGCAGTCGCCGTAGCCGTCGTCCGGATAGGACCACTTCTCCACCACGCCCCAGTGATCGAGGTCGGTGATCGGCTTGACCGCGTTGTTGACCCAGCTGTTGACGTCCGCGAGGTCGCGCCAGGCGCGCGGCGAGAGCACGACGTCGCGCGGCTGCGTCGGGCCGCCGGTGCAATCGCGCGGGTACTCGGTGCAGAAATCGGTCCAGCCGATCGGGGCGCGCGTCTCGTCGAGCACCGGCACATAGGCGAGGCGACCAGTCGCCCACGCCGGGAGTGCGCCGAGCAGGGTCGAGGCGATCAGCACCGCGCAGCCGCCGGCGAAAGCGCTGCGTCGGAAAGCCGGTCGATCCTTGCCCTTGGAAAGCATCAATGCCCCCTGTCGTCCGTATTGGGGCCATTCTTCGCACAAAGGATTTGCGGTCGAGCTAAGTCTACAAAGTAGATTTTAGTAGAAACAAGGTATAAGTTCCAGAAAATCTGACGAATACTTGATTCAGATGATCATAAAATGCCGACTAATCTAATTTGATTCAAATTCGAGCTTTAACGCGCCCGGGCGCAGTGGCACATGCGCCAATGCCACGATGGTAGCCGCGATTTAACGTTTGCTGCCGGTAAGATGTGCCGCGCGCTCGGCCGAAATGCCGCGCGGGCCGCAACGGACCCGCGCCAGGGAGGCGCAAATTGAGCGAAGGGATTTACGTCCCGCAAACGCTCTCTTCGAGGAAGTCCGGATGCTGCAGGCGGGTGAACTCGACCGCAAAGCCGTCGTCGAGCTGGCGGACCACCCGCCCCTGCACCTTGCCGAGCATCACCAGCATGCCGAGCGCGGGCCGCTGATCGGTCGCGACGGCAGCACCGGAGAGCGACAGGTCGATGATCCGGCAGGTGAGATTGACGCCGTTCGGCATCGCCAGCTGCGTGACCGGATTGCGCGGGATGATGCGGCCGTGGCGGCGGTCTTCCGGCAGGTTGAGGATATGCCGGTTGGCGAGCCAGGTCAGCTGGGCGGCGAGCTTGTCGCGCTTGCGCGGCGTCGCCGCGACCGTCATGGCAAAGCCGTTCTGATAGAGCCGCGCGATCTTGCCCTCGAGCCGGCCGAGATGGTCGATATAGGCGATGACGCGCTCGCCTTCCTGGCCGCTCACCGGCGCGATCAGCGCGATGCCGCCGGGGGACATGTTGGCGACCTGGCAGGGATATTCCTGCCGGTCGGACAGCATGTAGCGGCCGAGCAGGTTGACGCGCACGCGCTGGAACCGCCGGCGTTCATCCGCCAGCGGCAACGTCTTCGGCTTCGCCTGCAATGCGTGCAGCGCCATTTTGCGCCTCGAACTGCCCCTCGGACCCCTCGAGCTTTTTCGGTCCCGGGGGCTCTGCGTTACGGCGGCAGCCTAGAGGGCGCGAGTTAATGTCCTCTTAGGAAAGGCTTGACCGGAAGGCGTCTGGCCGCCTCCGCGAGGCATCCGCGCGGTAGCGGCAGGCGTATCTTTCTACTGTCAGTTTCGGCCGCCGTCATGGACCGTCAGGTTCGGCCGTGGCCGCGCGGTCCCCCCCGGCGCCTTGTTGGCAACCTTGCCCTGTGCCTTGGCAAAGTGCGGCGCCTCGGCGGTCGCGATCGCGCCGCCGAGATGGCGGGCCGCGCCGAGCGTCAGCGTGACGACGCACTCGGCGCCGACCCAGTATGGAACGACGACCGGAGCCAGCACGCCCAGCAGCCGCACCCGCATCTTGCCGCGATGGTAGAGCGGCAGCAGGAGGAGCTCGAGATCGGCGTCCGAGCCCTCGGCGGTGCGTGCCGCGACCCCGGCGACGACCGGGTTCGCCTCGTCCGCGACGGTCGCGGCGAGCCCGCGGATGCGCTCCCGGCTTTCGAGGTCAAACAGATGCACGAACGGCGTGCTCTTGAGCTCGCGCCCGAACAGCCCGCAGACGCGCGTGCCGGCGAGGCGGAAGGGGTGATCGTCCGCGGGATCGAACGTGATGATGAAGCTGTCACCGAGAATCTCGCGGATCGCGCCCGGCTCGATGTCGCCGCGTTCGGGCGCGAGCCGGCTGCCGCGCCGTGCATTCCAATAGGCGAACAGGTTGCGGGTAGGCGCGGTCTTCATCGGCGCACTCTTGTGTCATCCTGAGGCGCGCCCGCGAACGGTTGTGCCCGCTCGGGACAGGCGCGCGGCGTTGTCGCGTCACGCCAAGCGACGCAGCACGGCACGTGCCGCCGGGCGAAAAATGTGCGCGCCTGCAGCCGGCGTCGCGGGTTAGCGTTAACCGCAGGCGCGCGTTGGCAGGCGCCGTCGCGCTGCCTAGGGTCGCGCCGGATCGAAGTTGGCTCGATGCGGGGAGGCGTTGGGCGTGACAGGGGAGGGCCGCAGGGCCCTCCCCTTTCTTCTTGTGCCTCTTTGTGACCCGCGCGGCATTGACCGCGGCGACGCGCGACTCATAGAGTTCGCCTGCCTCAACCTGCATTGCGGATACCGACAATAATGGCGGCGCGTCACGGTCGATCGCTCGGAGCGACATTCGTCCTGTCGATGCTCGTCGCGATCTGCAGCTTGTCGTTTGCGGCCTCGGGGCAGGGCGATGAAATCGATGCCGTGATTGCGCGTTTGCCGCGCGCCTTCGTCGGCGACTTTCGCTGGGCGGACGGCGGCGCGGCGCAAGAGATCGCGATCCGCTTCAATTCGGTGCGGCGGCTCGACGCCGGCCACGCCGAGGCGCTCGGTTGCGGCAACTACGATGTCGCGGGCCATGTCACGGCGATCGCCGTGCGGATGCTCGTCACGCTTGCGGGGCTCAAGGTGGAAATCTTCGAATCCGACCCGGACCGCGCCGGCTTCGTGACCGACGGCAGCCACGTCGGCAACCTGAGCGCCGACCTCGGCACCATCGTGGCCGACTGGACCACGGCGTCCACCGGAGCGCGCGGGCACCTGCGGCTGCAGGCCGCGCCGGCGGCCCGATGCGCGCCCACCAGCACGAGCTGAGGCGCTCCGGTTTCCGCGCCGGCCGCGCTTGCTCGCCGCCTTTCGACCTCCTATCTGACGGGCTCCGCGGCGTGAGGTGAACACCAGGCGTGACGAGGCGCTCCGAACCGATCTTCAACGTGCCGGCCATCGTCCTGGCGGTGATCGTCGTATGCGTCTTCGTGCATCTCTTGCGCGTCTATTGGTTCACCGACGCCGATGACGACGTTTTCCTCGGCACCTTCGCGTTCATTCCGGCGCGCTACGACCACGCGCTCGCGCTGCGCATGGGCATTCCCGACAGCTGGGCCTGCGATATCTGGACCTTCGTGACCTACGCGTTCATCCACGGCAGCTGGATGCATCTCGCGGTGAACAGCGTCTGGCTGCTACCGTTCGGCAGCGCGCTGGCGCGCCGCTTCGGCAGCATGCGCTTTCTCGCCTTTTTCGCCGTGACGGCGGTGGCGGGCGCGCTCGCGCATCTCGTCACGCATCTTGGCGCCGAGCAGCCGGTGATCGGCGCATCGGGGGCGATCTCGGGCTTCATGGCGGCGTCGACGCGCTTCGCGTTCCAGCGCGGCGGACCCTTGACCTTTACGCACGACGAGGAGGCCTATCGGGTGCCGGCCGCGTCGCTCGCGGTGGCGCTGCGCGACAAGCGCATCGTCGTTTTTCTCGGCGCCTGGTTCGGGCTCAATATTCTCGTCGGCCTCGGAACGCTGGTGATGCCGGGGATCGATCAGGAAGTCGCCTGGCAGGCGCATATCGGCGGGTTTCTCGCCGGCCTGCTGCTTTTTCCGCTGTTCGATCCGGTGGTCGTGGCGCCGAGCCTCGACGGTAGCGGGGGGGAGGACTCGCCGCCCGCACTCGATTGAATCTAGTTATGTTATGAGGCAATGCAGCAATGAAATATTGATGCTGCATCGCACTGGCCCTTTCGGCGGCGGCAAATCAGTCGCATAGTTTTGTGGAGTCGGCGCACGCCCCCTGCGAAGCCGACCCGGCGGCATCGATTGAGACGCGGCTTTTGCAAGCCTGCCCTTGTGCAGGCAATGCAAGAGCAACTGGATCGATCGCCGATACGCTCCCGCCGGGAACACGGCGCCGAACTGCGTTGTTAGGCAATAGCCATTCGTCGCGACGGCTTGTCCGTTCGCGCGAGCAGGGAGGCGACCCATGACCGTGAAAGCAATTCTGTCCCGCAAAGGCACCAACGTCGTCACCGCCGATCCGAACGCATCGCTCGGCGAGGCCGTGAAGACGCTCGCGGCGCATCGCATCGGCGCGATCGTCGTGACCGGCGCCGACCGCCGCATCGTCGGCATCCTGTCGGAACGCGACATCGTGCGCGTGCTGGCGGAAAAAGGCCCGTCCGCACTCGACGCGCCGATCGCCGAGGCGATGACCCGCAAGGTCACGACCTGCGCCGCGGGCGACACCGTGAGCGAGCTGATGGAGCGCATGACCGAGGGCAAGTTCCGCCACCTGCCGGTGGTGGAGCAGGGCCGGCTCACCGGCATCATCTCGATCGGCGACATCGTCAAGTCGCGCGTGCAGGAGATGGAGCAGGAGTCGAACGCGCTGCGCGACTACATTCGTACAGCCTAGCCGATACGGCCAGCGGCCGCAGGCGAATTGCGAGTAGCGAGTAGCGAGTAGTCTATTCGCCATTCGCTACGCTTGGGTGAGCGTCTCCACCGCCTCCGCGATCGAGGGGAGCGCCTTTTCGGTCGCCTCGGCGCCGAGCGCGATGATCTCGGCGGCGCGATGGAAATCGAACAGGCCGACGCGGTTGAGCCGCGGGCTGATCAGCACGTCGGGCGGATCGCCGGCGAGCCGCGCGCGCGTGACGCGATCCTGCAGCACCTGGAACGCATCGATCATCACGGTGGAAAGGCCGGGCCGGTCGGGCGTGCCGAAGAACTTGCGCGAGACCAGCCGCTCCGCGGCCCCGCGCAGCCCGCGCGGGGCTTTCGCCGCCTGGCGCCGCAGCTCGTCTTCCGCGTCGGAGCCGTGATCCTGGATGATGGTGCCGCGGCCGAAATTGTCGGCGTTGACGTTGATCGCGATGACGAGCCGCGCGCCGAGCGCGCGCGCGGCCGAAATCGGCAGCGGATTGACCAGCGCGCCGTCCATCAGCCAGCGCCCG
>DATBZM010000190.1:0-5963 GCA_036513175.1 Xanthobacteraceae bacterium | reverse complement strand
AGCGCGGCCCGCGGCCGCCGAAGCCGCCGCCACCACCAAAACCGCCGCCCCCGCCACCGGCGAACCCGCCACTACGGCCGCCGGCACCGCCGCGCGCGCCACCCGGACCACCTGCGGCGCCGCGGGTCGGCAGCACCTTCGGCTTGCCGGGGAGGAGGCCCTCGCGCTGGGCGCGCTTGCGGGCAAGCTTGCGGGCCCGGCGGATCGCTTCCGCCTTTTCCCGCGCCTTTTTGGTGGAGGGCTTTTCGTAGTGCCCGCGGAGCTTCATCTCGCGGAAGATACCCTCCCGCTGCATCTTCTTTTTCAGCGCCTTGAGCGCCTGGTCGACGTTGTTGTCGCGGACGAGAACCTGCACGCCTTGTTCCTCTCGATCGGTATCGAATGCTGCTTGTCGGAGCCGGGCGTCTGGCGGCCGCCAATAGCGGTTGCGCGGGCTCCCGAGTCGCGCGCGTGTAGCAGAAACGGCCGCCAGAGTCCACGGGACGCGGATTGTTCGAGGTGATCTTTCCAAAAGCCGGTCCCGCCCGCATCGGGTCCGGGCAGGCTTTATTCTCCCAGCCCGAGCTGCCGCGCGATCCACGGCGCGACGACCTTTGCGAAGATTTTACCATCCGGCCAGTCCGCCGAGCGCCCCGTATGCGCGCCGCCCGGATTGACCCAGGCATCTTTCGGCGAGCCCGAATGCAGCATGAGGTCGAGGTCGGCGATCGGCACCTGGGTGTCGTGGTCGCCATTGACGAGCAGCATGGGCGCCGACGGCTTGTCGATCAGCCCCTGCGCCTTGAGCGACAATTTGGGGCCGTAGGCGAGGAATTCGTCGAGCGTCGTGACGCCGTAGACCGAGGCGCGCGCCGCAAAGAGATCGAACAGGTATTCGCGCGTGCCGAGCGCCTTGGTCTGCCATTCGGGCTGGAAGTAATGGTGGATCGGCCCGCCCTGGACCACGACGCCGCGCAGGCGCTCGCGCTCGACGATGCCGAGCTTGGCCGCCCAGTAGCCGCTCCAGCTCACGCCCTGCACGACGACGCGCTTGGCGTCGAGCTCGGGACGCGTCGCCACATAGTCGAGGGCGCGCGAGAACATCCGTTCCGAGGAGACGTCGCCCTTGAGCGGCGCCTGGCCGGTGCCCGGCATGTCGAGCGAGAACGTCGCGATGCCGCGCTGGATGAAGGCGTCGCTGCGCTCGACATTGTCTTCCTTGCGGCTGTCGAGCGCGCTGATGGTGAGAACGAGCGGCGCCGCCCGCGCGCCCTTCGGCAACCGCAGCCAGCCGACGATCTCCTTGCCCTCGAACGGGATGCGCACGAGCGTCGGTGCCGGATCAAGCAGGCTTGCATAATGCGCAAAGGCATCGAGCGCATGCGCATAGGCCATCTGCTTGCCGGGTGAATTCGGGGTCGGCCAGCGCGCGAACGAATAGAGCCGCCACGCCATCAGGTAGCTTTCCTGCGCCTCCTTGACGCGGCCGGCGGCTTCGGCCGCCTTGGCATCCGTCTCGTAGCGCGCCGCGATCTTGCTCCAGGCGGCGGCCCATTCGTCGCGATCGAGCGTCTTGATATTGGCGAGCGCCTCGCGCGCGTCCGCCGGCTTGATGCCGATGAGCGGATAGGCATTGCGGTCGGCGCGCGCTTGCGTCTCGGCCTTGAGCTCGTCGATCGTGCGCGGCGGCGCGATCTGGGCGTGGGCGCCGCGCGCAAGCGCGATGATGGCCAAGGCGGCGGCGATGAGGACGACGCGGCGAGCGATCAGCATGAGGGCCTCCTCCGAACGTTCGTTGTGTTTGCGCGGATGATTTCACGCGCCGCACGGCTGCGCAATCGCGGCCGCGGTCGGCTGCGAGCAACGCTTCACTGGAAGCAACTCTTCGGTAGACTGGCGAATCAGAACGTCAGAATCAGGACGCCACAATCAGGACGCGATGGGTAAAACGATCCCGATTCGCCCGGCCGGCGGAAAGGTGCGCCGCGCCTCGTCGTTACCATTCGCGCGCCGGCGGCCCGCGGAGGCCGCAGCAGCGGGCGCTGCCGCGGCAGGTCACGCCGATCCGGTGCGGCTCGCGGCCGAGGTGGCGCGGCTCGAGGCCGAGCTCGCCGCCATGCGGGCGCGCATCGCCGAGCTCGAGACCCATGCCGAAAGCGACCCGCTCACCGGCATCATGAACCGGCGCGGCTTCGAGCGCGAGCTCAAGCGCGCGACCGCTTACCTGCGGCGATACGGCGGGGTCGCGGCGCTGATCTATCTCGACCTCGACGGCTTCAAGCCGGTCAATGATCGCAACGGCCACGCGGCGGGCGATGCCATGCTCAAGGCCGTGGCGGCGTCGCTCGTGAAGGCGGTGCGCGCCTCCGACGCGGTGGCGCGCATCGGCGGCGACGAATTCGCCGTGCTGTTGTGGAACCTGAGCGCCGCGGACGCGCGCAAGAAGGCGGATGGGCTCGAGTGTGCGATCGCTGCGACGTCCGTGCCATGGGGCGGACAAAGGCTTGCGGTCGGTGCTGCGGCCGGCGTCGCCGAAATTTCTCTGGGTGCCGAGGTCGGCGACCTCGTCGCCCGCGCGGATGCTGCCATGTATGCCCGCAAGCGGGAAAGGAAAGGCGAATAGGGAATTGCGAGTAGCGAATAGCGAATAGGGGAAAAGGCGAGGATCGAATGCTACTCGCTATTCGCGACTCGCTATTCGCGACTCGCCATTCGCCACTTACGCAATGATGTCGGGCGTGAGCTGGTCTTCGATGAAGGTAATGCGATCCCGCAACACGAGCTTGCGCTTCTTGAGCCGCTGTACCTGGAGGATATCGGACGCGGGCGACCCCTGCAGCGCCTCGATCGCCGCGTCGAGGTCGCGATGCTCCTGGCGCAGCCGGGCAAGCTGCGCCCGCAAATCGGTTTCTTCCTCTTGGGTCATCCGTGCCGCTCGGTCCGCGCAACCCTATCATGCGCCGGCGCCAGCGGCCAAAGCAAACGCGGGCAAACCCAGGCGCCTCAACAGCATACCTGCAATTCGATCAAGGACATCGGTGGATTTATTGCGCTGCACAATCGCCCGATCCATCGACTCACGGCCGGCTTCGTGGCACACTATGTCAAGTGAGACGCGCTTGCTCCCGGCGACTGGCCAGTATCCTCCCAGCTCGCGAGCGCGGTGAAGTCAGGCCCAATCTGACATGAGGAGATCCTGCCGATGTCCATACAGACGCATCTTGCGGAACTTGAGCTGCGGCACCGAGCTTTGGAAAGCGAAATTGCCGAGGCCCAACAGCATCCCTCGACTGACGATCTGACCATCCACGAGCTCAAGCGCCGCAAGTTGCACCTCAAGGACGAAATCGAACGTTTGCGCTGCGCTGCCGTTCACTGAAGCGAGCGCGTTCCACCGACGATCTGACTTTGACGGTCGTGTTTCGGCCGCCGGCCCGTGCTTATCGAGGCCGGCGGCTTTTGTTTTTCAATCGACCCGTCAGGCTCGGGCCGCGGGTGCGGGCACCACCTCTTTGCCACGAGGAAGACGTGGATGGCCGGGACAAGCCCGACCATTGAAATCTCAGCAGAAATCGAAATTGTTCTGCCAAGCTTGGAAAAAAGTTGCACACCGTCTTGATTTGCAACTTTTAGTTTCGTGGCCTCCCGTCATGCCCGTGAATGCGACGCGAATGCGGGCATCCAACGTCTCTCTGGCAGGCCGCAAAGCAAGACGTTGGATGCCCGGGACAGGCCCGCAAAGGCCCGGCCGTGACGACGCGGTTGGGCTATCTCACGCCTTCTTCATCTCCTGCGCGGCGCGCGCCAATATCTCGACGAGTTTCGCTTCCGCGTCGGCGTCATTCTGCAGCCGCTCGCCGGCGATCTCGCGCAGGTTTTCCAGCGCGGCGCGCATGAGCGGCGGCAGGCCGCCGCGCTCGTCCTCCGCGTCGTCGTCGCGGCCGAAGCGGCGGCGCATGCGCGAGATCTTGCTGCCGATCGCGGCGAGCCGCTCGAGCACCGTGTCGACGAAATCGCGGTTCTGGTCGAGATAGGCACGGCCCTCGTCCGTGATGGTGTAGAGCTTCTTGGCGCCCTCGACCTGCGCCGTCACGTAGCCGGCCTCCTCGAGGAAGGTGAGCGTCGGGTAGACGATGCCCGGGCTCGGCGAGTACCAGCCGGCGGTCTTCTCCTCCAGCACCTTGATGATCTCGTAGCCGTGGCGCGGCTGCTCGGCGATCAGCGCGAGCGCGATCAGCCGCAGATCGCCGGTCGCCAGCATGCGGCCGGCGCGGATCATGTCGCCACCGCCAAAACCATGGCGGCCGCCGCCGAATCCGTGGTCGTGTCGCCGGCGCCATCCACGCTTTCCGGCCCAGCGCCCCTCGCGCTCCGAATCGAAGTGTCTCATCCCGAACATGTTGTTGCTCCTATGGTTTGGGACTTAAGATGTATCGTAAGATAGCATTTGTACGATGTACCGAAAGATATATCTTATCACGTTTACGTGAACGAATTGCTTTTCATTAGCCGTCCACGTATATCCGTTAACGTATATTACGGATCGATCGATGGCCAAGCAAGCCCATCCCGCAAATCCCCTCGCGCTCGCCGTGCTCGCGCTTTTGTTCGAGCGGCCGATGCATCCCTACGAGATGGCCGCAACGATGAAGCAGCGGCACAAGGAGGAGAGCATCAAGCTGCGCTACGGCTCGCTCTACACGGTGATCGAGCTGTTGCTCGCGCGCGGTCTCATCCGCGCCAGGGAGACCTCGCGCGAGGGCAAGCGGCCGGAGCGCACCGTCTACGTGCTCACCGATGCAGGCTACGAAGCGCTGATGGACTGGATGCGCGATCTCATCCGCGATCCGGTGAAGGAATTCCCGCAGTTCGAAGCCGGCCTCTGCCTCATCCCGGTGCTGCCGCCGGACGAGGCGACCGCGCTCTTGAGCCACCGCGCCGCGCGGCTCGCCGGCGAGATCGCGCGTCTCGAAACGCAGCTCGCCGAAGTGGGGCAGCAGGATCTCTCCGCCATCGCGGGACCGCAGGAGCTGCCGCCGGCGCTGCGTGGCGTGAAGAAGCTTCCGCCGCTGTTCACGGTCGAGGCCGAATACAGGCTCGCACTGCTCAAGGCCGAGCATGCCTTCGTGATCGAGCTCGTCCGCCGCATCGTCGAGGAAGGCTGGGGCCCGCGCGACCTGTGGCGCGACGCCCAGGCGGCCGCCGCCAGGCAACACGAAAAAAGCAGCGACGAGGAGGCCCAGGGCTAGCAAACAAGCAGCCCCGGCGATGCTGGAACACCGCCGGGGCCCGAACCGAAGACGTGAAACGCGCGGAGCGCTCGACGCCTCTGGCCCGCAAATCCGAGGCTACCAGTCGAAGCTTCGCCAAGAAAGCCGCGGTGCGCACGGCGCGCCCGCGCAGAGCGGAGCTTTGACCATGAATGCACCTTATCCCGTTCGGAATTTCGATGCGGCCGCTCCGCCGCTGCATGTTCTTGTCATCGGCGGCGGCGTCGGCGGCCTCGCGCTGGCGCAAGGCCTCAAGCGCGAAGGCGTGAGCGCCGCCGTCTATGAGCGCGAGCGGTCGCTTGCGAGCCGGCTGCAGGGCTATCGCGTGCATATCAGCCCGGGCGGCAGCCGCGCGCTGCACGAGTGCCTGACGCCGCACCTGTTCGATGCCTTCGATCGCACATGCGGCAAGCCGGGACGGTCCTTCCGCTTCATGACCGAGCAGATGAAGCCACTGCTGACGCTCGACGCGTCGATGATCAGCAACGACGACGCGATCGCGCGCCATCGCTCGGTCAGCCGCATCACGCTGCGCCAGGTGCTGCTGTCGGGGCTCGACGATGTCGTGCATTTCGACAAGACTTTCGTGCGCTACGAAGAATCGCCGACGGGTCGCGTGGTGGCGCATTTCGCCGACGGCAGCACGGCGGAAGGCGATGTGCTGGTCGCCGCCGACGGCGGCGGTTCGCGCGTGCGACGGCAATTTCTACCGCA
>DATBZM010000189.1:0-21108 GCA_036513175.1 Xanthobacteraceae bacterium | reverse complement strand
AGCGATGCGCGGGCATTGATCCCCAACCACTCCTCCGTCATCGTCCGCGCACGCGGACGATCCAGTAACTCCGAACCGTTCCTCCGTCATCGTCCGCGCACGCGGACGATCCAGTAACCCGCAGCGGATCCGTGCGGCACTGCCGGCGTCCCGTTCCTTCCATCGTGAGTACTGGATCGTCCGCTTGCGCGGACGATGACGGCGGTGGATGGGGCCGTGACGCAGTGGGCCTACCCGCCGACGCCGAGGCTTTTCGCGCCCTCATCGAGCTGGCGCAGCTTGTCGGCATCGCCCTTGAGCGCGTTGCGCGCGTCATTGAGCGTTGAGCGCGCCTTGTCGGGCTCGCCCAGCACCAGGTAGGAGCGCACGAGCCGGATCCAGCCCTCGACGTCCGAGCCGTCCTGATGCAGGCGCGCATCGAGGCGGGCGACCATGCCGCGAATCATGTCGTTCTGCGCCGGCGGAGATGCGGCGGGCGCCGCGGGCGCCGCATTGCTGGCGGCGGGCGGCTCGCTCGGCGCCGGCGGCGCGCCGGCCGCGATCGCCTTGATGCCCGCCTCGAGCCGCGCCAGCTTGTCGGGATCAGTGGCGAGCGCCTTGCGCGCGTCGTCGGCGGCGGCCTTCGCCTTGTCGGGCTCGCCCAGCACCGTGTAGGAGCGCACCAGCTGGATCCAGCCGTCGACGTCGGAGCCGTCCTTCTGCAGGCGCGCCGCGAGCCGCGCCACCATGGCCTGGATCATGTCATTCTGCGGCGCCGGCGCCGCCGCCGCGGGCGCCGTCCTTGCCAGCTCGGCCGCACCCGCCGGATCGACGCGCGCGAGCGCGCGCTGCACCGACGGCAGCCAGCCCGCATCGGGCGGCGCATCGGCGGCGAGCGCGCGCCAGATGCGCGCCGCGTCGGCCTTGCGGCCGTCCTGCTCGGCGGCGAGCCCGCCGTAGAAGCGCGCCGTGATGTCCTTGGCGTCGAGCTTGAGCGCACCGTCGAAGGCTTCCTTGGCGTCCTCGGTCACGACGCCGTTCTGCGACGCCACCAGCGCCTCGCCGAGATCGGACCAGCGCTCGGCGGTCGCCCCGAGCAGGCGCAGCGCATTGCGCCGCGCCTTGACGGCATCGTCGAAGCGGCCGAGCCGCATGTAGACCGGCGCCACCACCTCCCAGCCGCGGCCGTCCTCGGGATGCTGCTCCAGATGCTGCTCGACGCGGGCAAACAGCGCCTCGACCGACTGGTTGCCGCCACGCATCTCGTCGGTGCGCTGGGCGAGCGGCGCGCCCGGCAGGCCGGGCGAGCCGACCGCGAGATAGACCGCAACCGCGCCGGCCGGCAGCGCGATCAGCGCGATCAGCGCGACGACGCGCCGCCGCAACGGCGACGTCGCGGCGGCCGGCTTCTGCCTGGCGGCCTCATCCGCGGCCGCGATCAGCCGGCGCGACACCTCGACCCGGGCGGCGTCCGCCTCGGTCGGCGCGATCAGGCCGAAGCCCTGGTCGCGCTCGATCTCGTCGAGCTGGTCGGTATAGACCGCGACGTCGCTCGCCTCGCGCGCCGCGCCGGCGCGCCGCGCCAGCGGCCACAGCACCGCCATCACGGCGGCCGCGGTCATCAATGCAATAAAGACCCAGATCATTGCGTCTCACCCGGCATCGCGTTGCGTTGGTATCTCAGGGGGTGACCTGGGCGCGCAAGCGCCGTCTTGGCGCGGCGCACGCGCGCCCGGGCGGATGCGCCCGCATCATAGCATCCACAAGCCTTGAATTGGGGCATTGCGACGGCCTGCGCGGGTGTGGCGCAGGGCGAAAATGACCGGCGGACGCACCGAGGTCAGGCGGACACGGCGCGAGGCGACGCCGCCCGACAACCCTCTACTTCTTCGGCTCCTCGGCCGGCTCGTCGGGAAACTTCGGCAAGTGATGCGCGATGCCCTTGTGGCAGTCGATGCAGGTGAGGCCGGCCTTGAGCCCTTCCATCATCGCCTTGGCTTCCGGCTTCTGCCTCGCCGGGTCCATCGAGGCGACCGAATGGCAATTGCGGCATTCGCGCGAGTCGGTCGCCTTCATGGTGTCCCACACGTGGGTCGCGAGCTCGAGCCGGTGCGCCTCGAACTTCTCGCGCGTGTCGATCGTGCCCATGATCTTGTGGAAGACCTCGTTCGACGCCGCGATCTTGCGCCGGATCTTGTAGATCCACTGGTGCGGCACGTGGCAGTCCGGGCAGGTCGCGCGCACCCCGGCATTGTTCTGCCAGTGAATGGTTCCTTTGAGCTCCTGGTAGACGTTGTCGCGCATCTCGTGACACGAGATGCAGAACGCCTCGGTGTTGGTCAGCTCGAGCGCCCAGTTGAAGCCGCCCCAGAACGCGACACCGCCGGCGAACCCGACGATGAGAAGCGTCGCCAGCGCAAAGCGCGCGCTCGGACGCCAGAGGAACGACCACAGGCGCGCGATGCGACCCTTCGGTTTTGCTGCGGCAGGCTCAGCCATTGTAATCCCCATGACGACTCTCGAACGCCGCTCGTGCGGATTGTTTTGCCGGGATGATGTTTTTGCCAAACATGATCCCGTGCCGATGCTGCATCCGAGCACGGCTATTCCGCCGACCGTGATTGGCCTTTTGGAAACACGCCGTGAATGCAGAAACGACCATCAGGCACGCTTGTTGGCCATGTCGGCGCCACCGGCGTCATTGATATTTGTCAATGAGCGGCGTCGCAACTTAGGAAAAGCTCCTTCGGGTGTGATGACGACTGCATTGGTAGTTTGGTGTTCGCGTATCCACAACCGCACGAGAGTGCACATCGAAAGAGGCAAGCCATGAATAATGTCGAGACTTCGGGCCGTTGGAATCTGGCGCTGGCAGGCGGATTGGCCGGCTTTGCGGCCGTCGCCGTGGTGACCGTCCTTACGCTGGCGCCGAAAGAGGCGGTCGCGAAGCCGGAGTACGCGGCTCAGACCAAACTGCCGTGCGGCAAGTGTCACGTCAATCCGGCGGGCGGTGGCCCGAACACGGCGTTCGGCACCAAGTTCAAGAACAACGGCCACAAGCTCTGATAAGTGACCGAATCCGCGCGAAGCTCATCGTCCTCGCGCGCGAACGGGCCTTGCGACATCCGCGAGGCCCGCTTTCGCGCGCATCGGTGTCATCTAGGTATTATTACGTAGATACATGCAGTTGAGTGAATGAAAAACTCTGCAACCAGACCAAAGCTCAGCGACCGCGAAACGGCTCGCTTTTTCACCATCGGCAATTTCGGCTCAAAAGTTTGATCTGGATCAAACTTGTCATGTGAAATTGCTTTTCAGGTTCCGCGCCGCAAAGTGAAATGTTGCGAGCGCGCAACAGCGGCGGGGATTTGTGCATCTTAGGTACATTTACGGAGGCGACTCCCGATTGACGCCTGCCATTATGAACGCGCAGAATTGAACAACCCCCAAAAAGACAAAGGTCGCGCCGACGAGGCGCGAGCGGCAGGGCGTGTCCACGCATGCTCTGCCGACGGGGGACGGTGCGGTGCGGAAGTGGGCGCGGGGGTGGTCGGTATGACGAGGATCGGCAGCGTCGCGCAGGCGCGTTCTCGCAATCGTTCAATCGATTCAAGGCCCTCCTTCCCTCAGTCAGGTCCATCCTGGATCTCGCGCGCGGCCGCCGCCGGACTGCTGCTCGGCATCGCATCCGCGCTGGCGCCGCCGGCGCAGGCGCTCGAGGCGATCTCGCTTGCGCGGATCGATCGCGCGATCGGGGTCGGCGACCAGGCCGCGCCGGCCGCCAAGGCAAGCATCAAGGCGAGCATCAAGCCGAGCCTGACGGAAGACGCCGCCGTCGCGGCGTTGCGCGACTACGCGCAGGATCTTGACTCCCGAGGCCTTGCGCCGGCCGCGACCGTGGGCGCGGCGGCGCCCGCCGACGCGCATGACGATTTCGCGGCGCTGCGCGAATACGCGCGCGGCCTCGGCGACGAGACTTCCGCGCCGCGCCAGGCGCCCGTCCGGCTCGCCGAAGCCGACACGCTGATCGACGCGCTGCGCGGCATCCTGCACAAGGACGACGCCAATCAGGCGGCGCCGGCGCCCGCCCCGGCTCCCGCCAAGCCGGTCAAGACGGCCCCGGTCGTCGAAGCCACCTACGTCGGCGCCAAGGTCTGCCTCGGCTGCCACACGAGCCAAGCCGCCACGTTCGCCGAAACGCTGATGGGGCGCATCGGGAAGAATCAGAAGGGCAAGTTCGAATGCGAGAACTGCCACGGTCCGGGCTCGGCGCACGCGCAGGCGGGCGGCGGGCGCGGGGTCGGCGGCATCATCTCGTTCCGCAAGGATGATCTCTCGCGCACGCCGGCCGAGAACAACGCCATCTGCCTCACCTGCCACGAGCGCGGCGACCGCACCTACTGGAGCGGCAGCGCGCACGAGGCGCGCGGCCTTGCCTGCACCGATTGCCATACGATCATGCGCAAGGTGTCGGTGAAGTTCAATCTCAAGACCGCGTTCGAGCCCGATACCTGCTTCCAGTGCCACAAGGACCGGCGCGCGCAGATGTATCGCTCGGCGCACATGCCGGTGCGCGAAGGCAAGATCATCTGCACCGATTGCCACAACCCGCACGGCAGCGCCACCGAGGGCCTGCTGCGCGAGGCCTCGATCAACGACACCTGCTACAAGTGCCACGCCGAGAAGCGCGGTCCGTTCCTGTTCGAGCACGCGCCGGTGCGCGAGAACTGCCTCAACTGCCACGACCCGCACGGCTCGATCAACGAGGCGATGCTGAAAGTGTCGCGGCCGCGCCTGTGCAACGAGTGCCACGGCAGCGGCTTCGGCCACGGCCTCACCGGCGGCATCGGCCAGGTGCAGGTGTTCTCGCGGTCCTGCCAGAACTGTCACACCATGGTTCACGGCAGCAACGATCCGTCCGGCGGATTGCTGCAGCGATGAGGAAAGTCACGACGGCGTCGTCAGGTCTGGGTGTTTGTCGGGGTGCAGGTCGGGGAATTTGGCGGCGGAAATAAAGGCCCGTGGGGGGCGTGAAAAATGAAAGTGCGATCTCGTCTTCGGGTCACCTGCGCGGGGACCTTGCTGGTCGGGTGTTTGGCGCTTGCCGCGCCCGCCTCCGCCCAGCAGTCGGTCGCCAACTGGGCGGTCGACACCTCGGCCAACACGGCGTCGAACAGCCAGATGTTCGACAACATGGGGGCCGCGCTGATGCCGCCGCCGGAAAGCACGCCCTATGTGGCGGCGGCGCCGCCCGGCATGCCGCTCAAGGCGCCGCCGCCGCCGCCCGCCGACGGCCCCTGGTGGTTCCACGGCTACGTCGAGGTCGGCGGCCGCACCTTCATCAACAACCCGCAGGACGGCGGCAGCCGCTGGCAGGGCGGCGGCCAGAGCAGCCTCGCCAAGTACTACGAATACAGCACCATCAAGCCGGGCGCGTTCGGCGACTTCTGGTTTGCGACCGGCTCGCGCAACGGGCTCTATGAGGCCGACCTGTGGGGCAAGAACGTCGGCTACGACGACCAGCGCTATATCGGCGACTTCTCCAAGGCCGGCGAGCACTATCTCAACCTCGGCTGGGACCAGACCCCGCACGTCTACAGCGACGGCGCGCAGACGCTCTACAACGGCGTCGGCGGCACCTCGCTCAGCCTGCCGGCCGGCCTGTCGAACCTGCTGTTCGGCGCCGCCGGCTGCGTCTACGCCGGCAGGAACACGGCGCCGACCGGGTGCCCCAATCCGATCGCGCCGGCGAACGCCGCCGCCGTGCGCACCGACATCCTCAACAACCTGCAGACGGTCGGTCTCGGCATCCAGCGCAACACCGCCTCGGTCGACTATCGTTATACGCCGACCGATGCCTGGGACTTCCGCGTCAACTACACCAACACGACGCGCACCGGCACGCAGGTCGACGGCGTGGTGTTCAGCTCCAGCACCAGCGGCGTGGTCGCCCAGGTGCCGCGGCCGGTGCATGACACGACGCAGAACTACGGCGGCAGCGGCGAATATGCCGGCACCTCGCCGTGGAACCAGAAGTTCAACGTCAAGGTCGGCTATGCGGGCTCGACCTATACGGACGACTTCAATTCCTACACGGTCGACAACCCGTTCTGCTCGAGCGCCTCGGGCCTCGCCACCGGGGCCGACTGCGCCCGGACCGGCGCGCCGTCGAGCTTCCAGGCGCTGATGTCGACCATGCCGAGCAACCAGGCCAACGCCGTGACCACGACGCTCGGCGCCGACCTGCCCTGGGCCAGCCGCTACATGGGCACCGTGTCCTACACGATGATGCGGCAGAACGACCAGTTCAATCCCTTCACCGGCAACACCGGCCTCACCGGCACCATCAACGGCGCCAACCCGGCGTCCCTCGCGGCGCTGCCGGCGCAGAGCCTCAACGGCCAGATCAACACGACGCTGATCAACAACGTGCTGACGACGCAGATCACCAAGGATCTCAAGTCGAAGGCGAGCTACCGCTACTACGACTTCGACAACGGGACGAACGAGCTCTTCTTCGTCAACTGGATCCAGTCCGACGTGGGTCTCGCCTCGACCAACGGCGGGCACGCGCCGCTCAACAGCATCTCGATCGGCTACACCAAGCAGAATGCCGGCTACGACCTCGTCTGGCAGCCGACGCGGGAATGGAATCTCGGCGCCGCCTGGGCCTACGAGCGCTATGACTGGGCGCGCGCCGACGCCAACGTCACCAACGAGAACAGCGCGAAGTTCTTCGCCGACTGGAAGCCGACCGGCTGGCTGACCATGCGCAACAGCTTCTCCTACGGGCTGCGGCGCTTCGACGAATACAACGCCTTCGCGAACTTCGGCTCGTTCCAGTTCCCCAACGCGCCGGGCGAGCCCGGCACCTACCCGGCCGCCTACCGGCAGATGATGTTCGACAACCGCGACCGCACCGTCGCCAAGATCGCGTTCGACATCGCGCTGTCGCAGACCGTGACGCTGTCGCCGACCTTGAGCTATCACGACGACTGGTACCGGATTGACCCGACCTTGCTCAACGGCCTCGACAGCTACGCCGCGATCGACGCCGGGATCGAGCTCGACTGGGTGGCGAGCCCCGACACCACCTTCTTGGTCTCCTACATGAACGAGCGCGTGTCGCAGCGGATGAGCGAATGCACGGCCGGCACCAACGGCACGACGCCGTGCGTCGGCTCGAGCGCCACCGCGAGCATCTGGCAGACCGACGACCAGGAGACCGTCAACACCGTCGTGCTCGGCGTGAACCACACCTTCATCCCCGACAAGTTCGAGCTCAAGGCGAGCTACACGCTCTCCGCCGCGGACGACCACCAGCCGTGGAACGTAGTCGGCGGCCCGGCGGCGACCAACAACAACTCGACCTTCACGCTGACCCAGTTCCCCGACGTGAAGACCTACTGGCAGCGGCTCGACCTCACCGGCGTCTACACCTTCGACCAGGATTTCGTGCAGAAGCTCGGCTGGAAGGGCGTCGTCAAGGCCAAGCTGCGCTACGCCTGGGAGCGCAACAGCGTCATGAACTGGCAAAACGACACCATGACGCCCTACATGTACGCCAACGCCACCGGCTCCAACGCCTTCGGCTACATGACCTTCATGGCCTACGACAACCCGAACTACAATGTGCAGATGATCGCCGCCTCGATCGTGGCCGGGTGGTGAGCGCCCGGCGCTGAGGGCACGTGCACCAGCAGGAGCGGCCGCAGTCCGCTCCTGTCACGACGCGATGCTGCCGGTTCCGCGCGGCCGGCGAACCTGCAAACAAATGCGTGACGGCGGCGCCTATTGACCTACGTCAAAGACGGCGCCCGAGGGAGCGATACGAATAGGCGACGCCGACGCGGGTGCGTCGATTTGCGGGATCTTGGAAGGAGGCAGCCATGGCTGCATGGGTCAAATCTCTGACCGCGACGGGCGCGATCGTCGCGGTCGTGTCGGTGATCGGCGTGGGCGTCTTTCCGGGCGCGAGGGAAGCCTGCGCGGCGCAGCAGAAGATGAGCTTCGCCGAGGACGTGATGCCGATCTTCCGCGGGCGCTGCGTGAGCTGCCATGCGTCGGGCGGAGAAGGTTTCGAGAAGAGCGGCCTCGATCTCACGAGCTATCAGGGCGTCATGAAGGGCACCAAGCACGGCCCCATGGTCATTGCCGGCGACTCCCAGAGCAGCAACCTGATGTGGCTGCTCGACTGGCGCGCCTCGCCCGAGCTGCGCATGCCGCACGGCCAGAAGAAGCTCTCCACCTGCGACCGCGACGCCATCCGCTCCTGGATCAACGAGGGCGCCAAGGATAATTGAGCGCGTGGGCGAATAGCGAATAGGGAGCGGAAACACCAATCGTCATGGCCGGGCCTGTCCCGGCCATCCACGTCTTGCTTTCTGAAACGCAACCGCGAAGACGTGGATGCCCGCATTCGCGGGCATGACGGTGGAAGGATCAGGACTGATGCGCGAAATCGTGCTCGATACCGAAACGACCGGGCTCGATCCCATGCGGGGCGATCGCCTGGTCGAGATCGGCTGCATCGAGCTGCTCAACTCGATCCCGTCCGGGCAGATCTTCCATCGCTACCTCAATCCGCAGCGCGCCGTGCCCGAGGAGGCGTTCAAAGTGCACGGCCTTTCGGCCGAATTTCTCGCCGACAAGCCGCTGTTTGCCGACGTCGCCGACGACCTGCTCGCCTTCATCGGCGATGCGCCGCTCGTCATCCACAATGCGAGCTTCGACGTCGGCTTCATCAATGCGGAGCTCGACCGTTGCGGCCGCGGCGCCATTGCGCGCGAGCGGCTGGTCGACACGCTGATGCTGGCGCGGCGCAAGTATGTGGGCGTGCGCAACAGCCTCGATGACCTGTGCGCGCGCTTCGGCATCGACACCTCGCGACGCGTCAAGCACGGTGCCCTGCTCGATGCCGAGCTGTTGGCCGAGGTCTATCTCGAGCTGACCGAGGCGCGCCAGGCACAGCTTGGTCTCGCCGCGGCGGCGGCCGGACCGGCATGGACGGTGGGCGCCGAGGCGGTGCTGCGCGTGCGCACGATTGCGCTCGTGCCCCGCGTCACCGACGTCGAGCGCGCCGCCCATCGCGCCTTCGTGGCGACGCTCGGCGAGAAGGCGGTCTGGAACGACTATCTCGCGACCGCGTCAGATCAGGCCTGAGCCGGCGGTTGCTGCGCCTGCGCCTGCGCGACTTTCTGCTGGTAGACGGCGGCGAAATCGATGGGCGGGAGCAGCAGCGGCGGATAGCTGCCGCTCAGGACCGCCGATGCGACGATCTCGCGGGCGAACGGATAGAGCAGGCGCGGGCACTCGATCATGACCAGGGCGCCGACGTGCTCGGGGGGGATCCCCTGCAGGTGAAACAGGCCGGCGTAGACGAGCGAGAAGGCGTACAGCGTCATGCCGCCGACTTCGGCTTTGCCCTCCAGCTGCAGCTCGACCTCGAAATCGGTATTCGACAATTGCTTGGGGGTGATCTTGGGCGAGCTGAAGTTGAGCGTCGGCTGCTGTGCCTGTTGGGCGTACGACTTCGGCGCGTTGGGGTTCTCGAACGAGAAATCCTTGGTGTATTGCGCCATCACGTGGAATTGCGGCTGCGAGGGCGGCGGGGAGGGCGGCTGTGAGGGCGGCGGCGTGACGGGCGGCTGGCCGCCATTGCTCTGGGTCGACATGGATGTGTCTCCGGCCGCGAAAATGAACGAGGTGCTTGATTTGACGCGGCTTTACCGCAAATCGGGCCTGTTCCGGAGCGGACGTCGCGGTCGCGCAGAGCATATTGCTCCAGACGGCGGTCTGGCTAACACAGGCACCCGCGGGCCACAAGGATGGCGAGGGCGCCGCAAGGAGGGTCGATGATCACCAATCAGCGGCGGCGAGGCCGGCGCGGTTTGCGGTCGGAGAGCGCCTGCCACTCGGTCGGCTCGAGGTCGATGACGGTCACGGCACCAGGGGCTTGCGGCTTTCGCCGGATCATCCGGCCCACCACCCTGCCGAACCAGTGGCGGAGCGGCGGCAGGAGCAGCCCGGCACCCAGGAGATCGGTAATAAACCCCGGTAAAAGCAGAAGAATTCCAGCAAATGCGAAGATCGGACCACCGGCCTGGGTGGCGGCCGGGCTGACGTCCTGATCGCGCAGCACGCGGCGGAATTGACCGAATTGTCCGCGGTTGACGTAGCGCAGCACGACACCGCCGGCCAACGATGTGAGCAGCATCAGGCCGAGCGCCGGCAGGAATCCAATCGCCCAGGCGACCAGCAGGAACGCCAGGAATTCGGCGGCCGGCAGCAACAGGAGGCAGATGGCGATCCGGATGGCCAATCGCATGGGTCTCGTCCGCGCCACGCGAGGTTGGCGGCGCACCCGTGATGGTCTAAGGTCGCTTCGAGGCTACGCTATCCGTCCGGTGCGTCGACACAAGCCCTGGTCCGATCGGCTACGACACGCCACGGCGGCTCCTGGTATTGCGTGCGAGGTTGCGTTAGCGCATGTCCCGGCGAAGTGGATACCGGTTCGCCGATAAGGACATGCGCCCATGCCTAAAGACCGTATTTCGGACCCGTGGGCCGGCACCGAGCTCGGGCCGCGGCGTGCGACGATCAGGGGGCTGGCCTCTGGATCGACAAAGTTACGTGATTACATGACCGTGCGAGGACCGGTGCGCCGCCGCTGACCGGCGCGGGTCGCCAAGCCCCAAACGGCTGCCGAAAGCATGCAGGACGTGTTCGACCTTTACACCATCATTTTTCTCGCGCTCGCAGTGTTCATTTTCCTGCGGCTGCGCAGCGTGCTGGGCCAGCGCACCGGCCGCGAGCGGCCGCCCTATGATCCCTATTCGGCGCGGGATGCCGTGCGCGGCTCGGCCGGCGACAAGGTCGTCGCCCTGCCGCCGCGTGCCATCGAGCAGGCCGCAAAGCCGGTCGAGCCGGTCGAGCCGACCGACCGATGGAAGGGGATCGCGCCGGCAGGCTCGGCGGTCGCGGCCGGGCTCGATGCGATCCTCTCGGCCGACAAGAGCTTCGATCCACGCCACTTCCTCACCGGCGCTCGCGCCGCCTACGAGATGATCGTCGTCGCGTTCGCGCAGGGCGACCGGCGCACCCTGCGCGAGTGGCTGTCGAAGGATGTCTTCGACAGCTTCGACACCGTCATCCGCGAGCGCGAAGCCCGCGGCGAGACGGCGGAAACCCGCTTCGTATCCATCGATACGACCGAGATCGCCGGCGCCGAGCTGCGCGCAAGCACCGCCCAGGTCACGGCGCGGTTCGTCTCCCAGCTCGTCTCGGTCACGCGCGACAAGTCCGGCAACGTGATCGAGGGCAACGCCGACAAGGTCACGGACGTGACCGACGTGTGGACGTTTGCGCGCGACGCAACCTCGCGCGATCCCAACTGGAAGCTCGTGGCGACCGAAGCGGGTCACTAGCGCATGTCCCGGCCACAGCTTGCCCCGGACTTGACGCGGGGTGGATACCGGTTCGCCGACAAGGACATGCGCCCGCCCGCAACAGTGATCCCGAAAAGTGGCCGCCGGTTTTCGGAATAGATCATGCTCCATGCATGAGCGGGGCGCCCGGCGATCGCAAGCGCCGCGTCGGATTTCGCTCGAGCGCCTGTTGGTGGCGCTGGTTGCAATTCTCATCATCGCTCTCGGAGCAAGCGAGACGGCGCTGGCGGCTCGCCATCGCCATGCCGTCGTCGCGAGGTCGCGACCGGCCGCGAACTTGCACAGGTCGGAAAAATTCGAGCCGACCGGACTGGCGGTGGCCGACGTGCCGAGCCCGCTCCGATTCCGCGACGCCGGGCTCGAGCCGGTCGATTGGGATCATCTCGACGGCTGGACGGGCGACGACCACGCGGCCGCCTTTGCGGCCTTTCTCGTCAGTTGCCGTCCGATCGCCAATACGGCGCATCCGCCGGGCGAGAACCGCCCGATGTATGCCGCGCTGCACGCGGTGTGCCAGCGCGCGCTCAATGCCGGAACGCTCGGCGAAGAGGCGGCGCGCAAGTTTTTCGAGGAAAACTTCCGGCCTGCGCGCATCGCCAAGCTCGGCGATGCCGCCGGCTTCCTCACCGGCTACTACGAGCCGATCGTCGACGGCTCGCGTTTCCCGACCGGCATCTATCACGTGCCGATCTACCGGCGGCCGTCCGACCTGCTGCCGCCCGCGGGTACGTCGAACGGCGCCGGCTTTCCCAACACCGGCCAGTCGCTGCGGCGCGACAGCTCCGGCCAGCTCGTGCCCTACTACGATCGCGCCCAGATCGAGGATGGCGCGCTCGACGGCCAGCATCTGGAAATCTGCTGGATCAAGGACAAGACCGACGCCCTGTTCATCCAGATCCAGGGCTCGGCGCGCATCCGGCTCGAGGATGGCCTCGTGGTGCGCATCAACTACGACAGCCACAACGGGTTTCCCTACACGGCGATCGGCCGCATCCTCATCGACCGCAAGCTGGTCTCGCGCGACGAGATGTCGATGGATCGGATCCGGCAATGGATCCACGACAATCCCGACGGCGCCGAGGAGCTGCGCCGGCAGAACAAGTCCTTCGTATTCTTCCGCATCGTCGGGCTCGGCGACGACGTGGAGCCGCTGGGCGCGCAGGGCCTGCCGCTGACGCCGGGACGCTCGATCGCGGTCGACAAGGCAGTGCACGTCTACGGCACGCCGTTCTTCATCCAGAGCGACCTGCCGATCGATTCACCCACGGCGAAGAACCCCTTCCGCCACTTGATGATCGCCCAGGACACCGGATCTGCCATCGTCGGCCCCGCCCGCGCCGATATCTATTGGGGCTCGGGCAAGACCGCCGGCCAGGTCGCGGGCCGGATCAAGGATCACGGCCAGTTCACCATGCTGATCCCGCGCGAGATCGATCCGGCGGAAGCCGGCGCAAGGATGCCGCTGCCGCTGCCGCGTCCGGTCGATCTGATCGCGCGGCAGGCACAGCCGAAGGTGGCGCCGCCCGGGCGCACGGCCGAGCGCGGCGTCAACGCCAAGCCGAAGCGCAAGCCGTGAGCCGGCGCGAGCTGAGCGAGGAGGAGCACGAGCTGTGGCGCAGCATCGCGCGGTCGCTCAAGCCGCTGCGCAAGCGCGCCGCGCGGGAAAAGGATGAGGCGAAGATCGCGAAGCCTGAGCCTGTCGCATCGCCAAGAGCTGCCAAGCCGGCACGTTCCGCGAAGGCCGTGCGGCCCTCGCCCCCGCCCGCCAAATCGCCCGGTCCGCCGCGGCTCGCTCCGCTGGCGCGGCGCGAAAAGCAGAAGATCGTGCGCGGCCGCGCCGCGATCGATGCGCGCATCGATCTGCACGGCATGACCCAAGCGCAAGCGCACGCGGCGCTCGCGCGCTTTCTGCGTCGCGCTCAGCACGACGGGGCCAAATTCGCGCTCGTGGTCACCGGCAAGGGAACGCGCTCCGCCGACGCCGAGCGCGGTGTGCTGCGCCGCCAGGTGCCGCACTGGCTGCACCTGCCCGAGTTGCGCGACATCGTCCTCGGCTTCGAGGAAGCGCATATCACGCACGGCGGCGAAGGCGCGCTTTATGTGCGATTGAGGCGTGTGAAATAGCCGAGAACTCTGGCATCATTGAATGCGCCGCCGAAACGGCTGGCCAGATAGTTCGACCGCGGCGAAGCTGATCAGGCCGGTCAGTCGGTAGCTGCGGCGGGCGGATCATCGGGAATAAACGGAAGATCGTCAGGCTTGGCTATATTGCCTTGGAATGGCTCAAAGGAGAGGTCATACTGACTCCGATTAGGACGCTGAGTATTCCCGGTGACTGAGGCAAAGGTAATCTGGGCAATACGTAGACCTGGAAACAGCGCAATCGGGATCTGCCCAAGGTTAGCGAGCTCCAGTGTCACTATTCCTTGGTAACCAGGTTCAATCAAGGTTGCCGTAGCAATACTCAGGCCTTCACGTGCCCAGGTTGAGCGTGCGGTTACGTTTCCTATTAGATTGGCGGGGAGCTGGAGCCACTCGAGTGTTGGAACCAGAGCCAGTGACCCTGGGTGTAGGAGAAATCGCGATTTGAATGGGATATCGTACCGCTCATGCTTCTGGTGACGATCGAATGCGGCGTCGTGTGCAGTGCCAGCGGCTCGCTTTTTCGCTACCTGCGGATCGACATGCGAAGAACCTCTGGCCCTTACCATCAAAACAACGTTTCCCATTCTCAAGTCGATACTCGCAGCACCCAATTGATCTTCCGACAGAAGCGGCGAGACGACCAAATGACCGTCTCTCAAATTGTTTATCAGGCACTCTCGCCCGAGCACGTTCATGCGTTTAAGAACTCATTGATGGCGCGTTGCTGGAGCAGTGCTTGATTGCATAGACGGTTGGTCTTAAGAAAATCCAATTCCGATTGCGGCTCCAATTGTTTCCGTCCATC
The DNA here is from genome assembly GCA_036513175.1 of Xanthobacteraceae bacterium. Classification (GTDB taxonomy): domain Bacteria; phylum Pseudomonadota; class Alphaproteobacteria; order Rhizobiales; family Xanthobacteraceae; genus JAVDCA01. The sequence continues at coordinate 6,732 of DATBZM010000189.1, read as the reverse complement.
CCAGAATAACCAGCCGGCGTGCAAAATCTGCCTAAAATCGGTCGATACAAGTATGGGCTTGTCGATCGAATCAATACCGTCGACGATGGGCGGCAGGCGTCGGTTCAGCCGGCGGACCAATTTAGCAAGTGTTCCGCTAGATGGAGGAGCATACACGAGCTCACTCAAAACGCTTTTTAGACCATGAATTGCGCTATCGATCTCTTGCTCCGAGAACACCTTAGCCCAATTCGGAAACGGGTCCCTAGTGAGAGAACTTACGAACTCTAGCTCTGCCGAATGGACGTCTCCTTCCACATGCAACGTAACCGTTTTGTGCCAGTGTAATAGACGCATCGCCTGACAAAGCATCTTGTGGCGTACGGCGTACGGTGGATGGGTAGGCTCGGTCAGCTCGAACTTTAGAGGATTGGGATGAGACGGTTCGATTATCGTACGGTGCGCGGCAAGAAACGCAGGTCCAAAAAGAAGTAGTCCACAGAGATCGCAGATGAGTTCGTGGATCCATGAGTCCCGAAAATCTGATGTCAATCGAAATGGCCGGCCCATCCTTTGGTGGTACGCAGCCAACTCCGTCTTTAGATCGTCTGGGCTGTCGAAAGCATTTAGCCAGGAATCAACGGATATCTCGTCTGCAAGCACGTTTAGAGTCAAGGCAGGATAAGCCTGCGACCGCAACAGAGCGCCGGCATTGGTCGCCTCCAGAGCCGCATGGCCGATCTCATGGCCAAAAATTGCGTGTAGCAGTACATGGTCCTTAAGGGGCCGCGGAAATAGGACGATCGTAAACCGTCGTCTACTGCTTGCAGAACGGACCGCATCCTCGTATCGGATACGATAGCCGGGCGCATCAGCCACAACATGGATTATCGGCTCGCTTTGGCCCCCTAAGAGATTCTGCTCGCGTAGTAGAGGCTTGGCGAGTTCCCGGAGGTCGTCGGCAAAAGGCCATGAAAATTCTCCGAGATGCGACCTCTCGATCAACGAGATCAACGCAGCAATATAGTTCAGATCGCCGCGGAGAGCAGCTATGGTCTGCCGGTCAAGGCCATCGTTATCGACCTCGAGCTTAATTCGGCTAAGGCGCCCGGCACACTCGATGTAAAAATCTTTACTCTGCTCTGGCCCATAGTCGTACCGAAGTGTCTCCTCAAGCGCGCGATCGACGTTTCTAAATTCCTCGCGTAAGAATTCGAGAGGCGTCATTATGCACTAGCGATCAGTGAGTTGCCTCAACAACTCCTTGAAAAAATGACTCGCCTTGACCTTGTCTTCCTCGGAAACCTGAAAACGCTGTGGGGCCGCAACGGCACGCAAAACCTCCTCGATTGTTTTAACGGCCTCCTCTTTTGGGGCCGACACAAAACTTGCAGCCAGAGCATATTCGATTGCCTCGCGAACCTCTGATAGATGTCGCTCGTTCGTTAGCGCGAGCGTCAACATCTCGGCATCATCGCGCGCACCCTGGCGCGCTCGCGACTTTCGAAGAGGCAAAAAGACATTTCGCCGGTAGGCTTCAAGAAGACGATAGGTGTTGTTGAGCGCGTCCTGCCACTTAGGAGCGCTTGACGGATCAGCGATGCAACTTTGGGCGGCCGAAGCTAAGAGCCAAGCGGTCCCACGGGCGTCGTTCTGAGCATGTGCTGCCATGATCGGCATGTGAAATTCTCCGGCTAGAAGATGCCAGGAAACCGTGGTACTGACAAACGCCCAAGAATTTAGAGTTCTGTAGCATAGCTCAAAATATGCAGTCAGACAACAAAAATCCCTGTATTCCGATCACGCAAGTGGCTGAAATCACAGGATTGTCGGTCCACATGATCACGTACCTTGGCAGGATGGACATCCTGAGGCCGACGTACGGGGGGCGTGGACGCGCGCGTCTCTACGCGTTCGGGGATGTTCTGTTTCTGAAGGTCATCGCGGAGATGCTGTCCCGCGGCATTGAGGTAAAGCGCCTCAAGGAGGCCCTACAACGCGCTCGGGCCGAAAGTGAACTCTGGATCGATATCCGCCGAGCCCCACGCCGCTACCTCGTAACGGATGGCGCGGAACTGTTCGTTCGGAACCAAGGAAAGTTGGAGTCGAAGACCAAAAATGGACAATTGGCTTTTGCGTTCGTCTTGGACCTAGCACCAGCTCATCGCGCGGTGGCGGAAGCTTGGCCCAAGCAAGCGGCGCGCGCGGCCGTCCGCCAGAAAAATTAGCCCATGAGCCACCTACGCGGCGATTACACTCGAAAGTGGGCCCAAAAGGTGCGTTCTCGGCTCATCACCGATTCCCGGGAGTACTGGACTGCCCGTCTGCGCGGGCAATGACGCCTGATTTTTGGCGGAATCATTGCGGTCAAGAAACGCCTACAGAATAAACCGGCTCAAATCCGCATTCTTCGCCAGATCCGCCACGCGGCTCCTCACATACTCGCCGTCGATCGTCACGGTCTCGCCCGAGCGGTCGCCGGCGGTGAACGAGATGTCGTCGAGCACGCGCTCCATGATGGTCTGCAGCCGGCGCGCGCCGATGTTTTCCACCGTCGAGTTGACCGACACGGTCACGTCCGCGATGGCGTCGATCGCGTCCTCGGTGAAGTTCAGCGTCACGCCCTCGGTCGCCATCAGCGCGACGTACTGCTTGATCAGCGAGCCCTCAGGCTCGGTGAGGATGCGCCGCAGGTCCTCGCGCGTGAGCGGCTTGAGCTCGACCCGGATCGGCAGGCGGCCCTGCAGCTCGGGCAGCAGATCCGACGGCTTGGCGAGATGGAATGCGCCCGACGCGATGAACAGGATGTGGTCGGTCTTCACGGTGCCGTGCTTGGTCGACACGCTGGTGCCTTCGATCAGCGGTAGAAGGTCGCGCTGCACGCCCTCGCGCGACACGTCGGCGCCCATGCGGCCCTCGCGCGCCGTGATCTTGTCGATCTCGTCGAGAAAAACGATGCCGTTGTTCTCGACCGCGTGGATCGCCTCCTGCACCAGCGCATCCTGGTCGAGCAGCTTGTCGGACTCCTCGTTGATCAGGATCTCGTGGGATTCCTTGACGGTGACGCGGCGCGTCTTGGTGCGCTGGCCCAGCTTGCCGAAGATGTCGCCGATCGAGATCGCGCCCATCTGCGCGCCCGGCATGCCGGGGATCTCGAACAGCGGCAGCCCGCCGCCCGAGGCCTGCACCTCGATGTCGATCTCCTTGTCGTCCATCTCGCCGGCGCGCACCTTCTTGCGAAAGCTCTCTTTGGTCGACGCGCTCGCGTTGGCGCCGGTGAGCGCATCGACGACGCGAGTTTCCGCCGCATCATAGGCGCGCGCCTGCACGTCCTTGCGCTTCCTCTCGCGCGTGAGCGCGATCGCGATCTCGACCAGGTCGCGCACGATCTGCTCGACGTCGCGGCCGACATAGCCGACCTCGGTGAACTTGGTCGCCTCGACCTTGAGGAAGGGCGCGCCGGCGAGCCGCGCCAGCCGGCGCGAGATCTCGGTCTTGCCGACGCCGGTCGGGCCGATCATCAGGATGTTCTTCGGCATCACCTCCTCGCGCAGCTTCTCGTCGAGCTGCAGGCGGCGCCAGCGGTTGCGCAGCGCGATCGCGACCGCACGCTTGGCGTCGCCCTGGCCGACGATGAAGCGGTCGAGCTCGGAAACGATTTCACGCGGCGAGAAGTCGGTCATGCGGCGGACACCACGGGCGGCAGGCGGAGAGCGACACGGGACGGCACCAGCATCATCAGGCCGCGGCGCAGCGGCAGCCAGGCGACGCCGATGATGAGCACCATGGCGCCGAGCACGAGCAGGGTGGCGAAGAAGACCTTGTCCTGGTCGATCGAGGCCGTCTTGAGCGCGTAGGCGATGACGATGCCGAGATAAGTCAGCGTCGAGACGAGGAGCGCGCGCCGGTCGATCACCACCGCGACGAGCGCGAGAACGACGACGATCGCGATGATCGTCGCGGCCAAGCGGCCGGTCATCGCCTCGAAGGCGTTGCCGGCATTGCCGGCCAGGAGCCAGACGAGCGAATGCACGATCAGCGGCGCCGCCAGGAGATGCAGCCAGAAGGCGCAGTCGGCGCGTCGTGTCGCGCGCTCGCGATCGGTGGCGTCGAACGCCATGGCGGCTGCGAATACGATGATCCCGCACAGCAACAGCATCGCGTGCGGATCGATGAACCCGGAATAGAAGCGCGCGAGCGCCATGACGGCGATGACGAGGCCGCCTGCGACCGGCAAGAGCGCAAACGGGAAGCGGAAGCGAGCGAAGAATGCGAGGCCCGCGATCGCGATCAGAAGCCCGCGCGTGCTGCCGATCGCCGGGTTTCCGCCCAGCGCATCGAGGAAAGAAACGCGCGGCGCGAAGCTAGCGTGCGCGAGGCCGCCGACCCAGGATTCGACCGGCACCGCGAGCGAGACGAAATAGGCGAGGAAGACGACCAGCAGCAGCCCGGGCAGCACCAGCCGCAGGCGCGCCACCAGGAGCTCGGCGAGCGCCCAGAACGTCGCGGCCGCGACGAGGTTGGCGATCGGGGCGGCGCCGGCGAAGAACGCGGCGCCGGCGCCGAACAGGAGCACGCCGCTGGCGAAGAAAAAATCATTGAAGCCGCGCATGAAGCGGAAGCGCTCCTCGTGGCCGAGCGCCGCGGCGCGCGCCTTCTCGCGCTCCGCCGCGAGCGCGCGCAGCGCCGCGGCTTGCGCGTCCGTGATGATCCCCTGCGCGACGCCGGCGGCAAGATCGGCATCGAGATCGTCCTGCGCGATCATCTAGATCTTCTCGACGGTGACGTTGCGGTTGGTATAGACGCAGATGTCGGCCGCGATCGCCATCGCCTTGCGCACGATCGCCTCGGCATCCATGTCGGTGTCGATCAGCGCGCGCGCGGCCGCGAGCGCATAGTTGCCGCCCGAGCCGATGCCCATTGCGCCGGCCTCGGGCTCGAGCACGTCGCCGGTGCCGGTCAGCACCAGCGACACGTCCTTGTCGGCGACGATCATCATCGCCTCGAGCCGGCGCAGGTAGCGGTCGGTGCGCCAGTCCTTGGCGAGCTCGACCGCGGCGCGCATGAGCTGGCCTGGATACTGCTCGAGCTTCGCCTCCAGCCGCTCGAACAAGGTGAACGCGTCGGCGGTCGCGCCCGCAAAGCCGCCGATCACGTCGCCCTTGGTGAGGCGGCGCACCTTGCGCGCGTTGGCCTTGACGATGGTCTGCCCGATCGACACCTGCCCGTCGCCGCCGATCACGACCGACCCGCCCTTGCGGACCGTCAGGATGGTGGTGCCGTGCCAGGAATCTTGCGGATTGTTGGAATTCTGCATCGGTCCGTGTGCCGCGTGGTCGGGCTGATTTATGTGCTTCACAGCCCCAATGCAAACGCGTGCACACCCTCCCCCGCGCGCGGCGGAGGGTGGGGAGGGGGAAGCCACTTGCTCATGCGCTGGCCGACTTGCCCCCTCCCTGACCTTCCCCCGCAAGCGGGGGAGGGGAAAGAGCCGCCGCAGTAGCGAACCCCGTCGCCCCCTGATACAAGGCGCGCGCAATTCACCGGCACCCAGGCCCCCGCATGCGCAAAGGCTCAGTCAAGCGCACCACCAAGGAGACCGACGTCGAGGTTGCCATCAACCTCGATGGCACGGGCGCGTCGTCGATCGCGACCGGCATCGGCTTCCTCGACCATATGCTCGACCTGCTGGCCCGCCACGCGCGCATCGACATCACCGTGCAGGCCAAGGGCGACCTGCACATCGACCACCATCACACCACCGAGGACGTCGGCATCGCGCTCGGCACGGCCGTCAAGCAGGCGCTCGGCGACATGCGCGGCATCACCCGCTATGCCGATGTGCACATGCCCATGGACGAGGCATTGACCCGCGTCGCGATCGACATTTCCGGCCGGCCGTTCCTGGTCTTCAAGGCGGCCTTCACGCGGCCCAAGGTCGGCACCTTCGACACCGAGCTGGTCAACGAGTGGTTCCAGGCTTTTGCGATGAATTCCGGCGTGACGCTGCACGTCGAGACCCTGTACGGATCGAACGACCATCATATCGCCGAATCCTGCTTCAAAGGTCTCGCCCGTGCGCTGCGCGCCGCCGTCGCGATCGACGAACGCGCGAAAGGCGAGGTGCCGTCGACCAAAGGAACCCTCGGCGGGTAGTTCTTCACCTCTCCCCGCAGGGGAGAGGTCGACGCGCGCCGCGCGTCGGGTGAGGGCCGCTCGGAGTCCGATTTAACTCCGAGAGCCCCTCACCCCGGCCCTCTCCCCTGCGGGGAGAGGGAGAAAAGAAGAGAGGTCCGATCATGACGGTCTACACGGTGTACGAGCCGCCGGCCAAGGGCGGCGGAAGCTCGCTGACGCGGGCGGAGCGCATCGCGTTCGTGCCCGACCGCTTCATCTGGAGCGCCTTCCTGTTCACGCCGCTGTGGATGCTGTGGCATCGGCTGTGGATCGTGCTCGTGGGCTATCTCGGCGTCGGCGTCGCGCTCATGCTCGCGCTGCGCTTTGCCGGCGTCGGATCCGGGGCGCGCGACTTCGCCATCATGCTGCTCTCGCTGCTGATCGGCTTCGAGGCCGCGAGCCTGCGGCGCTGGACGCTGGCGCTCAACGGCTGGCGCGAGGTCGGCGCGGTGGTGGGCGAAGATCGCGAGAGCGCGGAGCGGCGCTTCTTCGATCGTTACGTCTCGCTCGAGACCACCCGCGAGATGGAAGCCGCGCTTGCGGCTCCGCCGCCGCCGGTGCCGCCGCCACCGCCGG
>DATBZM010000188.1:0-2688 GCA_036513175.1 Xanthobacteraceae bacterium | reverse complement strand
CGCGGATCGAGCCGTTGGTATCGGACCCGAGCTTCAACGGCACCAACCGACCCGCGGCGGCGCCGCCGCTGCCGCTCGACGAGCCGCCGGTCATCCGTTCGGTGTCGTGCGGATTACGCGCGTTGCCGTCATGCACGTTCTCGCCGGTGAAGTCGTAGGCGTATTCGCCCATGTTGAGCGCGCCGACCAGCACGGCGCCGGCCGCTTCCAGCCGCTCGATCAGTGGCGAGTCGTGCTCCGCGGGCGGCAGGTCGCGGTTGATCTTCGAGCCGGCGCGGGTCGGAAGGCCCTTCACGTCGAACAGGTTCTTGACCGCGAACGGCACGCCGGCGAGCGGGCCGAGCGGCAGCCCCGCGGCGCGGTCGGCGTCGAGCGCACGAGCCCGCGCCCGCGCGCGTTCTGCCGTGACCTCAGTGAAGGAATTGAGCTTGGGATCGAGCCGTGCGATGCGGGCGAGGGCGCCGTCGACCACGTCGAGCGCGGTTGCGTCGCCGCCACGCACGGCCTGTGCGATCTCGGCGGCCGTTGCTTCCGCAAGATCAATCGCCACGGTATCAGGCACGGTACACCGGCGCCGGCTCGGCATCGTCGGGCAGCGCAACTTCGCCGACCAGCTTGGCGAAGCGCAGCGTGATGTCGAGATGCAGACGCACCGCCGGCCGCCACGCCGGATCGAGCGGCAGCGCCAGCACCGCAGCGGCAGCCGTGATGTAGTCGTCGAGGGGGTCTTGCGTCGCCATGGCGGATCCCGGAATGCGGCGCGGTCAGATCGGCGGATGCGGGATCGCCGAAATCAGCTCGCGCGTGTAATCGCTCTGCGGCGCGCCGAGCACATTCTCGGTCACGCCCTGCTCGACGATCTTGCCCGTCCGCATGACGATGACACGGTCGCACAGCAGCCGCACCACGTTGAGGTCATGCGAGACGAACAGGTAGCTCATGCCGAGCGACGCCTTCAAGTCTTGGAGCAGGTTGAGCACCACCGCCTGCACCGACACGTCGAGGGCGGCGGTCGGCTCGTCCAGGATGACAAGTTCCGGCGACAATGCAATCGCCCGCGCGATGCCGACGCGCGCCTTCTGGCCGCCCGAGAGCTGGTGGGGAAAGCGGTCGAGCAGGTCGACCGGCAGCCCGACCCGGCGCGCCAGCTCCTCGCAGCGCGCGCGGATCGCATCGCGGCCGGAGAGGTCGCCGAGCCGCAGGATCGGGTCGGCGATCGCGCGCGCCGCCGTGAAGCGCGGATTGAGGCTGTCGGTCGGGTCCTGAAAAACCATCTGGATGCGCTTGCGCAGCGGCAGCCTGGCGAAGGATTTCGCGGGAATCTCGCCGATGTCGGTGCCGTCGAAGCGGATCAGCCCGTCGGTCTTGTCGATCAGGCGCATCAGCATCATCGAGGTGGTCGACTTGCCGCAGCCCGATTCGCCGACCAGCCCGACGCTCTCGCCGCGCCGCATGTCGAAGCTGATGCCGTCGACCGCGCGGAAGATGGCGGCGGCCGGGTCCTCGTGCTTGCGGCTGAACAGCTTCGCCATCGCGCCCCCCTGGCGCGGATATTCCTTGACCAGCTTCACCACCTCGAGGAGCAGCTCGCCCGACTGCGTCAGCGGGGCGCCCGTGCTCGCCGTCTGCGGGATCGGCGCGTCGGCGGGCAGGAGATCGCGCAGGGTGACGCCGGGGCGTGGCGTCGCGCGCATCAATTTGCGTGTATAGGGATGTTCGGGTTTGGCGAAGATATTGGCCGAGAGCGCGGTTTCGACCACGCGCCCCTTCTCCATCACCACGACACGATCGCAATAGGCCGCCGCGAGACCTAGATCATGCGTGATCAGGATTGTCGACATGCTTCGAGCTTTAGTGAGCTCGACGACGAGATCCATCACCGCCTTCTGCGTCGTGACGTCGAGGCCGGTGGTGGGCTCGTCGGCAATCAGCAAGCGCGGACCGCAGGCCAGCGCCAGCGCGATCACCACCCGCTGACACATGCCGCCCGAAAGCTCGAACGGATAGGCGTGATAGCGCTCGCGGGGGCGCGCGATCTTGACCTGCTCCAGCGCTGCGATCGCCCGGTCCGTCACCTGCGAGCGATCGACCTGAACGTGTTGCAGCAACACATCCTCGATCTGACGGCCGATCTTGCGGATCGGGTTGAGCGCCAACCGCGGGCTCTGGAAGATCATTGACATTTCGCGGCCGCGCATGTCGCGCATCTGATCTTCGCTCGCCGCCCGGACATCGACGCCGGAGAATTGAACCGAGCCGTCGGCGATCTTGCCGGCGCGATCGAGGATCCGCATCACGGCATAAGACGTTACTGATTTGCCGGAACCGGACTCGCCGACAATGCCAAGCGTCTCGCCTTTGGCGACCGCGATGTTGACGTGCTGCACGGCCTTGACGATGCCGCGCCGGGTGGAAAATTCCACCGTGAGATCGTTGACGTCGAGCAGCGGCAGCGCGGTCATGTCACACTCATTTTTTTGAGCATGATCTTATCGGAAAACCGGTACCCACTTTTCCGGATCATGCTCCTCACGTCCTCCGCTGCGGATCGACCAGATCGCGCAGACCATCGCCGAGCAGGTTGAAGCAGAACACAGCAATCATCAGCGCCCCGCCGGGAAAGAAAGCGACCCACCACTCGCCGGAAATGATGTTGGTCGCGCCCTCCGCCACCATGATTCCCCACTC
>DATBZM010000187.1:0-5681 GCA_036513175.1 Xanthobacteraceae bacterium | reverse complement strand
CCTCATCCCGACCTTCTCCCCCCAAAGGGGGAGAAGGAGCGCTGGCGCCGTGCTCACCTCACCTGCGATCGCCCTGCGACTTGATCGGGGGCGCAAGCACCGTCAGCTCAGGCCGGCGCCGACCGCGAACTTCGCCTGCGTCTTGCGCTTGACCTCGTCGACCGTGACGCCGGGCGCAAGCTCGGTCAGCGTCATGCCGCCGCCGTCCTTGCGGTCGATGCTGAACACCGCGAGGTCGGTGGTCACCATGTCGACGACGCCGGCGCCGGTGAGCGGCAGGCTGCATTGGTGCAGCAGCTTCGGCTCGTCCTTGGCGGTGTGCTCCATGATCACCACGACCTTCTTGACGCCGGCGACGAGGTCCATGGCGCCGCCCATGCCCTTGACCATCTTGCCCGGGATCATCCAGTTGGCGAGGTCGCCGTTCTCGGCCACCTGCATGGCGCCGAGCAGCGCGATGTCGATATGGCCGCCGCGGATCATCGCGAATGAGTCGGCCGAGGAGAAATAGCTCGTGGTCGGGATCTCGGTGACGGTCTGCTTGCCCGCATTGATGAGGTCGGGGTCCTCATCGCCCTCGTACGGGAACGGGCCGAAGCCGAGCATGCCGTTCTCGCTCTGCAGCTGCACGCTCATGCCGTCCGGAATGTAGTTCGAGACGAGCGTCGGAATGCCGATGCCGAGATTGACGTAGAAGCCGTCGCGCAGCTCCTTGGCGGCGCGCTCCGCCATCTGGTCACGGGTCCAGGGCATGAAAGGTACTCCTTGAGTTCGAGGCCGAGGTCATCTCTATTCGCGCGTGATCTTGTCCGAAAACCGGTTCCCACCCACGGATCAAGTCCGAGGGCAAGCTTTTCGGGATCACGCGCTAGACCTCCTCTCCGGCTCCGGCCGGCGCCCGCCGCTTGCGCACGGTGCGCTGCTCGATGTGCTTCTTCGCGTCGGGCACGTGGATGATGCGCTGCACGAACACGCCCGGCGTGATGATATGGTCGGGATTGATCTGACCCGGCTCGAACAGGTGCTCGACCTCCGCGACCGTGACCTTGCCGGCGGTCGCCATCATCGGATTGAAGTTGCGCGCGGTCTTGCGGTAGACGAGGTTGCCCTCGGTGTCGCCCTGCCAGGCGTGCACGATCGAGAGATCGGCGACGATGCCGCGCTCCATGATGTAGCGCTCGCCCTCGAAGGCGCGCTCTTCCTTGCCCTTGGCGATGTCGGTGCCGGCGCCGGTCCGGGTGTAGAACGCCGGGATGCCGGCGCCGCCGGCGCGAATGCGCTCGGCAAGCGTGCCCTGCGGGTTGAACTCGATCTCCAGCTCGCCCGCGAGGAACTGCTGCGCGAAGGTCTTGTTCTCGCCGACGTAGGACGAGATCATCTTCTTCACCTGGCGGGTCTCCAGGAGCAGGCCGAGGCCGGCGCCGTCGATGCCGGCATTGTTGGAGACGATGGTGAGGTTCTTCACGCCGGAGTCACGGATCGCAAAGATCAGCGACTCGGGAATGCCGCACAGCCCGAAGCCGCCGGCCATGATCAGCATGCCGTCCTTGAGCAGCCCGGCCAGCGCTGTCTTGGCGTCCGGATAGACCTTTTTCATGCAAACCCCGCTCGCAACCGGCGATGATGCAATTCTCTAGCCAGCGATCGACGCGCGATCAAGGGCCGCGCAGGTGCGGCGCCGGCGCGGGGCAATCGCATGTTAGGTGAGCACGATGTCAGCGCTCCCTCCCCCGCTTGCGGGGGAGGGCGGGGAGGGGGAAGCCACGAGCACCGAGCAAGCGGCTTCCCCCTCTCCGGCTCTCCAGCCGAAGTCGGATTTATCCGACTTCGGCCGATTAATGATGCCGAAATCGGGCAAGCCCGATTTCGGATGCAAGCGCGGGGGAGAGGGCGCGGGCGCCGTGCTCACCTCACTAATGCGCTTGCTCCGCAAACCGGGGGCTGCCCGAGTGGGCCGCGGCGATTTCGGCGATCATCTTGTTGATGATCGCCTGGCCGAACGAATTGAAGTTCTGCGCCACCATCACGAAGGCGCCCGGACCGCCGATCACGTTGCTTTCGTAATACTTGTCGAGCCCGCCCGGCGGATTGGTGTGCTCGGCGTTCCACGACAGCGGGTGATCGCTCAAGATGACGAGGCCGTTGATCGTCAAGCCCTTGGCGAGCGCCTCGTCGCGGGCGAGGCGCACGTCGCGGCCGGCATTGTTGGTGCCGTCGCCCGATATGTCGATGGTGCGGCGGGCCGCCTCGAACGGGGCCTTGTCGAGCTGCGCCATGGAGAACTCGATCGCGCCGCTGATCGAGGTGCGGTCCTGGAACGAGCGCGGCGCCTCGGCGAGCGCGGAGGCGAATTGCTGCGCGCTCGCGGCATCCTCGATGATGGTCCAGTCGATGACGACTTTCTGCGCGCCGATGCCCGACCATTCGACGAAGCTCACCGCGATGCGGTGATTGGGGCCGGAGCGGATGGCGTCGAGCACGCGCGGATTGGTGATCGCCGTCGCGTAGCCGTTGCGCTGCAGCTGGAACTTGTCCTGATCGATGCTGCGCGAGACGTCGACCGCGAAGACGAGCAGGAGGTCGACCGCCTCGGCGGCCGATGCGGCGGCGGGAACGAACAGGGCGGCCGCCATGAACGCGGTCGCCACGAAACGCAGGAGGAAGCGCAATCGCCGCATGCTGGCCTCAGGGCGCAGCCCCGCGCGAAGACTAACGCATTTCCCCGGCGCGGCCTAATGCGGCGGTGGACAAGTTGGCAGAAAATTTATGCAGCCGCCGCCGCGTAAAGCGGCGAACGGATCATTCGGCGTGCACGTGCGTCGCCGGGAACGCGACTTCCACCAGCGTACCGTCATTGACCTTGCTGGTGATGGTGAAGCGGGCGTGGTTCGCCTCGGCGAGCGCCTTGGTGAGCGGCAGGCCGAGCCCGGTTCCGCCCGCGCCCCAGCGCGCCGCGGTGGCGAGCTGGCGGAACGGCTCGAGCGCGACGCCGAGTTCCTTCTCGTCCATGCCGATGCCGGTGTCGCGCACCCGCAGCAGCACCTCGCCGGCATCCGATTGCGCGGTCGAGACGATCACCTGGCCGCCGGCGCCGGTGAACTTGATCGAGTTGGAGAGGAGATTGAGCGCGATCTGGCGCACCGCGCGCGCGTCGGCGACGACCGGCCGCAGCGTCGGCGCAAGCGATGTGCGGATGATGATGCGCTCGCGGTTGGCCTGCGGCTGCATCAGCGCGACGGCGGCCTGCACCAGCTCGTTCAGGTTGAGATCGGCGAAGGCGAGCTCGAGCTTGCCGGACTCGATCTTGGCGAGGTCGAGCAGGTCGTTGATCAGCGCCACCACGTGATCGCCGGAGCTGCGGATGTCCTTGAGATAGTCGCGGTAGCGCTCGTTGCCGATCGGGCCGAAGCGCTCCTCCAGCATCACCTCGGAGAAGCCGATGATCGAGTTGAGCGGCGTGCGGATCTCGTGACTGACCTTGGCGAGGAAGTCGGACTTGGCGGCGGACGCCTTCTCGGCTGCCGCGCGCGCCGCGACCAGGTCGCGCTCGGCCTTCTTCCACGGCGTGACGTCGCGGAATACCGCGCAGACACGCTGCGCATCGTCGGCGATGCGGCCGAGCGTCATGAACAGCGGGATGGTGCCGCCTTGCCGCACTTGGCCCGCGAACTCGCGGCCGTCATGGACCAGGCCGCCGCCGCTGCCGCGCGTGACGCCGTCGAGATAGTCGAGCGCCGCGGCGCGGCTCGCCGGCACGAACAGCTCGGGGAAATTTTGCGCGGCGAGCTCCGCCGTATCGTAGCCGAACAGCGCCTCGGCGCTGCGGTTGGCGGAGATGATGCGGCCGTCCGGCCCGATCACCACGACGCCGTCGGTTGCGGTGTCGAGGATGGTCTTGAATTCGCGCACCTGCGCCTCGGCGAGCCGCAGCGACATCTCGGTCGCCTGCAGCGTCGCCTGGATCGTGTGCAGCGACGCTTCGCTTGCCCGCAGCGCCACATCGGCCGTGTGCAGCGATGATTCGGTCGCTCGCAGCGCCCCTTGGGTCGTCTGCAGCGTCGTATCGGTCGCCTGCAGCGCGGCCTCGCTCGCCCGCAGCGCCGTCTCTTTCGCCTGCAGCGTTTCCTCAGCCGTGTGCAGCGACATTTCGCTCGCCAGCAGCAACGCCTGGGTCGTTTGCAGCGCCGTCTCGGTCGCCTTGAGGCGCGCTTCGGCCTCCGAGGTCACCAGCATCAGGGCAAGCGCGGGCTCGCCGTCCCATGCAATGGAAAAGAGGCGTGCCTCGACCGGCCGCTGATCGCCGTGCGCCGTCGCGATCGTGAGCTTCTTGCTGGCCTCGCCGTGCTCGGCCGCGTGCTCGGCGTTGCCATCGACGAACAGGCTGTCGAGCCCGCCCGCTTCGGCGAGCGCGTCGATATGCGCGTAGCCGGTCCATTCGAGGAAGGCACGGTTGGCGTAGAGGAGCGTGTCGAGCCGATAGACCAGAACGCCGAGCGGAATGCGGTCGAGCAGCGGGCGCTCGGTCGCCGCATGCGGCGTCGGCCCGGGCGCGGCCGGCGCCGATAGAGCGGCGCTCGCGACGGCCGCGGCGACGCCCTCGGGCGTCGGCGGCGATGCGGTGTCTGCGGGCTCGGCCGGCGCGGCCGGCGCCGCCGCTGCCGCCGCCGCTGCCGCCGCGCTCTGCGCGGTCGACGCGGGTTGCTCGAGCACCGGTTCGGCCGCCGGGGCGTCGGGTGCCGTGTCGCCCTTGAGGCGAGCGGTGAGCTGGCGGGCCAGCTCGTGGAACGCGTTGCGTTCGACCGGGCTCAGCCCCGGCGATCTCGCCTCCGGAGGCGAAGCCGCGCTGCGGAATGGAACGACGTTGCGCGCCGATGGGACGACCGTGAGCGTCGGGCGTGCTTCGGCGTCGGCTGGCGCCTCGGCCGGCGCAACGACGGCGGCAGGAGGCGTCGGCTGCATGGCATGCGCGGAGCGGCGCATCACGGCAAGCGTCGCGATGCGATCCACGTCGCGACAGACGCCAAAACCGCGATAGCCGAGGAAGTTGCGATTGCGATCGTAGATCGGCAGGCCGGACAGCTCAACCTTTAGCCGCTCGGCGCTGCCATCGACGGGCCATGACACCGTGATGCCGCTCCAGGTGTCGCGCGTCGCCGCCGCGCGGGCGACCTGGTTTTCCGGGTCGAGCGCGAGCTCCTCGTTGATCTCGCGCCACGCGCGCCCGAGCGCGACCGCGACGCGTGGGCCGATCACCTCGGTGAATTCGTCGGAGCCGAGCGTGAAGCGCCCGCTCGCGTCCATCTGCCAGACGAAGCGCAGCGGATGGCGGCGCTCCGGGACCGCCGGGACCGCCATGTCGATGCGCGGCGGCGCCGGCTGGTCCGGCGCGGCCGCGTCAACGGCGTCCTGCGCGGCACCCGGCTCGGGCGTGAGCGGCGGTGCAGGGGGCGCGGTGGCGTCCGGCATGTCGGGCGCGACCGGCGGCGCTTCGGGAACAACCGGCGGGGCCGGCACGGTCGGCGGCGCGACCACTTCCCGCGGCGGTTCCTCGGGGATCGGCGGCGGCTCTGCCGCAACGGGCTCGGCCGCGACCGGCGCGGCGGCCGGCGGCGCTGCGGCGGGCTCTGCCAAGATGGTTGCCGCAAGAACGGTCGTCGCGTCGGTGCCGAGGCGCTCGATGG
>DATBZM010000186.1:0-14921 GCA_036513175.1 Xanthobacteraceae bacterium | reverse complement strand
GTCGATCAAGGGGCGATCACCATGAAATCATACCACCAGATATCAAGCCTGCTGATTGTTTAGGCAAAGCTTACACGCAAGACCTGCCGAGGAAACGGGATGTTCTTGCCACCCGCATCGACCCGTCCTCGGGATCATGCGCGAGGGTTTCGCCCGCCCGCTGGACGCATTATGTTCATCGCGCTGTCATCGAGCCGCGCGGCGCGGCCGCCGAGCGGACGGCCGAGGGACTGACAGGTGCTCAATCGCTTCGATCATCGTTCCGCCCCTGGCGAGGCCGAGATCCGCTACCTCGATGGGGATTTCCGCGTGATCCGGCCGGGCGCGTTCGTGCGCTGCGCCGTGACCGGCGTCGCGATCCCGCTCGAAGAGCTGAAATACTGGAGCGTCGAGCGCCAGGAGCCCTATGCGTCCCCGGAGGCGGTGCTGCAGCAGCTCCATCCGGAGCGAGCGAAAGTTTGATCGCGCTGATACAAGGGTGGGCAAAGGCGGCCGAGGCGTCGCGTTGTTCGACGACACCGGCTCCGCCGTGCCCACGCGTGCAGCGCTTGTGTCGACGCGGGCACGGCGGAGCCGGCGCCACGCAATCGGTCGAAGCCATGACCGCCTTTGCCCACACTAAGCCGAAGGGCTAGGATTTGTTCGCGGTGCTGCGGCTTCCGCGGCTGACGCTTGAGAGCATCGATCGCAACGCGTTCTCGTGGTCGATGACCAGCCTTACCGGTAGGGTTTCGCTGCGCGCGGCGAGCGCCGCCAGCGCGGGATTGCCGGTCATGCGTGCATGATCCTTCTCGGTCGTCACCAGCATCAGGTCGCGCGAGTCGGCGTCGGTGATCAGTTCGGCCGCTTCGCTCGCGGTGAACACGTGATGATCCGCGAAGCTTCGCGTCTGTGCCACCGCGATGCCCGCCGCACGGAGCGTCGCATAGAACTTCTCCGGATCGCCGATGCCGGCGAAGGCAAGGACCTGGCGGTCGGCCAGCCGCGCGGTCGCATCCGGATCGGGTACAAGTCGGCCCATTAACGAGGGTAACAGGTCCCGAAATGACGCCTCCATGAGGCCGCGGGCTGATTCGCCAGGCTCGCCGACCACGAGCAGCGCGAGGCAGCGATCGAGCTGCGGCTTGAGCGGCGCGCGCAGCGGCCCGGCCGGGAAGACCTTGCCGCTGCCGATACCGCGTTTGCCGTCGATGACGAGCACCGCGATGTTCTTCTCGAGCGAAGGATTCTGGAAGCCGTCATCCATGACGATGACGGTCGTGTCGGCCGGCACCGCGTCGGCACCGGCGACACGGTCGCGCGCCACGATGGTCGGCGCGACGCGCGCGAGCAGCAGCGGTTCGTCGCCGACGTCGGTGGCCGTGTGCGTCGGCTCGACCACGATCGGCCCGGCGAGCCGACCGCCATAGCCGCGCGTCAGGAACGCCGGCCGTTCGCCCTCGGCCAGGAGCATGCGTGCAATCGCGATCGCGGCGGGCGTCTTGCCCGAGCCGCCGAGCGTCAGGTTGCCGATGCAGATCACCGGCGCGCGGGCGTGTGCCCCGGCCTGCGCCATCCGGCGCGCCGCGACCGCGCCATAGAGCGCGCCGAGCGGTGCGAGCAGGGCGGCCAGAAGTCCCGGCGCGCGCCACCAGAAGGCCGGCTCACGCATCGCCGTGTTCGAGCCGCAGCTGCATGAGGTAGGGCTCGAGCGCCGTGAGCGTGCGCTCGAGCGCGCCGCCGAGGAGATCGACCGTGCGCTTGGCGGCGATCGAAACCCGCGTTCGTTCCGCCTCGTCCTTGAGCAACGCGCCGACGCGCACCGGCAGCCGATCCGGATCGGCCACGAGCTCGGCCCCTTTGGCGCGGTCGAGCGCCGCATAGATGTCGGCGAAGTTCGCCACATGCGGCCCATGCAGGATCGCGGCGCCGAATTTCGCCGGCTCGATCGGGTTCTGGCCGCCATGCGGAATGAGCGAGCCGCCCATGAACACGATCGGCGCGATCCGATAGACGAGGCCCAG
The DNA here is from genome assembly GCA_036513175.1 of Xanthobacteraceae bacterium. Classification (GTDB taxonomy): domain Bacteria; phylum Pseudomonadota; class Alphaproteobacteria; order Rhizobiales; family Xanthobacteraceae; genus JAVDCA01. Next base: position 12,918 of record DATBZM010000186.1, on the reverse strand, counting down.
CTCTCCCAGCGTGTCGGCGATATAGATGTCTGTGCCGGCATGCGGAAGCTGGCCGCGCGAGCGCAGCGCCGAGGTGAGGCCGGCCGCCGCGATCGCGCTGGCGATGCCGGCGCCGCGCTCGGGATGGCGCGGCACCAGGATGGTGAGCAGGCCGCGAAACGTCGACTTGAGACGGCGCTGCGTGTCGATCACCGCGGTCTCCTCGCCGAGATGGGTCGAGGCCGCGGCGATCACCCGCCGCCCCGTGATGGCGGCGGCGAGCTTCTTGAGCTTGTCCTCGTCGACCGGGAGCAGCGGCACGTCGAGCTTGAGGTTGCCGGTGGTGGTGATGCGCGGCGCGCCGAGCGCGGCGAAGCGCTCCGCATCCGTGGCGGTGCGCACCAGGCAGAGGTCGAGCCGCCCGAGCAGCGCCTCGATCGTGTCGGGCAGATAGCGCCAGCGTTCGAACGAGCGCGCCGACATGCGCCCGTTGACCACGATCAGCGGGATGTCGCGCCGCGCCGCCGCCATGATCATGTTCGGCCACAGGTCGGATTCGACCAGCAGTGCGAGATCCGGCCGCCAGTGGTCGAGGAATCGCGCGACGAACCGCGGGGCATCGAGAGGCACGAATTGATGGATCGCGCCGGGCGGCAAGCGGCTTTCCGCGAAGGCCGCCGACGTCACGGTTCCGGTGGTCACCAGAATGTCGACGCCGTCGGCGCGCAGGCGCTCGATCAGCGGGATCGCGGCGGCGAGCTCGCCGACGCTCGCGCCGTGCACCCACACGAGCGTGCCGGCGGGGCGCTGCGCGGTCGGCTCGCCGCGCCGTTCCGCCATGCGCTGAGGATGTTCCTTGCCGCGCGCGAGGCGGCGCCTGAGCAGATAGGGAACGAGCGGCGTCGCCGCCCTGGTGAGCAGCGTATAGGCACGCAAGGTCAGCGGCAGGCGCTCAGCCAACGGTCCCATCTCCCGTCCGGCGATCGGCAAGCTCGTAGGCGCGCGCGGTCGCCCGATTGAGGCTCGCCTCGAGCGCCGCGCGGCAGCGCTCCAAGGTAGCACCATCCGCGTCCGACGGCACCGTCACGGTCTCGCCCGCAACCATCGCGAGGCGGCTGAACGGGAGATTGATGGTAGTCCGATCCCAGTTGCCGAGCACCTTGCGCCGGCGGGTGGTCACCGCGGCCGGGAGGATCGGCCGCCCGGAGAGCTGCGCGAGCTTGATGATGCCGGAGCCGGCGACGCGCGCGATCTTCGGCACGTCGGCGGTGAGCGCGACCGAGCAGCCTTCCTGCAGCGTGTTCAGCATGGTCTGGAACGCGCCGACGCCGCCCTTGAGATCGAAGCGGCCGCTGGCGTCGCCTGAACCGCGGATGGTGCCGACGCCGAGCCGCTCCGCCGCGATCGCGTTCATCTCGCCGTCGCGATGGCGCGACACCAGCACCTTGGCGGGATAGTCGCGGCGGATGAACGGCACGAGGAAATGCTGGCCGTGCCACATCGCGATGATGACGGGCAGCTGCGGATGCATCTGCTCGTAGATATCGGCCGGCTCGAGCACGCGGCGGCTGGTGAGCCACACGAGGCGCAGATATTCGGCCGCCGCGACCCCCGTGATCGTCTGCACCAGACGCGACCGTCCGAGACGCTTGAGCCCCCCCATCGCGGCGTCCGGCCGTCAGCGCTTCGACGCGGCGCCGGCGTCCGGTTCCAGCAGCCGATGCATATGGACGATGAAGTAGCGCATGTGAGCGTTGTCCACGGTTCCCTGCGCCTTCGCCTTCCAGGCCGCGTAGGCGGTGGCGTAGTTCGGAAACATGCCGACGATGTCGAGCTTGCTCAGATCCTTGAATTGAACGTCCTGCAGGTCGGACAGCTCGCCGCCAAAAACGAGATGGAGAAGCTGCTTCGGTGTGCTTTCGCTCGACATCAGAGTGCTCTCGGGGTTGGCGCGGCCGCGCATCGCTTTCGCTCGATCCGGCCAAGGACATGTTGGCCCTTCGTGATCGAGCTAGCGGAAAGCGACGCGGCCCTCGCGTATGAGTTCGCTCAACGCCTGATGGCGTGCGCGCCCGGCGGCGAAAAGGGCGCCGTGCGTCGGATCGGGCCGATTGTAGCGCAACGTCTCCCCACCCAACGTCGTCAGCGCCCCGCAGGCTTCGTGCACCAAAAGATCGGCCGCCGCAAGATCCCAGTCGTGGCTGTTGGGGCCGGCGAGCGCGACGTCGAGGCGGCCCTGCGCGACGCGGGCCATGCGTAACGCAAGGGAATGCACTTTCGGCTCGGCGACGATGCCGAACGGCGCAAGCCGGCCGAGGCGACGGTCGGGCCCGGCGACGCGCGCGCCCGCGAGCGCCTCGCCTTCGGTCGCGACGATCGGGCTGCCGTTGTGGGTCGCGCCGCCGCCCGCACAGGCGAGAAAGAGCTCCTCGGTCACCGGCGCGTAGAGCGCGGCGAGGATCGGACGGCCCGCCTCGGCGAGGGCGACCGAGATGGTCCAATCGGGCAGGCCGGCGAGGAACCCGCGCGTCCCGTCGATCGGGTCGACGATCCATACGCGGTCGGCGGACAATCGCGCCGGGTCGTCCTCGGTCTCTTCCGACAGCCAGGCGCAGGCGAGGCCCGCATCGAGCCGCGCGCGCAACAGCGCGTCGACCGCGAGGTCGGCTTCCGAGACCGGCGAGTCGCCGTGCTTGAACCAGCTTTTGACCGGCGTCCGGAAGGATTTGAGCGCGAGCGCGCCGGCCTCGCGCACGGCCGCGGTGAGGTGGCGCGTCAGCGCCGCGCGGTCGAGCGCGTCAGACGCCCGCAACGGTGAGCCCCTCGAGGCGCACGGTCGGCGCATTGGTGCCGTAACGGAAGACGAGATCGTTCGCGGGCGCAAGCGTGCGGAAGATGTCGTTGAGGTGGCCCGCGATGGTCACCTCGCTCACCGGATAGGTCAGCTCGCCATGCTCGATCCAGAACCCGGAGGCGCCGCGGCTGTAGTCGCCCGTCACCATGTTGGCGCCCATGCCGATCAGGTCGGTGACGAAGAAGCCTTCCTCGATGTCGGCGATCAGCTCGGCCGGGGTCCTGGCGCCGGGCTCGAGATGCAGGTTGGACGCGCCCGGCGACGGGGTCGAGGAGACGCCGCGCTGCGCGTGGCCGGTGGTCTCGAGGCCGAGCTCGCGCGCGGTCGCGCAATCGAGGATCCAGGTGGTGAGCACGCCGTCGGCGACGAGCGCGCGGCGCTCGCCGGCGACGCCTTCGGCGTCGAACGGATGCGAGCGCAGCCCGCGCCGGCGCAGCGGATCGTCGATGATGTCGATGCCGGGCGCGAACAGCCGCTCGCCCAGGCGGTCCCTGAGGAAGCTCGTCTTGCGCGCGATCGCGCTGCCGTTGATCGCAGAGGCGAGATGGCCGACGAGCGTGCCGGCAATGCGCGTGTCGAACACCACCGGCACCCGCTTGGTCGCGACCTTTTTCGGGTTGAGCCGGCGCACCGCGCGCTCGCCGGCCGAGCGGCCGATCGCGTCCGGCGCCAGCAGGTCGGCGGCATGCAGCGCCGAGGAGAAATCGTAGTCGCGCTCCATGCGGGTGCCTTCGCCGGCGATTGCCTCGACCGCGGCGCCGTAGCGTGAGCCGAGATAGGCGCCGGTGAAGCCGCTGCTCGTCGCCAGCACCATGCCGCCGATCCCGGCCGAGGCGGAGGCGCCGCCCGACTTGGCGACCCCCTTGACGGCGAGCGCTGCGGCCTCGGCGGCACGCGCGGTCTCCTCCAGGCGGGCAACCGAGGGCAGGTCCGGGTCGAGCAGATCGAGGTCGGGGAACGTCCTCGCCAGCAAATCCGGTTCGGCGAGGCCGGCAAACTTGTCTTCCGGTGCGGCCCGCGCCATGGCGACCGCACGCGCCGCGAGCTCGTCGATGTCGCCCTTGAGATCGTTGGTCGAGACGATCGCCTGGCGGCGCCCCACGAAGGCGCGCAGCCCCATGCTGTCGCCCTCGGAGCGCTCCGATTCCTCGACCGCCCCGTCGCGCACCTCGACCGATTGCGATACGCCGCGCTCGGCGATCGCGTCGGCTGCGTCGGCGCCGGCGCGGTGCGCGGCGGCGACGAGCCGTTCGGCGAGCGTCGTCAGGGTCGATTGGTCGAGCAGGGAGTTCATCGGGTATGAACCGTTTAGCGCATATCCCGGCGAAAGCCAGTCCCGGACCTGATCCGGGATGGAAACCGGTTCGCCGACGAGGACATGCGCATCGCGAGAGCCCGTGCGGGGCACGCAAGGCGAGTCACAGAGATGGGATCGACGCGCGGGATCGGCAAGATCGTGGCGGATGCCTTGCGCCGATCGGCGCGATTCGAACGACGATAGCAACGTCCCGTCAAGCATGCGGGCCGAAGCGGCGGGGCAAACCCGCAGTTAACCAGGCATTTTAAGCGAATGCCGACCGCCTGCCTGTAACCTTTGTGGCAACGATCGGGCGCGGTGTGCGTGTGGCGGCTTGCCGGACATGCGCCAAGCGCCCGACGACAGGGACCTCGAATTCAGTGAGGCGTCGAATGGCTGCCGGCAGGGCCCTGCCCGGCGGATCGGGCCGCGCGTTGCGGCTCGATCCGGCCGCGCTTCCCGTCTGCTTTGCGACAAGCGATGCGCGCGCCGACGAGCATATGCGGCTCGTCGAGCTCGACCGCGAGCGTGTCGTGGTGCGTCGCGAGGTGCGCGGCATTCCGATGCGGCTTTCGCTCAAGGTGTCCGAGTTTCTCGGCGTCGCGATCCGCGTGATTCCCCCCGACGCGAGCCAGGACGGTGCGATCGCCGTGATGCTGGAGCATCGCGACCAGGGCCTCTCGGTGCCGCTCATGATCGCGACCGGTTTCGAGGGCGACGTCGTCGCCGAATGGCAGCGCTGGGCGCGCGTGCTCGGCCGGCCGCTGCTGATCGCCGACGGCGAGGGATTCCGCGAACCGTTCGAGCGCATCGGCGCCGTGCGCGTGCGCGCTCCGGTCCCGCGCCGCCGCGTGCGAGCGACGCTGCGGCGTCGGCGGCCGTCGATCTTGATGCGGCGCAAGCCCGGCCGCGCCGCACCGGCGCCGCAGATCCACTGCGAGCGCGAGATCATCGCGCGCAGCTGACCGCACCCGGCGCTGACCGCACCCGACAGTCCGACCCACGAGGCGCGCTACCGCGCGACCGCCGACCTTGGATCGGCCGGCGAGAGCGTGCAAAGGATGAAATCAGGCGGGTCGTGTCCGCCGAGTGATCGCGATCACCAGACCCATGCGCGGCCCGCCGCGTCGAGCACCATGCCGGCGAACAGGATCAGCCCGGCGTCGCGGTCGGATTTGAACACCGCGAGGCAGACCTCGGGATCGGCGATGTCGAGCCGCGCGACCTGCCAGGCGAGATGAGCTGCGAAAGCCGCGAGGCCGATCGTGAAGATCACGCCGCCGCCTGCCGCGTATCCGGCGGCAGCGATCAGCACCACCGCGGCCGAGTAGAACAGCGTCAGCATCGGCTTGGTGCGCGCCCCGAACAGGAGCGCGGTCGATTTGACGCCGATGAGCGCGTCGTCCTCGCGGTCCTGATGCGCGTAGATCGTGTCGTAGCCGATCACCCAGGCGATCGACCCCGCATAGAGCAGATAGGCCGGCGCATCGAGCCGGCCGAACCAGGCCGCCCAGCCGATCAGCGCGCCCCACGAGAAGGCGAGGCCGAGCACGATCTGCGGCCAATAGGTGATCCGCTTCATGAGCGGATAGACGGCGACGATCGCAAGCGAGACGACGCCGGCGATCACCGTGCAGCGGTTGAACCGCAGCAGCACCGCAAGGCCGACCAGCGCCTGCGCGACCAGGAAGGCGGCGGCGCGCACGACGCTCACCTGCCCGGACGGGATCGGGCGCGAGCGGGTGCGCTCGACACGGGCGTCGAGATCGCGGTCGACGATGTCGTTCCAGGTGCAGCCGGCGCCGCGCATCACGAAGGCGCCGATGAAGAACAGGATCAGGTGCCAAGGGTTGGGCCAGGGCGCACGTGCCGCGATCGCGGCGAGGCCGGCGGACCACCAGCACGGCACCAGCAGCAGCCAGGCGCCGATCGGGCGGTCGAAGCGGGCGAGCCGCAGGTAAGGCCGCATCCAGGCCGGTGCGAGGCCGTCGACCCAGTTGCCGGTCGAATCGGCGACCCGTCCGGGCGCCGCGCTCATCGCGTCAGCACGTTCCCCGTCAGGGTGTCCATGACGCCGCCGGTCTTGCTCTTCTTCTGCTCGTCGTTGTTCGGCTGCAGCGAGGCGCCGAGCGCGTCGGAGAGGCTCGGCGTCGCCGGCGCCGCCGCCTGGGTCGGGCCGGGCTTGCACAGGTTCTTCTTCGCCTCGAGCGTGTGGACGTGCACCGCCTTGATCTGCTCAATGGCCTGCGGGGGAATGCCGCATTTGGCCATGTTGGTCTCGGAGAATTTGAGCCACTTGCCCTCGGCGGCCGAATAGAGGGTGACGAGCTCGCACATTTTCTCGCGCGTCGGCTTCTTCTTGCTCTCCGCCTCCGCCGCCTTGGCGCGCTTCTCCACTTCCCCGCGATAGCCGGTGAAGTCCTGCATGCACTGCTGCTGCGCCGGCGTCGGGCCGGGGCCGCCCATCGTCATGCCGGGCGCGCCCATGCCAGGTCCCGCCATGGACGGCGCCGGCATCGAGGGCGCCGGCATGGACGCGGTCGCGGCCGGCTGGTCCGTCGGCCACGGCGCGGAGGCCGGCTGTTGCTGCTGCTGCGGCGCCGCGCTCGGCCAAGGCAGCGTTTGCGCCTGTGCCGCGATGGCGCAACCGGTTGCGATCACAAGCGCCAGCGGCAGGACACGTGTCGTCACACGTGCAGAGGTCATGGATGTCATCTCCCGGTCCCGGACCGTTCCGGATCATTAGACCAATTCATTAACAATCTCTCGAATCCGGCGATACCGCGGCAAAGAGCGCTGGCGGCGGCCCATGACCCCGACTAAACCGGTCTTTTCCGAGGGCAATCCATGGCCCGCTACGATTTCCGCAGCCCGCGCCTCTTCGTCGACCAGCCGCTGCAGGGGGGTGGCTCGATCGCGCTCGACCAGCCGCAGGCGCATTATCTCCGGGACGTGCTGCGGCTCAAGCCCGGCGACCGGGTGCTGGTGTTCAATGGCCGCGAGGGCGAATGGCAGGGGGCCATCGATGCGGGCGGAAAGCGGACGCTGGTGGTGCGGCTCGAGGCGCAGATCCGGCCGCAGGAAGGCGGCGGCGACCTGCATTACCTGTTCGCGCCGCTCAAGCGGGCGCGGCTCGACTACATGGCGCAAAAGGCGGTCGAGATGGGCGTGGCGCGGCTCGTCCCGGTCATCACCCGTCACACCCAGGCCGAGCGCGTCAATGTGGCGCGCATGCGCGCCAATGCGATCGAGGCCGCGGAGCAATGCGGCGTCCTGCGGCTGCCCGAGATCGCCGAGCCGGTCGCGCTCGCCGAGGCGCTCGGCGCGCTTGCGCCGGAGCGGGTGCTGATCTTCTGCGACGAGGATGCCCCGATCGCCGATCCGGCGGCGGCGCTCACGGCCGCCGCAGGCGCCAAAGCGCCCGCCGAGGCGCCCGCCCGGGCGCCTACCCTGGCGCTCGCCGTGCTGGTCGGGCCCGAAGGCGGCTTTGCGGCGGAGGAACGCGAGATGCTGCTCTCCCGCCGCAACATCGTCCGGCTCGCCCTCGGCCCGCGCATCCTGCGCGCCGATACCGCCGCGGTCGCGGCGCTCGCGCTGGTGCAGGCGGTGCTGGGCGACTGGCGCGGGGACGCCTAGCTGCCCCCCCCTATGGCGGAAAGGACACGCCCGGTGCCGGCAAGCCGCGGTGGCGCAGCTATTTACTTGACCCCGCCAGGGGCACGCGGCACCGTTGGGCCGCGTGTTGAATGCCGTGGCGGGGAGTTTGTCGATGTCGGGCCGCGTCTGGAGCTGCGTTGCTGCACTGGGACTGGGCGTTATGATGGTTGCGGGGGCAACCACTGCGAGCCGCAGCGCCGGGTTTTTCGAGATGAACTTTTATCTCTCCGGCCCGCGCTATTCGGGCAATGTTCCGCTCTGCAACGAGTCGGGGCCGCTCGACCGCATCCAGTCGTTCTTCCACACCAAGGAGAGCCGATTCTGGAAATCCGATCTGCGCATTGTTGATTTCCAGAACGTGCACGAGATCGCGCTGCGCCCTTGGGCCGCCGGCTCCATTCCGCGCCGTTTCTGCCGCGCCGAGGCCCTCGTATCCGACGGGATCAAGCGGCCGGTCTACTATTCGATCATCGAGGACGGCGGCCTCATCGGCATGACCTACGGGGTCGAATGGTGCGTGGTCGGCCTCGACCGCAACTGGGCCTACAACCCCGCCTGCAAGGAGGCGCGGCCCTGACGGCGCATTTGTCCACGATTGGTGCTTTTTTTGTTCTTGCTATGTTCGGAAAGTTCAACTATGAGAGGCAGGTCTTTTCCGTAGCGTAAAGGGAAGGGGCCTATCATGGCAAACATCGTCGCGCGTATCGCGGTCATCACCGCTCTCATCCTTGCAATCAGTCTGGTATCGAGTGAAGCCCAGGACCGGCGGCAGAACGAGCCGGGCCAGTTCGACTTCTATGTGCTCTCCCTGTCATGGTCGCCGTCGTTCTGCGACGCCGTGACCGAGCGCTCGCCGCAGACTGCGGCGCGCCAGCCCGAATGCGGCAAGCAGCCGCTGGCGTTCATCGTGCACGGCCTATGGCCGCAATACGAGCACGGGTTTCCGGAGTTCTGCCAGAATCCGGCGCCGCGCCTCGACCGCAATGTCGTCTCGTCGATGATCGACCTGATGCCGAGCCCGCGCCTGATTTTCCGCGAATGGGATCGGCACGGCGTGTGCTCCGGGCTGCCGGCGCGCGCCTACTTCGAGACCGTGCGCAAGGCGCGCGCAATGGTGAAGATCCCGCCGGACTACCTCGATCTGGCGCAGCCCAAGACCGTGACGCCGGCCGAGGTCAGGGATGCGTTCGTGACCGCCAATCCGGGGCTGCCGCATGACGGAATCGCGGTCGGCTGCGACGCGAAACGCCTCAACGAGGTGCGCGTCTGCCTCAGCAAGGACCTGCAATTCCGCAGCTGCGCCGAGGTCGACCAGCATTCGTGCCCGCGCGAGCAGGTGCTGATGCCGCGCGTGCACGGCGGCACAGAGGCCTCCGGCGGCTGACGTCCCAGCCCGGCCGCACCGCGCTTCTCCAGCGGCCGGGTCGAGGATAGGAAGGCGTGATGAACTATCGTCACGCCTTCCACGCCGGCAACTTCGCGGACGTGCTCAAGCATGCGGTCCTGGCCCGCATTCTCGTGCATCTTGGCGAGAAGGCCGCCGCCTTCCGGGTCATCGATACCCATGCGGGCGCGGGGCTCTACGACCTCGCGTCTGCTCCTGCAGCCCGCACCGGCGAATGGCGCGAGGGCATCGGCCGGTTGCTTGCGGCCGAGCTCCCTGACGATGTCGGTGCATTGCTCGCGCCCTATCTCGCGGCGGTCACGGCGGCCAATGGCGGTCAGGCGCATGGTCACGCACTTGGTCACGCGCTTGGTCAAGCGTTACGCCACTATCCGGGCTCGCCTTTGATCGCCTTGAGCCTGATGCGGCCGCAGGATCGCCTGGTCGCCTGCGAGCTCGAGCCCGGTGCCGCAGCGGCGCTCGCCGCCGACCTGCGCCGCGACACCCGCGCCCGCGCGGTCGAAATCGACGGCTGGGTGGCGCTCAACGCCTACGTGCCGCCCAAGGAGCGGCGCGGCCTCGTCCTCATCGACCCGCCCTACGAGGACAAGCATGAGTTCGCCCGGCTTGCCGATGCGCTTGTGGCTGCCCAGCGCAAATGGGCGACCGGGATCTATCTCGTCTGGTACCCGATCAAGGATCGGGCCGGCCCTGAGCGGCTCGCCGCCGTGCTGCGCCGCAACGGCACGGCCAAAGCCGCGCCAAAGGTCCTGCGTGCCGAGCTTGAATGGGCTGCGGACGAGGGCGCCAGGCTCAATGGGGCGGGTCTCATCATCGTCAATCCGCCCTGGCGGCTTGCCGACGAGCTGGCGCGAATGCTGCCGGCCCTTCGCTCGGCGCTTCGTTCGCCGCCTCTACCGGCAAGCGGCCGCGCAAAGGTCGAATGGCTCGTCGGTGAGGACTAAACCGCCGGTAGGGCTTATTCGGGCCTTTTTACCGTACCGAGTTGTATGTTAGTGTCCGTCGGGGCTTTGACGTTCCACCTCCTTCGGGAGGCGGCGGTATGTCGGAGGCCGGAGTGGGCCGAGGCTTTTCCCGTCGGTGAATGTCCAGCCGAGCCGTCGCGCCGTGGGGGCCGACGGCGGGGCAACCACGGGGAGGAGTTTCCCGATGGCAATGGCCGGTACGGTCAAGTTCTTCAACGGCGAACGCGGGTATGGCTTCATCAAGCCGGACGACGGCGGACGCGACGTGTTCGTTCACATTACGGCGGTGGAGCGCGCGGGCTTGAAATCGCTCAACGAGGGCCAGCGCATCAGCTTCGACGTCGAGCCCGACAAGAAGGGCAAGGGGCCGAAGGCCGTGAATCTCGTCGTCACCGGCTGACGACGCAGGTCTTACGGCGCGAGGATCCTTCGGCCGATCGACCCGCGAGGCCGACTGCCCGCATCGGCCGCGGCCGGCAACGGCGTCTTTCCGCGCAATGGATATTCGGTTGCCGATGCGCAAGCGCGCCCTATAACGGTTGGCCCCGATCGTCGCGCGCGCAAATCCGCCGCGGCGTTGCGGCAGGCGTCATTCTGGCAAGGATCAGCGACCCATGATTTTGCGTTCTTCCCCGGCATCGCCCTTCGCGCGCAAGATCAGGATGGCGGCGATGATCCTCGGCCTCGACGGCCGCATCGAGGTCGAGCCCGCCGATACGGTCAATCCGAGCGATACGGTGCGTGCGCAGAACCCGCTCGGCAAGATCCCGGCGCTCGTGCTCGACGACGGCCTCGTCCTGTTCGACTCGCGCGTCATCCTCGAATATCTCGATCACCTCGCCGGCGGCGGCCGCATCATTCCGGCCGAGCCGACGGCGCGCTTTGCGGCGCTGCGCCTGCAGGCGCTCGCCGACGGCATCATGGATGCCGGGATCCTGCTCGTCTATGAAGGCCGCTGGCGCGATGCGGCCAAGCACGAAGCGAAATGGATCGAGCATCAGGCCGGCAAGGTTGCGCGCGCGCTGGCCTCGCTCGAGGCGGCGCCGCCCGGGCGCGACACGCCGCCGACGGTCGGCCAGATCGCGCTCGCCTGCGCGCTCGCCTACCAGGATTTCCGCTTCCACGGCACCTGGCGCAAGGACCATCCGCGGCTCGTCAAATATCTCGAGGATTTCGCCGCGGCCGTGCCGGCCTTCGCGGCGACCGTGCCGCCGACCTGAAACGCGGGGCAGACGACCGGTTGGCAAAGAAAAAGCCCCGGCTCATGCGAGCCGGGGCTTTTTGCCGATCGGATCGGCGGATCGATCAGAACCGCAGGTTCAAGCCGCCGCGGATGACGTCGGCGTGGAAGCTGACGTTGTCGCTCACCGCGCCGTTGCAGTTCATGCCGCATTGGAAGCTGCCGAGATCGTAGTGCAGGTATTCGACCTTGGCGGTGACGTTGTTGACGACCGCGAACTCGACGCCCGCGCCCACGGTCCAGCCGAGCTGGGTGCTGGTCATGCCGGTGAAGCCCGGATGGCTCGCCTCCACGTCGCCGAAGGCGGCGCCGCCTGTGAGGTAGGGCATCCAGCGGTCGAACGCGTAGCCGACGCGGCCGCGTGCCGTGCCGAGCCAGTTGTTCTCGGTGGTGCAGCTGCCGCCGACGCAGCCGGTTGCGGTGCTGCCCTTGATGTCGGCCCAGTCGATGTCGCCTTCGACGCCGAGCACCCAGGTGCCCATCTGCCAGTTATAGCCGATGGTGCCGCCGACGAGGCCGCCCGAGGTGTCGAAGCCCCCCGTGGTGTCCCAGGCCGAGTTGCCCCAGCCGCCGCCGCCGTTGATGCCGATGTAGAAGCCGGTCCAGTTGTAGTAGGGCGCCGCCATCGGCGGCGCCTTGGTGTACATCGGCCGCGGCAGGTCAGCGGCGTTGGCCAAGCCGACCATCGCCAGCACGCCGGCGCTCGCAAGCAGAAAACGCTTCATAACCCATCCTCCTGGTTAACCCTTGGCGCCAAAGTATTCGTCCGCGCGCCCGTGTCTAGTGCAAGAAAGACACACCCAGAGCACCAGAAGAACCATGGTAGACGATTGGTTTATGTACCGAATTTCGCCCGACCATTGCCTCATTTCGGCCCCGCAGAACTCACAATCCGACTTCTCACCCGGACGAGTTCCATGGTTAACGAAATTTAATACTTTGGGACGATTTCGGCGGATTCCCCGGTGCTCAGCCGGTAAACGAAGATACTGGCCGAACGTTCCACATGGCGCCGGCGTCAAAATCGATTAATTCACGCGCAGCCGCAGCCATCTCCCGCTTACCTTGAAGGATTCCTATCCATTCCAACGGCCCCCAGGCGGGCACGGGCGGTCTAAGGGATCATTTCGCCACGGTGCGCCTTGCCGTTATGCTGCGGCCCGCGGTTCGCTCGCGCTCCCGGCCGCGCTCGGTCCACCTGGCGCGCCGTCATGCCGCATGCCCGAAGCTGCTTCCGGGGTTCGCCCTGCCGCCCTCGTCACCGGCGGGGCGCAGCGCATCGGCCGCGCCATTGCGCTCGCGCTGGCGCGGGGCGGCTATGCGGTCGCCGTCCAGGCGCGGCGCTCGCGCGCCGAGGCCGATCGCCTGGTCGGTGAGATTGCCGCCGGCGGGCGCGCCGCGACGCTTGAGGCCGACCTGGCCGATCACGCCGCGGTGCTGCGTCTCGTGCCCGCCGCCGTGGCCGCGATCGGGCCGCTGACGCTGCTCGTCAACAATGCGGCCGAGTTCGAGCCGGACGAG
>DATBZM010000185.1:0-13364 GCA_036513175.1 Xanthobacteraceae bacterium | reverse complement strand
CGTGAGTCTTTCGAATCCCTTGACTCGGATCCGGCGTACGCGGTTGTCCCAAGGGGTGGGTCCGCGTAACCCATTGGCGAAGAATCGGATTCTGAGAAGTGTGAATCGAATAGCCGCACGCGGGGAGAGGGAGCGCGACGTCTGTGCTCACCTCACATGCAACGTCCGCACCCGGTGGACGCGAGGCGCGCGCCTGCGCCACCGCAGGGCGCAAAACAACCTTGCTTAACTGTGAATTAATGGCCGTTGCATAATTTAACGTGGTCTCCCCTATGGCGCGCGCGTGGCACGCGCCGGCGGCACAGCGAAAAGCGAGTGACCATGTTCCGACGCGTCTCCGTCAACTTCCTGCTTCAATCCGTCATCGCCGTCGTGGGAGTGGCGCTCGTCGCGGTGCTGGCGGTCGGCGCCTGGGGCGCGTGGAGCGAGGTCGCGACCGCAAGCCGGCTCGAGCGCATCGCCGATGTCGAAGGCCAGGCGTTCCGCGTCCTGCATAATCTGCGGCTCGATCGCTCGTTCACGGTGCGGGTGCTCGAGCACGACGGCACGCCGGACCCGGTGCAGATGCGCCAGGTCACGCAGTCGCGCGCCGCGGAGCTGCCGGCGCTTGCGGCGGCGCTCGCGGGGCTGCGCCAGATCGACATGCCGAACGGCGATGCGGCCGCAGGCGAGCTCGATGCGGCGGCGCAGAAGTTCACGACGCTGGCGAAGGAAAGCGACGCCGATTTCACCAAGCCGAAGAGCGAGCGGCGTGCCGGCCTGCCCAAGGAATTCGAAACGGCCGCGACCGACCTGCTCGGCGTCCTCGACCGGATCAGCGACGCGCTGGTCGGGCTCGCGAAATACCAGGATCCGTTTGTCGACCAGATGATGGCGATGCGCGACGCCGCCTGGATCGTGCGCGAGAACGGCGGCGATGCCTCGGTCATCGTCTCGACCGCCCTCATGACGAAGCAGAAGGTCGCCGGGCCGCAGTGGCAGCGCGAGGTGGACCTGATCGGCCGCACCGAGGCCGGCTGGGCAATGGTGCAGAAGCTGCGCAACGGCGCGGCCCTGCCGCCGGCGCTGACCGCCGCGATCGACAAGGCCCAGAACGGCTTCTTCGGCGCCGATTTCCTCGCCAAGCGCGACGAGATGGTGGCGATGCTTGCGGCCGGCCAGATACCGTCGATCTCGGTCAACGACTGGACCAGCCAGACGGTGCCGCGTCTCGGCACCGTGACCGACCTCGCCGAGGCCGCGCTGACGGCCGCCAAGCAGCACGCCGGCGAGCAGCTGTCCGCGGCGCGCGGCACCCTCATCACCAAGCTCGCGATGCTCCTCGGCGCGGCGCTGTTCGCCGGCCTCGGCTTCGTGTTCGTGTCCGGCCGCGTCATCCGCCCGCTCAAGCGCATCCAGACCGCGATGATGCAGGTCGCGAACGGCGATCTCGCGGTCGAGGTCCCGCATTCCGACCGCGAGGACGAGATCGGCGCGCTCGCCAAAGCGCTCACCACGTTCAAGCGCAACGCCGACGAGAAGATGCGCATCGAGGCCGAGCAGTCGAGCCGCAGCGACCAGGCGGTGGCGCGGCAGAAGGCGGTCGATGCGCATATCGCGGCGTTCGAGCGCCATGTCGGCGACGCGCTCGAGGCGCTCGGCGCCGCCTCCGACGACATGCGCAAGACCTCGGACAAGCTTTCCGCGAGCGCCGCCGAGACCAATCGCCAGGCGAAGGACGCGGCGGGCGCCGCCTCGAACGCGTCGGGCAATGTGCAGACGGTCGCGGCCGCCTCGCAGGAGCTGACCGCCTCGATCGCCGAGATCAGCCGCCAGGTGACGCATGCGGCGGGCATCGCTGGGCGCGCGGTCGCGGAGACGCAGGAGACCGACGTGACCGTGCAGGGCCTCGCCGATGCGGCGCAGCGCATTGGCCAGGTCGTCAACCTCATCAACGAGATCGCCGAGCAGACCAACCTGCTCGCGCTCAATGCGACGATCGAGGCGGCGCGCGCCGGCACCGCCGGCAGGGGCTTTGCGGTGGTCGCCTCGGAGGTGAAATCGCTCGCGACGCAGACCGCCAAGGCGACCGGCGACATTTCCGGCCAGGTCGCCGCCATCCAGGAGGTCGCCGACAAGGCCGCGCAGGCGATGCGGCGCATCGGCGGCACCATCGGCGAGGTCAATGCGGTTGCGACCTCGATCGCATCGGCGGTGGAAGAGCAGGGCGCCGCGACGCAGGAGATCACCCGCAACACGCAGGAAGCCGCGCGCCGCACCGGCGAGGTCGACAGCAACATCACCGGCCTCACGGCCGGCGCCGACGCCACCGGCGTCGCGGCCGCGAACGTGCGCACCAGCGCCGAGGCGCTCGGCCGCCAGGCCGACGCGCTGCGCCACGAGGTGGGCGATTTCCTGGCGAAGATCAGGGCGGCGTAGGGAGCGCTGCGTGTAGCCCGCATGGAGGCGCGCAGCGCCGCAATGCGGGGACGCTAGACCCCGGATTTCGCTTGCGCTCCATCCGGGCTACGGATCACCGCAGCGAGGCGTTGATCTTCTCCAGCGCCGCCGAGCCGGGGCACAGCTCCTTTTCGCCGAGCTGATTGAGCGGCCGCTCGACGGTCTGCAGGTTGCCGTGCAGGTCCTCGGGCTCGTGGTCGAGGTAGATGAGCCCGGTGACGATCTGGCCCTTGGCGGCATGGCTTTGCAGGAAGTTCATCGCGGCGAGCCGGTCGCTCGGGTCGTAGTCGGCGTTGAGCTTGCGCAGCACCAGCTTGGTGCCGTCGTGCTGCTCGACCACCTTCACGGTGCCGGGCGCCTGATCGAGCTTGATCGTCGCGCGGCCGGTGATCACGTCGAGCCGGTTCACCGCCTCGTTGTGCTCGCGCACGTAGTCGAAGCTCTTGGTCGAGCCGGCGTGATTGTTGAAGGCGACGCACGGCGAGATCACGTCGATGAAGGCCGCGCCCTCATGCTCGATCGCGCCCTTGATCAGCGGCACGAGCTGGTCCTTGTCGCCCGAGAACGAGCGAGCGACGTAGGTCGCGCCGAGCTGCAGCGCGATGCCGGCCATGTCGATCGCGCTGTCGGAATTGATGAGCCCGCGCTTCGATTTCGAGCCGCGGTCGGCGGTCGCGGAGAACTGGCCCTTGGTGAGGCCATACACGCCGTTGTTCTCGACGATGTAGACCATGTTGACGCCGCGGCGGATCGCGTGGGCGAACTGGCCGAAGCCGATCGAGGCCGAGTCGCCGTCGCCCGAGACGCCGAGATAGAGGAGGTCGCGGTTGGCGAGGTTCGCGCCGGTCAGGACCGACGGCATGCGGCCGTGCACCGAGTTGAACCCGTGCGAATTGCCGAGGAAGTAGGTCGGCGTCTTCGACGAGCAACCGATGCCGGAGATTTTTGCCACCTTGTGCGGCTCGATCGACAGCTCGAAGCATGCCTCGATGATCGCGGCGGTGATCGAGTCGTGGCCGCAGCCGGCGCACAGCGTCGAGATCGAGCCCTCATAGTCGCGGTGGGTGTAGCCGAGCGAATTTTTCGGCAGCGACGGGTGGTGGAACTTGGGCTTGGCGAGATAGGTCATGGAGACACCTGTTGGTCCCTCGTCATGCCCGCGAATGCGGGCATCCACGCCTTGGCCAAAAAGCAAGACGTGGATGGCCGGGACAAGCCCGGCCATGACGGCTGAGAGTTCATACGCTCCGTCACGACACCACCTTGCGCAGCGGCGTGACTTTCAGGGTATCGAGCTTGTCGCTGATCGCGCGCGCGATGAAGCGCGCCGTGATCGGCGTGCCGTCATAGTGCAGCACCGGCACGAGGCGAACGGGATCGATGCTGCACTCGTTGACGACGAGCGAGCGCAACTGGGCGTCGCGGTTCTGCTCGACCACGAAGACGAAATCGTGGTCGGCGATGAAGCTCGCCACGCTCGAATGGAACGGGAAGGCGCGCACGCGCAGCCGGTCGATCAGATGGCCCTCGGCCTCGATCATGTGGATCGCCTCGTCCATCGCGGGCGCGGTCGAGCCGTAGTAGATCACGCCGTACTTGGTCGGCTTGCTCGCATTCGCCTGCAGCGGGCGCGGCACGAGGTCCTTGGCGGTCTCGAACTTGCGCAGCAGGCGCTGCATGTTGTCCGCATAGGGCGCGCCTTCCTCGGTATAGCGCGCATAGCGGTCGCGCGAGGTGCCGCGGGTGAAGAACGAGCCCTTTGACGGGTGCGTGCCCGGATAGGTTCGGAACGGGATGCCGTCGCCGTCGACGTCGAGGTAGCGGCCGAAATCCTTGCCGGCCTCGAGCTCGGCCGCGGTCATGATCTTGCCGCGGTCATACGTGCGGCTGTCGTCCCACTTGAGCGGCGGGCAGAGGTGATGGTTCATGCCGATCTCGAGGTCGAGCAGCATGAAAATGGGCGTCTGCAGCCGGTCGGCGAGATCGAACGAGATCGCGCCGAACTCGAAGCATTCGGTCGGATTCTCGGGGAAGAGCAGCACGTGCTTGGTGTCGCCGTGCGACGCGTAGGCGCAGGAGATGAGGTCGCACTGCTGCGTGCGCGTCGGCATGCCGGTCGAGGGGCCGGCGCGCTGCACGTCGAACACCACGGCGGGGATCTCGGCGAAGTAGGCGAGGCCGAGGAACTCCTGCATCAGCGAGATGCCGGGGCCGGAGGTCGCCGTGAAGGCGCGCGAGCCGTTCCAGCCGGCGCCGATGACGACGCCGATCGAGGCCAGCTCGTCCTCGGCCTGCACGATCGCGAACTTGTTCTTCTTGCTTTCGGCATCGACGCGCAGGCGGCCGCAGTGGCGGGTGAAGGCCTCGGCGAGCGAGGAGGAGGGTGTGATCGGGTACCAGGCACATACCGTTGCGCCGCCATAGACGGCGCCGAGGGCCGCGGCCGAGTTGCCTTCGATGAAGATGCGGTCGCCGACCGCGGTCGAGCGCTGCACGCGGATCGGCAGCGGGCACTTGAGGTTCGCCAACGCCCAGTTGCGGCCGATCTGCAGCGCGTTGATGTTGGGTGCGATCAGCTTCTCCTTGCCCTTGAACTGCTCGCTGAACAGCTTCTCGATCTCGTTCGGGTCGATGTCGAGCAGCGCCGAGAGCGCGCCGAGATAGATGATGTTCTTGAACAGCTGGCGCTGGCGCGGGTCGGAGTATTCCTTGTTGCACATCTCGGTGAGCGGCACGCCGATCACCGTGATGTCCGCCCGCAGCCGCGAGGTCGGGATAGGCTTGGTCGAGTCGTAGAGCAGATAGCCGCCCGGCTCGACCGAGGTGACGTCCTTGTCCCAGGTCTGCGGGTTCATCGCCACCATGAAGTCGACGCCGCCGCGCGCGCCGAGATGGCCGGCCCCGGAGATGCGCACCTCGTACCAGGTGGGCAGGCCCTGGATGTTGGACGGGAAGATGTTGCGCGGGGAGACCGGCACGCCCATGCGCAGCACCGCGCGGGCAAACAGCTCGTTGGCGCTCGCCGAGCCCGAGCCGTTGACGTTGGCGAAGCGGACGACGAAGTCGTTTATGCCGCTGATCGGGCTTGCTGGCATGGCGTCCCTGCGTAAGTCATTTCAATGAGGTATTTCTTCATGTCCCACGCGCCGGTCGGGCAGCGCTCGGCACACAGCCCGCAGTGCAGGCAGACGTCCTCGTCCTTGGCCATGATGCGGCCGGTCTTGAGGCCGCCTTCCACGTAGAGGTCCTGGGTGAGGTTCAGGGCGGGCGCCTGCAGGCGCGTGCGCAGATCGGCCTCGGTGCCGTTCGCGGTGAATGTGATGCAGTCCATCGGGCAGATGTCGACGCAGGCGTCGCACTCGATGCACAGCGACGAGCTGAACACCGTCTGGATGTCGCAGTTGAGGCAGCGCTCGGCCTCGGAGAGCGCGAGCTTGAGGTCGTAACCAAGCTCGACCTCGGCCTTGATGTCGGCGAGCGCGATGACCTTGTCGCGCAGCGGCACGCGATAGCGCTTGTCGGCGGAGATCTCGTTGTCGTAGCTCCACTCGTGGATGCCCATCTTCTGGCTGACGACCTCGACGGCCGGCAGCGGCCGGTCGTTGATGTCCTCGCCGGAGAGGCGCTTGTCGATCGACACCGCGGCCTCGTGGGCGTGCGCGACCGCCCAGATGATGTTCTTCGGCCCGAACGCCGCGTCGCCGCCGAAGAAGACCCTCGGATTGGTCGACGCCATGGTCTTCGGATCGACCTTGGGCATGTCCCACTTGTCGAACTCGATGCCGATGTCGCGCTCGATCCAGGGGAACGCGTTCTCCTGGCCGACCGCGACCAGCACGTCGTCGCACGGGACGAGCTGATCCGGCTCGCCCGACGGCACCAGCTTGCGCCGCTTCTTCTCGTCGTACTCGGCCTTCACCTTCTCGAACACGACGCCGGTGAGCTTGCCGTTCTCGTGCTTGAACTCCTTCGGTACGAGGAAATTGAGGATCGGGATGCCCTCGTGCATCGCGTCCTCCTTCTCCCACGGCGAGGCCTTCATCTCCTCGAAGCCGGAACGCACCACGACCGTCACCTCCTCGCCGCCGAGCCGGAGCGACGAGCGGCAGCAGTCCATCGCGGTGTTGCCGCCGCCGAGCACGATGACGCGCTTGCCGATCTTGGTGATGTGGCCGAACGAGACGCTGGAGAGCCAGTCGATGCCGATATGGATGTTGGCCTTGGCCTCCTCGCGGCCCGGGATCTCGAGATCGCGTCCGCGCGGCGCGCCGGAGCCGACGAAGATCGCGTCCCAGTCCTCGGCGAGCAGGCTTTTGAGGCTGTCGATGCGCTTGCCGCCGCGAAACTCGATGCCGAGATTGAGGATGTAGTCGCATTCCTCGTCGATCACGGTCTCGGGCAGGCGGAATTTCGGGATCTGCGTGCGCATCATCCCGCCCGCCTTCGGGTCCTGGTCGAACACGACGCAGGTGTAGCCGATCGGCGCGAGGTCGCGCGCGACCGCAAGCGAGGCCGGGCCGCCGCCGACCAGCGCGATCTTCTTGCCGTTCCGGCGTTGGGCCGGCTTGGGCAGGCGCCCGCGGATGTCGTCCTTGAAGTCGGCGGCGACGCGCTTCAAGCGGCAGATCGCCACCGGCTCCTTCTCGACGCGGCCGCGCCGGCAGGCCGGCTCGCACGGCCGGTCGCAGGTGCGCCCGAGGATGCCCGGAAACACGTTCGATTTCCAATTGACCATGTAGGCGTCGCTGTAGCGGCCCGCGGCGATCAACCGAATGTATTCGGGGACTGGAGTGTGTGCCGGACAGGCCCACTGGCAATCGACGACCTTGTGGAAGTAGTCCGGATTAGCAATGTCAGTGTTCTGCATTTCCTCCTCGATCACGCTTTCCGGCGAAGTGTCCAGAGAACACGTGCACGGGCATTGCGTGACGCGCCTTCTCAAGCCCCAAGGGTTCGCTCCCCGGTTCGACTGTAGCCGTCGAATCCGAAAGAGATTTTAATCGACCGGCGGGCGTGATGCCACCGGCCTCGCCACGATGGCTGGATGGCGTGTCACGCAGGCCACAGCATTCTCCCAGATCAAACGGCCGAGGCCCTTTGCGGGGGCCGGACCATGCCATAGAAGACACGGCAGAATAGCGGCAAAGCGGACACAAATCGTTGAAATTGATCATTTTCGATTGCGACGGAACTCTCGTCGACAGCCAGCAGATGATCTGCGCCGCAATGCGGCAAGCCTTTGAGGCGAATGATCTTTCGGTGCCGGTGCGGGAGCGATTGCTGAGCATCGTCGGGTTGTCGCTGCCGGATGCGTTCCGCCGCTTGGGCGAAGGTAGCATGGCGGGGGCGGACTTTCCGGTGGCCGGCCTCGTCGCCGCCTACCGCGACGCCTTCGCGGCGCTGCGCGCTTCGCCCGACCATCTCGAACCGCTCTATCCCGGGGCGCGCGAGGCCGTCCTGGCGCTCGCCCAGGCGCCCGAGACGGTCCTCGGCGTTGCCACCGGCAAATCGCAGCGCGGCGTGCGCGCGGTGCTCACCCGTCACGGCCTGCTCGAGCATTTCGCCACGATCCACACCGCGGACGACGCCCCGTCGAAGCCGCATCCCGGCATGCTGCTCGCCGCCATGGCGGCGACTGGCGCCGCCCCGCAACAGACCGTGATGATCGGCGACACCGTGTTCGATATCGAGATGGCGCGCGCCGCCGGCGCCCGCGCCATCGGGGTCGCGTGGGGCTACCATCCGGTGGCGGAACTGGCGCAGGCCGGTGCCGACGCGATGGTGGGCGATTTTTCCGAGCTCGCGGCCACGCTCGACGCGCTGTGGGCGGCAGCGCCGCTGGCGGAGCGTCGTGGGGCTTCATAACTAGATTTCATGCGCGACGTGTTCGAAGAGATCTTTACCGCCGAGCCGATCGATCCGATCGAGGCCGCGCGCCGCTCCGTCCGCCCGACGCTGCGCCGGCGCTTCTTCCGCGAGGTCGCGCTCACGCAACAGCCCGCCGGCTTCGTCGTCTCGCTCGACGGCCGCCCAGTCCAGACGCCGGCGCGCCGCCCGCTCGCGGCGCCGACACGTCCGCTCGCCGAGATCCTCGCCGCCGAGTGGGACGCGCAATTCGAGGTGATCGATCCGGCGAAAATGCCGCTGACGCGGCTCGCCAACACCATCATCGACGGCGTCGTGGCGGCGCGTCCCGAGATCGTCGCCGAGATCGAGAAATATCTCGGCTCCGACCTCGTCTATTATCGCGCCGAGGCGCCGGACGCGCTGGTCATGCGCCAGGAGCGGCACTGGGATCCGATCCTCGCCTTTGCGCGCGACGATCTCGCGGCGCGCTTCGTGGTCACGCAGGGCGTGAATTTCGTCACCCAGCCGGCCGAGGCGATCGAGGCGGCGCGCCACGCCATTCCGCGCGATCCGTGGCGGCTCGGCGCCGTGCATGCCGTGATGACGCTCACCGGCTCGGCGCTGATCGCGCTCGCGCTCGCCCGCGGCGCGGTCTCGCCCGACGCCGCCTGGGCGGCAGCCCACGTGGACGAGGACTGGAACATGGAGCAATGGGGCCGCGACGAGCTTGCGCTGGCGCGGCGCGAGGCGCGGCTCGCCGAGGTGCAGGCGGCGGTGCGGGTGCTGGAGCTCGTCCCGCAGACCGGGTGAAAAAATACCAGCGCACCTCACGGGCGACCCGCACTCGAGGGTTGGTTAACGTTCGGTTCATGCCATCGGGGTAGGCTTGCGGCACGTCCACTGCCTCAAGGACTGAACCCGTGGACCTTGCCGTTTCAGCCACGCCCGTTGTTGCGCTCAATCCGCAGCAGGGCGCCGCTTTGCCTGCGCTGCGCAGCGGCGAGGTGGTCGAGGCGCAGGTACTGCAGACGGTCGGCACCGCGGCCAAGATCGCCATCGGCAATACGATCCTGGAAGTGCAGACTCAGATCGCGCTGACGCCGGGCACGACCGTCAAGCTCGCGGTGAACAACTCGCCGGGGGGACTGCGGCTGACGCTGGTCGGAACGGCGAGCACCGCCAACGGCGCGGTGGGAAGCGGAAGCGCCGCAGCTGCCCTCGCGACCGATACCTTCCCCGGCGGCACGGCCACGACTGGCGCCAATTCCAGCGCCGAGTCACCCGCGGTCATCACCACGCCGACGGCGGCGCCACAGGACGCGCCGGTCGCCGCGACGCCGAATGAAAGTCCGCCGGCCGATCCGACGGCGCCGTCGGCGATTGCGAGCGGCAGCGCCAATACGGCGGGCGCGACATCGACCAATGTCGCAGCCGCGACCACGGCCGATTCGCAGATCCAGCCGTCCGCGCAGGCGCCCAACCCCGTGGTCGCCGCAACGGCGGCGCTGACAGCGGCGGTGCAGACATCGGCGGCACGCCAGGGCGGGCTCGGGCCGCTGTTTGCCGATGCGAGCGTCGCGGCGACAATTCCGGCAGTGCCCGAACCGGTCCGGCAGGCGGCCGAGCGCCTGCTCGCGCTGCCGCCGACGCTTGACGAGACCATGTCGGCCGATGACGTCAAGCAGGCGCTCGACCGCTCCGGGCTGTTTCTCGAAGCGCGGCTTTCCGCCGAGGTGAATGGCGGCAGCGCCGTCCCTGGCTCGGCCGACGATCTCAAGGCCGCGCTGGTCGTCCTGCGCAATGTCGTCGAATCGTGGCTCGCGAGCGATCTGGCGATCGCGCCGGCATCCGATCAGGCGGCGGACGAAAGCGGCGGCCCCATTGGCCGGGCGCTGGCGGCGCTTGCGGCCGATGGCGGCACGCCGAGCGCGCCGACCGGGCAGAGCGCGCAAGCTGCCGCGAACGACGCGCGCGCGCAAAACCCCGCCAGCGCGCCCCCGCCGCCTTATCGCGGCGCACCGACCGCTGGGCAATCCGCAAGCGCGGCGTCGATCTCGGCCGACACGGCGCCGCGCGACATCGGCAAGGTTCTGCTCAACGAGACCAATGCGGCGCTGGCGCGCCAGACCCTGCTGCAGGCGGCCTCGCTCCCCGAGCAGACGGCGAGCGGCTCGACCGTGCGCAACGATGCGTCCGGCCCGCGCTGGCTGTTCGAGGTGCCCTTTGCAACGCCGCAGGGCCCGGCGGTCGCCCAGTTCGAGATCGCGCGCGACGGCCACAACGCCCCGGCGGCCGGCACCGCGGTCGCATGGCGGGCGCGGTTCTCGCTCGACGTCGAGCCGATCGGGCCGGTGCATGCGCAGATCGCGCTGGTCGGCACGCGCGCGTCCGTGACGCTGTGGGCGGAGCGGCCCGAAACCTCGGTCAAGCTGCGCGACAATGCGCCGGAGCTCGCCACGGCGCTGCGCCAGGCCGAGCTTGATCCGGGCGACGTGATGGTGCGCGGCGGCGCTCCGCCACGCCCGCGCGACGCGGTGGCGTCGGGCCACTTCCTGGACCGCGCCTCATGACCGTGCCGAAGAACACGCTCGCGGTCGCGCTGCAGTACGATAAGCCGGGCACGCCGCGCGTCGTCGCCAAGGGCAAGGGCGAGATCGGGCAGAAGATCATCGAGACCGCGCGCGCGCACGGCGTGCCGATCGAGGAGAACGCCTCGCTCGCCGGCGCCTTGTCGGAGGTCGAGATCGGCGACGAGATCCCGGTCGAGCTCTACAAGGCGGTGGCTGAGGTCCTGATCTTCCTGATGCGCATGTCGGGCGTGCGGCCGGGCGCAAAGGCGGCGGCGAAGCCGGGTAGCCCGGATGGAGCCGCGCAGCGGCGTAATCCGGGACCGGCCTCTCCCAACACACCGATCCGCCGATAATCGTTCCCCGCAGGTCGGGCTGCGCGCTATCCCGCGGCCCGGCCAACCCGGCCGAGGTGGGTGAGGCCGAACCCGGACGCGTATTTCAGCCCGTAGCCGAGCATGCGGTCCGCCCCGATATGGGCGAGCCAGATGAGCGCGACCGCGATCGTGGTCGGCGAAGCCGCGAACACGCCGGACAGCGCGAGAGCGATCGGCGCGAGTGTCGCATGCACCGCGTTGTAGACGATCGCGCCGACGCGCGGCCCCGCAAGATAGCCGAAAAAGCTCAAATCGGGTGCGAGGATCAGGATCGCGAACAGCCGCCACGAGCCGCCGCGCTGCCAGAACATCGCGATTGCGACGATCAGCAGCGCCGCGCCCTCGAGCCGCAACAGCAATCGTGGAATGCCGGCGACAGCCGGGGTCGGGTCTTGGGTCATGCGGGCCCCTCGAATT
This sequence comes from Xanthobacteraceae bacterium, assembly GCA_036513175.1. GTDB lineage: Bacteria > Pseudomonadota > Alphaproteobacteria > Rhizobiales > Xanthobacteraceae > JAVDCA01. Next base: position 1,717 of record DATBZM010000185.1, on the reverse strand, counting down.
GGGCGCGGCGCGGGCTTCGCCGTGCCGCAGCGGCCATGCTATTGATGGCACCGTAGGCCGGGACGCGTCCATCACGAACCACCGGGGCACGGCAGGCAGGAGGCCATGAAGGACATCCTCGAAAAGCTCGAGACCCGGCGCGGGCATGCGCGGCTCGGCGGCGGCAAGACGCGCATCGAGGCGCAGCACAAGCGCGGCAAGCTCACGGCGCGCGAGCGCATCGAGCTCCTGATGGACAAGGGCTCGTTCGAGGAGTTCGACATGTTCGTCGAGCACCGCTGCGTCGATTTCGGCATGGAGGCGCAGCAGAAGATCCCCGGCGACGGCGTGGTCACGGGCTGGGGCACCGTCAACGGCCGCACGGTCTTCGTCTTCGCCAAGGATTTCACCGTCTTCGGCGGGTCGCTGTCGGAGACGCATGCGCAGAAGATCGTGAAAATCCAGGACCTCGCCATGAAGGCACGGGCGCCGATCGTCGGCCTGTTCGACGCCGGCGGCGCGCGCATCCAGGAGGGCGTCGCCGCGCTCGGCGGCTACGGCGAGGTCTTCAAGCGCAACGTCAATGCGTCGGGCGTCATTCCGCAGATTTCCGTGATCATGGGGCCGTGCGCGGGCGGCGACGTCTATTCGCCGGCGATGACCGACTTCATCTTCATGGTGAAGGACACGAGCTACATGTTCGTCACCGGCCCCGACGTGGTGAAGACGGTGACCAACGAGGTCGTCACCGCCGAAGAGCTCGGCGGCGCCTCGGTGCACGCGACGAAATCCTCGATCGCCGACGGCGCCTACGACAACGACGTCGAGTGCCTCCTGCAGATGCGCCGGCTGATCGACTTCCTGCCCGCCTCGAGCGCCGTCGAGCCGCCCGAATGGCCGAGCTTCGACGACATCGAGCGCGAGGACAAATCGCTCGACACGCTGATCCCGGACAATCCCAACAAGCCCTACGACATCAAGGAGCTGATCACCAAGACGGTGGACGAAGGCGATTTCTTCGAAATCGCCGAGGCGTTCGCCAAGAACATCGTCACCGGCTTCGGCCGCATCGCCGGGCGCACGGTCGGCTTCGTCGCCAACCAGCCGATGATGCTCGCGGGCGTGCTCGATAGCGACGCGAGCCGCAAGGCGGCGCGCTTCGTGCGCTTCTGCGACGCCTTCAATATCGCGATCGTCACCTTCGTCGACGTGCCCGGCTTCCTGCCCGGCACCGACCAGGAATATGGCGGCCTGATCAAGCATGGCGCGAAGCTTCTGTTCGCCTACAGCCAGTGCACCGTGCCGCTCGTCACCGTCATCACCCGCAAGGCGTTCGGCGGCGCCTATGACGTGATGGCGTCGAAGCACGTCGGCGGCGACGTCAACTATGCGTGGCCGACCGCGCAGATCGCCGTGATGGGCGCCAAGGGCGCGGTCGAGATCATCTTCCGGGCCGACATCGGCGATGCCGGCAAGATCGCGGCGCGCACCAGGGAATACGAGGACCGGTTCTTGTCGCCCTTCGTCGCGGCCGAGCGCGGCTATATCGACGAGGTCATCATGCCGCACGCGACGCGCAAGCGGATCACCCGCGCGCTCGCCATGCTGCGCGGCAAGAAGGTCGAGCTGCCGGCGCGCAAGCACGACAACGTGCCGCTGTAGGGCCGCTGCAGCGGATTGCGGCGATTGCGTCGCCCGGGTGACCTCGGGTAAAATTTGCGGGAGTTGGGGGGGGGGG
>DATBZM010000184.1:0-9461 GCA_036513175.1 Xanthobacteraceae bacterium | reverse complement strand
GGCGCCGCCTGATCCGAGCGGCCCGTTCGGCACGCAGATCGAGCTCGGCGCGCCGGCGCTCGACACCGTCGCGCTCTACATGATGCGGCTTTCCGCCGGTAAGCGCAGCGCGACCCACCGCACCACCGCCAACAACATCTTCGCCGTGGTGCGCGGCAGCGGCATGACCACGATCGATGGCGAGCGTTTCGAATGGTCGCGTGGCGACGTGATGGCGGCGCCGGCGTGGCGACCGCACTTTCACGAAGCGTCCGACGACGCGATCCTGCTGCGAGTCACCGACGGGCCGGTGATGCAGCGCCTCGGGTTCCATCGGGTCGAGACACAGGCCTGACGAAGCCCATTGCACGATCACTGGGCGGGGCTGCTCAGCTTTAAGCCAGCAGCCATCTGGCGCCAATTTCGGCAGGCGGCCGGGTGTCGACTATCTTTTTGAATCTACTGGCGAATATAGATGCGAGGCGGCGCTGGCATGGGGCTTGTAGACCCCTGGCAAGTGTCCATGGATGCCTCGCTCAAGATCGTCATCGTCGACGAGAACCCGATCCGCGCCGCGATCCTCGAGGAGGGTCTGCGCGAGGCCGGCCACGTGCAGGTGGTGCGCATCGAGGACACGACACGCCTGCTCGCGCGCGTCTACGCGATCGATCCCGACGTCATCCTGATCGACCTGGAAAATCCCAGCCGCGACGTGCTGGAGCAGATGTTCCAGATGAGCCGCGCCGTGAAGCGGCCGATCGCCATGTTCGTCGACCAGAGCGACAAGGCCTCGATCGAGGCCGCGGTCGATGCCGGCGTGTCGGCCTACATCGTCGGCAGCCTGCGCAAGGATCGCGTGAAGAACATCCTCGATCTCTGCATCTCGCGCTTCAACGCCTTCGCGCGCCTGCAGGACGAGCTCGACCGCACGCGCAGCGCGCTCGATGAGCGCAAGGTGATCGACCGCGCCAAGGCAATCCTGATGAACGCCAAGAATCTCAGCGAGGACGCCGCCTATACGCTGCTGCGCAAGACCGCGATGAACGAGAACAAGAAGATCGCCGAGATCGCGCAATCAGTAATCACCGCCGCGGAGCTGTTCAAATGAGCGGCGAGAAGCTGCGCATCGGGTTCATTCCGCTCGCCGACGCGGCCGCGCTGCTCGTCGCGGTCGACAAGGGCTTTGCCGCCGCCGAGGGGCTCGACATCGAGCTGGTGCGCGAGGTCTCGTGGTCGAACATCCGCGACAAGCTCAATGTCGGCCTGTTCGACGCCGCGCACCTGATCGCGCCGATCGCGATCGCATCGAGCCTTGGTCTCGGCCACATCAAGGTGCCGATCCTCGCGCCCTTCTGTCTCGGCGTGAACGGCAACGCCATCACGGTATCGCCCACGCTGCATGCAGCGATCGCAGCCGCGGCCGACGGCGACATTCGCGATCCCATGGCGTCCGGGCGGGCGCTTGCGCGCGTGGTGGCGCAGCGCAAGGCGCGCGGCGAGGCGCCGCTCACCTTCGGCATGACGTTTCCGTTCTCGACCCACAACTATCACCTGCGCTTCTGGATGGCGGCGGCCGGCGTCGATCCCGACGAGGACGTGCGCCTCGTCGTGCTGCCGCCGCCCTACATGGTCGAGAGCCTCGCCAACAAGCACGTCGACGGCTTCTGCGTCGGCGCCCCGTGGAATTCGGTCGCGGTCGATCTCGGCATCGGCTTCATCCTGCATTTCGTCTCGGAGATTCTCGCCCGCGCCGCCGAGAAGGTGCTCGGCGTGCGCAGCGCCTGGGCGGAGGAGAATCCCGACGCGCTGACGCGGCTGGTGCGCGCGCATGGCCGCGCCGCCGACTTCATCGAGGATGCCGCCAACCGCGAGGAGGCCAGCGCGCTGCTGGCGGCGCCGAACCGCATCGGCGTCGCCTCCGAGGTGATCCGCCGCACGCTCGACGGTCGCCTGAAAGTCGCGCCCGACGGGACGGTGCGCACGAGCGCACGATATCTTCTGGTCGGCCGCGCGAGCGCCGCGCGGCCCGATCCCGTGCAGGCGGCGTGGCTTTATGCGCAGATGGTGCGCTGGGGCCAGGCGCCGCTGTCGGCCGATCTGCTCGCCAGCGCGAAGGCGGTGTTTCGGCCGGATCTCTATGACGCGGCACTCGGCAAGCCGCCGTCGCCGGCGGAGGGTGAACCAGCCGACCATATCGGTGCATTCGCGGGACCGAGCTTCGATGCGAATGATGTCGCGGCGCATCTCGCGGCTTGGCAGATCGGCCGCCGTTGATTGAGGCGTTACTGCTCAATTTTTGCGCTGCACAACGATTTCGCAGATTGAAACCGCATTGGGCATGTTCGCCGTCCGGCAAGGGCTTGTTAACGCTTCGCGATTTTCACCTAAGCTGCTGATTCAGCGAACGCTTTTTCAAATTATCGCACTTGGCATGATGCTTGATAGTAAGTGAGCGAAATCGGGACGGCCGTGGTCGGCCCGACGGTCCAATGACGGGCCATCCAGCAACGCCGCTGCTCTGAGGGAATGCGCAAGCGTCCCCGGAGGGCGGCGTTTCTTTTTGGCCGGAGGAAGCGCCGGGGTCGCGCCTCTTGCCAGTTTCACCCCGGCCAGGCTTCGACGACGGGAGCCGGTGCCCTTGAGAAAGGAAGTCTTCGATGAGCGAGCCGAAAACGCGCTGGATTGCCGAATGGAATCCGGAGGACGCGACGTTCTGGGAATCGAAGGGCAAGGTCATCGCCAAGCGCAATCTCATCTGGTCGATCATTGCCGAGCATCTCGGTTTCTCGATCTGGCTGATCTGGAGCATCGTCGCGACCAAGCTGCCGCAGGCCGGATTTCACTTCACGACCGACCAGCTGTTTCAGCTCGTCGCCCTGCCCGGGCTGATCGGGTCGCTCATGCGATTCCCTTACACGTTCGCGGTCACGACCTTCGGCGGCCGCAACTGGACGGTCTTTAGCGCCTCGGTGCTGTTCATTCCGACGATCGCGCTCGCCTATTTCGTGACGAAGCCCGACACGCCGTTCTGGCTGATGCTCACCGTCGCCTCCACGGCCGGTCTCGGCGGCGGCAACTTCGCCTCCAGCATGGCGAACATCTCGTTCTTCTATCCGGACCGCATGAAGGGCTGGGCGCTCGGCCTCAATGCCGCCGGCGGCAATATCGGAGTCAGCAGCGTGCAGTTGCTCACGCCGATCCTGATGGGCCTCGGCATCATCAGCCTATACCAGGCGACGCCCGGTCCCGGCGGCATCTACCTGCAGAATGCCGGGCTGATGTGGCTGCTCCCGCTCGCGATCGCGGTGGTCGGCGCGTTCTTCTTCATGAACAATCTGACGACGGCGCGCTCGAACTTCAGGGAACAGCTCGCCATCGTCGGCAGCAAGCACACCTGGATCATGTCCTACATCTATATCGGGACATTCGGCTCCTTCATCGGCTACTCGGCGGCGTTTCCGCTGCTGATCAAGACGCAGTTCCCGAGCGTCACGGTTGCGGTTGCGTTTCTCGGGCCCCTCGTCGGTTCGCTGTCGCGTCCGCTCGGCGGCATCCTCGCCGACAAGATCGGCGGCGCGATCGTGACCTTCTGGAACTTCATCGCCATGGGCGCCGCGACCATCGGGGTGATGTACTTCGTCGACGTGAAGAGCTTCGAGGGCTTTCTGGCGATGTTCCTCGTCCTCTTCGTGGCGACCGGCATCGGCAACGGCTCGACCTATCGGATGATCCCGTCGATCTTCCGCGAGGAGAAGCTGCGCGAGGCGGGCGCGGGCGAGGCCGGGCGTGCGACGGCGCTCAAGGCCGCGGGCATCGCCAGCGGCGCCGCCCTCGGCTTCATCGGCGCGATCGGCGCCTGCGGCGGTTACCTGATCCCGCGCGGCTTCGGCGCGTCGATCGCGGCGACCGGCGGCCCGCACCTCGCGCTCGAAATCTACCTCGCGTTCTACGCGACCTGCCTCGCGCTGACCTGGTGGTTCTACCTGCGCAAGAGCTTCATGGCGCCGAGCACTGCCCATCTCGCGCAGGCGCGCGTGTGAGGCACACGCGGCCGCGACCGCATAGCGGCCCGACAAAGCACGAGTGAACCGCACGCCATCCTCGCACTTGGCGTGCGGTCGCTTCGCCGGGGAGGTCGAGACCTAGCTACGGAGAAGCACGATGACCCCTACCCAGGTCAAACTGGTCCAGGACAGTTTCGCCAAGGTTGCGCCGATTTCCGAACAGGCGGCCGCGCTCTTTTACGGCCGGCTCTTCGAGATCGCGCCCGAGGTCAGGCCGCTGTTCAAAGGCGACATGACGGAGCAAGGCCGCAAGCTGATGGGGACGCTCGCGGTCGTGGTCAACGGGCTCGGCGACCTCAATGCGATCCTTCCGGCCGCGAGCGCGCTTGCCAAGCGTCACGTCAGCTACGGCGTCACGCCCGACCACTACGCGCCGGTCGGCGCGGCGTTGCTGTGGACGCTCGAGCGCGGGCTCGGCCCGCAGTGGACGCCGGAGCTTGCCGCCGCCTGGGCCGCCGCCTACGCGACGCTCTCGGGCTTCATGATCGGCGAGGCCTATGGCCGCGCCGCCGCGGCGGAATAGCGGACGGCGGCGGAGGCACCCGGAGGCATCCATGAGCGAACCGCTCGTCATCATCGGTAACGGCATGGCGGCGGCGCGGCTGGTCGACGACATGGCGAAGCGCGCGCTCGGCCGCTATGCCATCGCGGTGATCGGCGAGGAGCCGCGGCTCGCCTACAACCGCGTGTTGCTGTCGTCGCTGCTGGCCGACGAGGTCGTGGCGGCCGATGTCGAGCTCAAGCCGGCGCGCTGGTGGCGCGACCGTGGCGTGACCTTGCGCTACGGGTCGCGCGCCGTCGCGCTCGATGTGGCGGCGCGCACGGTCGCGCTCGCCGACGGCGGGCGGCTCGCGTTCTCCAAGGCGGTGCTCGCCACCGGCTCGCGCCCGATCCAGCTCGCCATTCCGGGCGTCGATGTCGCCGGCGTGATGACGTTCCGCGACATCGGCGACGTCGATGCGATGCGCATGCGCGCCGGCCCGGGCGCCCGCGTGGTCGTGATCGGCGGCGGCCTGCTCGGGCTCGAAGCCGCGCATGGCCTCGCCAAGGCGGGCGCGCGCGTGACGCTCGTCCATCTGATGGATCGCCTGATGGAGCGCCAGCTCGATCCAGTCGCCGCCGCCATGCTGCGGCGCGCCGTCGAGGCGCGCGGCGTCGAGGTGGTGCTCGAAGCCGAGACCGCGCGGATCGCCGGCGCGCAACGGGTCGAGGCGGTCGAGCTCACGGACGGCCGCATCATCCCGGCCGATCTCGTCGTGGTGGCGGCCGGCGTGCGCCCCAATGCTGCGCTCGCGGCGCAAGCCGGCATCGCGGCCAATCGCGGCATCGTGGTCGACGACGGGCTCGCGACGAGCGCGCCCGGCGTGTTCGCCATCGGCGAGTGCGCCGAGCATCGCGGCCAATGCTACGGCCTCGTCGAGCCTGCCTACGAGCAGGCGGCGGTGCTGGCGCAGCGGCTCGCCGGCAGGCCGGCGAGCTATGCGGGCTCGGTGCTCGCCACCAATCTGAAAGTCTCGGGTGTCGACGTCTTTTCCGCCGGCGATTTCCTCGGCCGCGACGGCACCGAGGCGATCGTGCTGCATGATCCCGGTCTCGGCGTCTATCGCAAGCTCGTCATCGCGCAGGATCGCCTGGTCGGCGCGGTGCTCTACGGCGACACTGGTGACGGCCTCTGGTATCTCGATCTGATCCGCTCGGGCCAGTCGGTCGCCGGCTTCCGCGACGACCTCGCCTTCGGACGCGCGCTCGCGCTGCGCGCGGCGGCCTGACATGTCCGGCGATTTCACCCCCGAGCAGAAACGCTACCTCGAGGGCTTCGCGTCCGGCCTGCAGGCGGGGCGCGCGGCGCGCGGCGCGGCGGGGGGCGCCGGGCCGCAGGTCGAGCCGACCGGTCCCGACGCGCCGGCCTTGCAGGCGCAGGATCGCGTGCTCAGTGAGGGCCAGAAGCTCTCCGACCAGGAAAAGCTCAAGCGTGAGGAGCACCCGTTCGACGCCTATGCACGGCTCAAGGCGCAGGCGGAAAAAAACGAGGCGCCGAAGCCGGCGGACAATTTCCGCTGGCGCTATTTCGGCCTGTTCTACGTCGCGCCGGCGCAGGACTCCTACATGTGCCGGCTGCGCATGCCGAACGGCATCCTTAAAGCTTGGCAGCTCACGGGTCTCGCCGATCTCGCCGAGCGCTACGGCGGCGCCTATTCGCATGTGACGACGCGGGCCAATCTGCAAATCCGCGAGATCGAGCCGAAGAACGCGGTCACGATGGTCGAGGCGATCCAGGACCTCGGGCTTTGCTCGCGCGGCTCCGGCGCCGACAACATCCGCAACGTCACCGGCACGCCGACCGCCGGCATCGATCCGCGCGAGTTGATCGACACGCGCCCGTACGCGCGCGAATGGCACTTCCACATTCTCAACGAGCGCGGGCTCTACGGCCTGCCGCGCAAGTTCAACGTCGCGTTCGACGGCGCCGGCACGATACCGGTGCTGGAGGATACGAACGACATCGCGTTCGCGGCAGTCGACGTCGTGGACGGCTTCGGCGTCGCGCCCGGCATCTGGTTTCGCCTCGGTCTCGGCGGCATCACGGGACATCGCGATTTCGCCCGCGCGACCGACGTCGTGGTGAAGCCCGCGGAGGCGACGCAGGTCGCCGATGCCGTTGTGCGCGTCTTCGTCGATCACGGCAACCGCACCGACCGCACCAAGGCGCGGCTCAAATACGTGCTCGATGCGTTGGGCATCGACAGGTTCTTGGACCTTGTCGAGGAGAAGCTCGGCGGCAAGCTCGCGCGCGTCCCCGCCGAGGCGATCAAGCCGCGCCCGCGCTATGACCGCAGCGCCCATATCGGCGTGCATGCGCAGAAGCAGGCCGGCCTCAACTGGATCGGCGTCGTGCTTCCCGTGGGCAAGCTCACGGTCGCGCAGATGCGCGGACTGGCGAAGATCGCGGCCGATCTCGGCGACGGCGATATCCGCCTCACGGTGTGGCAGAACCTGCTCATCTCCGGTGTCGCCGACGACAAGGTCGCGCTCGCGCAAGCCGCGATCGAGGCGCTCGGCCTCAGCACCAAGGCGACCTCGATCCGCGCCGGCCTCGTCGCCTGCACCGGCAATGTGGGCTGCAAGTTCGCGGCGTCCGACACCAAGCGCCATGCCGAAGACATCGCGCGCTGGTGCGAGGCGCGCGTCGCGCTCGATGCGCCGATCAATATCCACCTCACCGGCTGCCAGCACTCGTGCGCCCAGCACTATGTGGGCGACATCGGGCTCCTCGCCTGCAAGGTGAACGTGTCCGAGGAAGGCGACACCGTCGAGGGCTATCACCTGCTGGTCGGCGGCGGCTTCGGCTTCGATGCCGGGCTCGCGCGCGAGGTCTATCGCGACGTCAAGGCGGAGCATGTGCCGGCGGCCGTCGAGCGCATGCTGCGCGCCTATCTCAAGCATCGCGCCGCGTCGGACGAGACCTTCTTCGCCTTCGCGCGCCGCCATGAGGTCGCGGCGCTCAAGGACATGTTCGACGCGGAGGCCGCGGCATGAGCCGGACCCTGCCGCCTCCCGTCCCGTCGCTGCTGCCCGAGACGGCGCCGTTCACGCCGGAGCAGCGCGCCTGGCTCAACGGCTTCTTCGCCGGCTATCTCGGCCTCGACGGCGGCGTCACGGCTCTCTCATCCGAAGAGAGCGCCAGGCTGATGGCCGGCGTCGCGCCGGCGGCCAAGGGGCCGCTCGACGACGGCGACGATGGCGAGGCGCCGTGGCACGACCAGACGATCGCGCTGCCCGAGCGCATGCAGCTTGCCGAGGGCCGGCCGCTGCGCCGGCGCATGATGGCCGCGATGGGCCAGCAGGACTGCGGCCAGTGCGGCTACAGCTGCGAGGATTACTCGAACGCGCTCTTTCTGAAGAAAGAGGAGCGGCTGAACCTGTGCGTGCCCGGCGGCAAGGATACGCTGCGCATGCTCAAGAAGCTCAACGAGGAATTCGCCGCGGTTGCGCCCGCGACGGCGCCGGCGGCGCGCGCGGACGAAGCGCCGGCCGCGGCGCCGCAAAGCGTTCCGGGAACCTCGCGCGACAATCCCGTCGAGGCCGTTTTCGCCAGGCGCACGCGGCTCAACAAGCCCGGCTCGAACAAGGAGACCTGGCACATCGACATCGACCTCGGCGTGAGCGGGCTCGCGTACCGCGTCGGCGATGCCTTCGGCATCGCGCCGGCCAACGACCCGGTGCTGGTCGATGCGGTGATCCGCGCGCTCGGCGCGCCGGCGGATTTTCCGATCGGCGGCCGCACGTTGCGCGATGTGCTCATCGACGGCGTTTCGCTTGCGCCGGCGCCCGACATGCTGTTTCAGCTCTTCTCCTACCTCACGGGCGGCGAGCGGCGGCTGAAGGCGAAGGCGCTCGCGGCCGGCGAGGATCCGGATCGCGATGCCGCCGCCCTCGACGTGCTGGGTGCGATCGAGAAATTTCCCGGCGTGCGGCCCGACCCCGAAGCCTTCATCGAATCGCTCGAGCCGCTGCAGCCGCGGCTCTATTCGATTGCGTCCTCGCCCAAGGTCGATCCCAAGCGCATCTCGCTCACCGTCGATGCCGTGCGCTACGACGTCGGCCGCCGCCGCCGGTTCGGTGTCGCCTCGACGTTTCTGGCCGAACGTGCGCGCGAGGGCGAGCGGCTCAAGGTCTATGTGCAGAAGGCCGATGCCTTCGGCCTGCCGGCCGATCCGGCGGTGCCGGTGATCATGGTGGGGCCGGGCACCGGCGTTGCCCCCTTCCGCGCCTTTCTCCACGAGCGCATGGCGACCAAGGCGCCCGGCCGCAACTGGCTGTTCTTCGGGCACCAGCGCTCCGCGTACGATTTCTTCTATGCCGACGAGCTCGCCGGGATGAAATCCAAGGGCGTGCTCACGCGCCTGTCGCTCGCCTGGTCGCGCGACACCGACGAAAAATTCTATGTCCAGGACCGCATGCGCCAGTCCGGCCGCGACGTCTGGACCTGGCTCGCCGACGGCGCGCATTTCTACGTGTGCGGCGACGCCCAGCGCATGGCCAAGGACGTCGAGCGCGCACTGGTCGAGATCGTCGCCCAGCATGGCGCACGCAGCAGCGACGAGGCGGTGGCGTTCGTCGCCGAGCTCAAGCGCAAGGGCCGCTATCAGCAGGATGTTTATTGATGGCGAGGGCCGATCGCACGATGCGCGCGGTCCCCCTCCCCCGCTTGCGGGGGAGGGACGCGCGCACGCAAGTCGGGCTTGCCCGACTTGCGCAAATTTATCTGCCGATCTCGGGTAAACCCGAGATCGGAGCGCGCCGGGAGGGGGCAAGTCGGCGAACGCCTGCGCAAGCGGCTTCCCCCTCCCCGCCCTCCCCCGCTTGCGGGGGAGGGGGACCGCGCGCATCGTGCGATCGGCCCTCGCCATCAATAAA
>DATBZM010000183.1:0-8106 GCA_036513175.1 Xanthobacteraceae bacterium | reverse complement strand
TTCCATCTGGCTCGCGAGGTAGTCCCGCAGGCCGGCCGGGAAGTGGAAGGTGTCCTCGGCGGGCACGCCCTCGACGCCGGCGAGCAGCTCCTTGTCGCAGTGCCAGCGGATCTCGACGTCGCCGAAGAGGTACGCCTTGGCGCGCGTCATCTTGAACAGGCGCTGCGGGCTGAACGCCGTCTTGTCGCCGAAAATCTCGGCGTCCGGCTTGAAGCGCACCTTGGTGCCGCGGCGGTTGGCGACCTTGCCGAGCTTTTCGATGCCGCCCTTCGGCTTGCCGCGCGAGTAGATCTGGCGATAGAGCTGCCCGCCGCGCGCAACCTCGACCTCGGTGCGCTCCGAAAGCGCGTTGACGACCGAGACGCCGACGCCGTGCAGGCCGCCGGAGGTCTCATAGACGTCGGAGGCGAACTTACCGCCCGCGTGCAGCGTGCACATGATCACTTCGAGCGCGGATTTTTTCGGAAACTTCGGGTGCGGATCGACCGGGATGCCGCGGCCGTTGTCGGTAACCGTAATGTAGCCGTCCTTGGCGACCTCGACCTCGATGAAGCTCGCGTGGCCGTTGAGCACCTCGTCCATGGCGTTGTCGATCACCTCGGCAAAGAGGTGATGCAGGGCCTTCTCGTCGGTGCCGCCGATATACATGCCGGGCCGCCGGCGCACCGGCTCGAGCCCCTCCAGCACCTCGATGTCGCGCGCCGTATAGCCGGCCTCGCCCGCGGGGCGTGGGGTCTTGGCGCGCGGCAGCGCGCGCCGGGCCGACCGCTCGTTCGTGCTGGAGAAGAGGTCTCCGCTCTCAGCCGTTGTTTTCTTTGCAGTTTTGGCCATTCACCTGCGCCGGGTTGGAAGTGAAGCGAATCACGTGCCCCGACTATGCCATCGGCGGCAGGCGACTTGAATCGCTGACTGTGGGCTTCTTATGTCGTGCCGCCTGGGCGCCTTTTCGAGGGGAACGGCCGGGTGCCACGCTGGCTTGATGGCGGGACGGCGGTTAAGAGATCGTTTCACCTCGGCCTTCATGTGGCCGCCGGTGCTGCTCGCCCTCGGCGTCATGGTCGCGAAAACCGTGCGCTCGCTGTGGAGGTGGAAAAATGTCGATGCAGCCGATCATCCTCGAAATTGCCTTCGCGCTCCTCACGGCGCTGTTCGCCTTCCAGCTCTGGTCGGTGGTGCGCACCGGGCACGTGCAATGGCATATCCGCAAGGTGCATCGCGTCCACCGGCCGGTCGCCTTCGCGGTCGAGGTCGCGGCCTGCGTCATCGGATTGTTGCTGTTCGCGGGTCTCCTGATCGCGGCCCTGCTGCGCCATTGACGAAAGCGGTCGCCTTGCCATATAGACCCGCGCCATGACGATCGCGCTGCATATCCGTCGCCGCCGCCGCATTTGGGCGGCCACGGCCGATCGCGTCTGATCGTCACCCGTGCCGCCGGACACCTCCGCGGCACCCTTCCCAAAAATCCGCGGTCTCGTGCTCCGGCGTCCTTCTGACTGGGAAAGGACTGGACCATGGCCAAAGCAAAGATCGGCGTGCTCGGCGCCTCCGGCTACACGGGCTCGGAATGCGTGCGCCTGCTGCTGCGCCACCCCAACGTCGAGATCGCGCTGCTCACCGCCGACCGCCGTGCCGGGCAGGCCATGCGCGAGGTGTTTCCGCAGTTCTCGCCGTTCGATCTGCCCAAGCTCGTTTCGCTCGAGACGGTGGACTGGGCGAATTGCGGCCTCGACCTCGTGTTCGCGGCGCTGCCGCACGCGACCACCCAGAAGGTGATCAAGGACATCTTCGCCGACAACGCCAGGATCAAGGTCGTTGATCTGTCGGCCGATTTCCGCCTCGCCGACACTGCCGCCTATGCGCACTGGTACGGCCATGAGCATCTCGCGCCCGAGCTGCAGAAGGAGGCCGTCTACGGCCTGACCGAGGTCCACCGCGATCGCATCAAGGGTGCGCGGCTCGTCGCCAATCCAGGCTGCTACACGAGCTGCAGCGAGCTGCCGCTCATTCCCCTCATCGCCGCGAAAGCGATCGACCTCGACGAGATCGTGATCGACGCCAAGTCCGGCATGACCGGGGCAGGGCGGTCGGCCAAGGAAGCCATGCTGTTTTCCGAGATATCGGAGGGCTTCCACGCCTACGGGGTCGGCGGGCATCGCCACATGGCCGAGCTCGACCAGGAGTTCGCGCTCGCGGCCGGCCGCCCCGTGGTGGTGACCTTCACGCCGCATCTCGTGCCGATGAACCGCGGAATCTTCGCGACGATCTATGTGCGAGGACTCTCAGGCAAGTCGCCCGAGGATCTTCATGCGATACTTTTAAAGCGCTACGCGAACGAGCCGTTCGTGCACGTGCTGCCCTTTGGAGAGGTGCCGCAGACGCGGCACGTGCGCGGCTCCAACATGACCTTCATCGGCGTCACCAAGGACCGCATCGCCGGTCGCGCCATCATCGTCTCGGTGCTCGACAACCTGGTGAAAGGCGCCTCCGGCCAGGCGGTGCAGAACATGAACCTGGTGCTCGGCTATCCCGAGGCCATGGGGCTCGAGCAGGTGGCGCTGTTTCCGTGACTTGACGCGGCCGGCCCCTGCGCCGGAAATGCGCTGGGGCAACACGCGACGGAGATGGCGGACGTGCCGGTGTGGCTGACGAGGCGAGGGTTCGTCGCGGGTGCCGGCGCCATTGCGCTCGCGCCGGACGCACGCGCCGACGAGGCGTCCGTCCGCACCTTCATCGGCAAGACCGGCGCGGAGCTCGCATCGCTCGTGCGCGAGGCGCTCGCGGACGGTTTCGGCTTCGCCAGTCTTTCGATCTATGGGCAACCGCACGCGCCGCTCTATGCCGTGGTGATGCGCAAGCGCGCCACGCCGGCAGAGCAGCGGCATTGGCTGGCGCTCACGGCCGCGGAGCTCGCCAAGACCCTCGCCGAGCAGGCGACAGCCGGCTACGGGCCCGCGCTGATCGCCGCGACGGGCGCGGCCGCGACCCCGATGTTCGCGCTCGTCTGCGCGCCGCAGTCGCCGCTCGCGCTGATCCGGCCCGCGCTCAAGTCGGGCAAGAGCACCGACAAGGCGACGATCGAGGGCATGAACCGGGAGGCGCGGCGCGAGGGGCGCATCCTGCGCAGCGTTGCGGTCTACGGGAGCGGCGCGGACCTGCGCTTCGCGGCGATCTGGGCGGCCGATGCGGACCAGGCGGTGTGGAACGCCGATGGCGTCGCCGACACGGCCGCGGTCTATCGTGCGCGTGAGCACGCGCATGCGTCGGCGTGGTGCCGACCGGCCTTGATCACGCCCACGCCGGATGATCGCTACCTGTCGGTGTTCGTCGACGATCAGGTGGATCGCTGGGCGGCCGCAACGGATCTGACGGCCGCGGCCCTACCGCGCGAGCTTGCGGCCTGGGAGCGCAAGGGCCTGCGTCCGCTCTCGATCCAGGCGGCGGGCGGCGGCGCAGGCTCAGCGCGCTTCGCCGCGATCGCGACAGGCGACGACACGATCCTGCCGCGCGCCTGGAACGCGACGGGGCCCGCCGCGCGGCCCGAGATCGACAACGTGATGAAGGCGATCATGACGCACTCGCGCGTGCGCCAGGCATCGCTCGCGATCGTCAAGGGAGCGCGGCTCGTCCTTGCGCGCGGCTACACGTTCGCGGAGGCGGGCTGGCCGGTGACGCAGCCCACGACCTTCTTCCGCCTCGCCAGCGTGTCGAAGACCGTGACGGCGCTCGGCATCTATCAGCTCATCGAGCGCGGCAAGCTCAACCTGTCCGACCGCATGCAGGACATTCTGCAACTGCGCACGCCCACGGGCGGCGCGCCGAAGGACAAGCGCTTTGCCGAGATCACGATCGAGCAGCTGCTCGCCCACCGCAGCGGCGTCAACGCGAACGCGTTCTTCGCCACCGTCGCGGTGCGCAACGCCTTTGCCAAGGCGCAGCCGCACAAGCCCTGGCACCTGCCGGTGACCGCCGAGATGACGGACGCCTTCATCGCCGGGCTCGATCTCGTCTCGCCGCCGGGCGCGGCCTCCAACTACAACAACTGCGGCTATTATCTGCTCGGCCGCGTCGTCGCCAAGCTCAACGGCGAGACGACCACGCTCGCGGCGCTGCAGAAGCACGTGCTCGAGCCGCTCGGCATCAGGCGGCTGCGCCACGCACGCAGCCTCGTCGCCGACCAGCCGCCCGATGAGGCGCGCTACACCACCAACTCCAATGCCGACCATGCGCGCGACATCCCGCTGCGGCCGAGCGCGATGAGCGATGCCCAGCCGCTGGTGCCGATCGGCTATGGCAACGGGCAGATCGAGATCGGCGAGGGGGCGGCCGGCTTCTCGGCCGCCATGACCGATCTTGCCCGCGTGATCGCGATCCTGATCGATCCGAAGGACAATGCGGCGCTACGGCGCGACACCCTGCGCGAGATGCTCGGCAACGCCGCGCAGCGGCACGGCCATGGGCTCGATGTCGCGAAAGACCTCGGCGGCGACCGCTTCTACGGCCAGAAGGGCGGCTCGCTCTCGACCTCGTGGAACGTGCTGCAGATGAACGGCGAGTACGGATTTGCCGTGTGCTGGGCCGGCGTGACCGACCCCAGCGTCCACTGGTATCCGGATTTTCCCGCCGTGATGAACCTCGCGCGGGCGATCGACTGGGGCAGCGCCGACCTGTTCGATGCGTTCGGCATGCGGCCGTTGTGACCCGGCCGAGCCTATTTCTCCCCGAGCGCCGCAAGGCGCTGGCGCGCCGTCGCCTGCGCCCACTGGCCGTCGTCGTATTTCGGCCCGACCGTGAGCGCCTTGCGGTAGTCGGCCTTGGCCTTGTCGACCTCGGCCTTGCCCTCGTGGGCGAGCCCGCGGCCCGTATAGGCGCCGGTCAACTCGCTGTCGATGCGGATCGCCTCGCTGTAGTCGACAATCGCCTTGTCGTAGTCGCCGCGCTGGCGCAGCTCGATCGCGCGATTGTCGTAGATGGTCGCCAACTCCTCGCCGCGAAAGCGGCCCGAGCTGATTGCGTGCGTGCAGGCCGCGATCGCGGCCTCGCCCTGCTGCGTGAAGCACGTATCGGCGCTCTTGTCCGTCCGCACCGTCGCGATCGCGGCCGCGAAGGCGACCACCGACGCCGCGGCAAGGACCAGCGGCACAAGCCTCTTCATCAGGATATCCCGTCCATCGCGTTGCGTCTGGCAGTCGACGCAAACCCCAGCCGGGACGATGCGGCAAAATCCTTAATCTCTTATTTTCACGTAACTCCCGGGCGCGTCCTCGATCGGCGTGAGCACCCCGCCGCCCGGTTCGCGCGCCGGCACGCGGGTTGCGCCCTGCGCCGTGATCCAGGCGAGCCAATCGGGCCACCACGAGCCGGGATGTTCCGTCGCCTTGGCGAGCCATTTGTCGACATCGGCGCCGCGCGGTTTTGCGCCCGTCCAGTACTGGTACTTCTGCTTGCCGGGCGGATTGACCACGCCGGCGATATGGCCGGAGCCGGCGAGCACGTATTTCATCGGCCCGCCGAACAGCGAGGAGCCGAGATAGACCGATTTCGCCGGCGCGATGTGGTCCTCGCGGGTCGCGAGATTGTAGATCGGGACTGTCACCTGCTTGAGGCTGAGCGACACGCCGTCGAGCTTCATCTCGCCTTTGGCGAGCATGTTGTCGAGATAGCAGCTGCGCAGATATTGCGAATGGTTCGCGGCCGGCATGCGGGTCGCATCCGAGTTCCAGTAGAGCAGGTCGAACGGGAAGGGCGCCTTGCCCTTGAGGTAGTTGTTGATCACATAGGGCCAGATCAGGTCGTTCGAGCGCAGCAGGTTGAAGGCGGTCGCCATGCTCTTGCCGTCGAGATAGCCGCGCTCCTTCATCTGGCGCTCGAGCACGGCGAGCTGCTCCTCGTCGACGAAGACTTTCAGGTCGCCCGAATACGTGAAATCGGCCTGCGCGGCGAAGAACGTCGCCGAGGTGATGCGCCGATCCTCCTTCGCCGCCATGTAGGCGAGCGTCATCGCCAGCAGTGTGCCGCCGACGCAGTAGCCGATCGCCGTCACCTCGCTCTCGCCGGTCGCCTTCTCGATTGCGTCGAGCGCCGCGAGCGGGCCCTCGTGCATGTAGTCGGACAAATCCTTGTCCTGCAGGCGCGCGTCCGGATTGACCCAGGAAACGACGAAGACCGTGAGCCCTTGCGCGACGCACCACTTGATGAAGGATTTCTCCGGGGTGAGATCGAGGATGTAGAATTTGTTGATCCAGGGCGGGACGATCAGCAGCGGGCGCTTGAGCACGTCGGGCGTCGTCGGCGAATACTGGATGAGCTGCATCAGATCGTTCTGGTAGATCACCTTGCCGGGCGTGACGGCGAGATTGCGCCCGACCTCGAACATCGAGGAATCCGACTGGCGGATTCGCAAGGATCCGTGGCCCGCCGCGATGTCGTCGGCGAGCATGCGCATGCCATCGACCAGGTTCTCGGCGTTCGATGCAAGCGTGGTGCGCAGCAGCTCCGGATTGGTCAGCACGAAATTCGATGGCGCGACCGCATTGGCGATCTGGCGCACGTAGAACTCGGCCTTCTGCCGCGTGTGCGGGTCGAGGCCGTCGGCGTCGCGCACCAGCGTGTTCGCCCAGCTGGTGGTGAGCAGATAGCCCTGCTTGATGAAGTCGAAGAACTGGTTCGACGACCATTCGGGATCGCTAAAGCGCTTGTCGCGCGGGTCGGGCGTGGCGACCGGCGCCGCCGCCTCGCCGGCCATGCGCTTCACGGCGCTCGCCCACAGATCGAGATAGGACTTGCCGAGCGAGGTCTGCAGGTGCGTCGCGCGCTGCGGATCGGCAAGCCAATATTCGAGCACCTGGCCGAGCGTCTTGACGCCGTCGGCCATGAGGTCCGAGCTTTCCTGGTCGAGATGGCCGCCCTGCTCGCGCGGCTTGAGGTAGGCGGCAAGCGCCCGCCCGCCCTGTTCGATCACCCGCGCCATGTTGCGGGAAAACGCCTCGATGTCGACCGCCGTCGTCGCCGAGGACGGTGACGCGACGGGTGGCGGCTCGCGCCGCGGCTTGGGCGCTTCGGTCTTCGGCGGCTCGCTCTTGGGCGGCTCCGTCTTGGGCGGCTCGCTCGTGGGCGGTTCGGTGATGGGCGGTTCGGTCTTGGGCGGTTCGGTGATGGCCGGGTCGGCGGCGCGCACCTCGGCGGCGCCAGGGCGCGCGCGCGGCTTGCGGGGCTTCTTGGGCGCTGGGATGGCCGGGGTCTCGGGCTCGGTCACGGGCGTCGGCGTTAACCTTTGCATCGTATGAATCACCAAGTCCCGGTTTGGACATATTGCGCGATTACGCAGTTCCGGCCACCCGGGGGGCCTGTCGGGGAACCGCATTCTCTATGAATATGGTGTCGGAGTCGCGACCGCGGCGCGGACGCGCAAGTGAAATCGTTGCTGCAGCCGCGAAGACGGGGCGTCTGGCCCTGCCCACGCTCGTTCTGGCGGTGGGGTTGGGCGCTTGTTCGTCGACGTTGAGCAGCCTGCCGACCCAGCTTGGCGGGATGCCGGCCGGTACCCCGCAGCAGCCGGCGCCGGCCGCCTATCCGGCCGTGCACGACATGCCGCCGCCGCGCCCGGACGTGACGTTGACGCTAGAGGAACAGAAGAAGGCCGAAGCCGAGCTGATGGCCCTGCGCGAGCGCCAGGAGAGGGAGTCCGGGACCTTCCCCAACGCACCGCCGAAAAGGGACAAGAACGCCGACCAAAATGCCGATCAGAAGGATCAATAAATAACGCGGCCGTGGCGCCGGGACGGGGTCGAGGAAACAGGACCGTCGTGATAAAAAGTGCCCGCCGCGACGCAGAGTCGCCGCGCCGCCGGAAAGCCTGGGATATCGGGACCATGGAAGAGTTTCATCGCATCCGCCGCCTGCCGCCCTATGTGTTCGAGACCGTGAACCGGGCCAAGGCCGCGGCGCGCAACGCCGGCGCCGATATCATCGATCTCGGCATGGGCAATCCCGACCTGCCGACGCCCGCGCACGTGGTGGAGAAGATGCGCGACACGGTCGGCAAGCCGCGCACCGACCGTTATTCATCGTCGAAGGGCATCCCGGGGCTGCGCCGCGCTCAGGCCGCCT
>DATBZM010000182.1:0-9317 GCA_036513175.1 Xanthobacteraceae bacterium | reverse complement strand
TCAAGCCGAGCGGGATGTGAGGATGAAGCGAGTAGCGAATAGGATCTGTTCGCTATTCCCTATTCGCCATTCGCGCCCTCAGTGCGCCAAAACCGCCAGCAGCAGCAGCGCCACGATGTTGGTGATCTTGATCATCGGGTTCACGGCCGGGCCGGCCGTGTCCTTGTAGGGATCGCCGACGGTGTCGCCGGTCACCGCGGCCTTGTGGGCATCGGAGCCCTTGCCGCCGTAGTGGCCGTCCTCGATGTATTTCTTCGCGTTGTCCCAGGCGCCGCCGCCCGACGTCATCGAGATCGCCACGAACAGCCCGGTGACGATCACGCCGAGCAGCATGGCGCCGACCGCGGAAAACGCCGCGTTCTTGCCCTGCACGC
This sequence comes from Xanthobacteraceae bacterium, assembly GCA_036513175.1. Lineage (GTDB taxonomy): Bacteria > Pseudomonadota > Alphaproteobacteria > Rhizobiales > Xanthobacteraceae > JAVDCA01. The sequence goes on along the minus strand of DATBZM010000182.1, from coordinate 8,943 downwards.
CGCCGCCCGCGATCAGGTAGATCGCGAAATAGACGACGATCGGGGAGAGCACCGGCAGGAGCGAGGGGACGATCATCTCCTTGATGGCGGCGCGCGTGAGCAGGTCGACGGCGCGCCCATAGTCGGGCTTGTCGGTGCCCTGCATGATGCCGGGCTTTTCGCGGAACTGGCGGCGCACCTCCTCGACGATCGAGGCCGCGGCGCGGCCGACCGCCGTCATGCCCATGGCGGCGAAGAGGTAAGGCAGCAGGCCGCCGAACAGGAGCCCGACCACCACATACGGGTTGTTGAGCGAGAAGTCGGGATGCACGTCCTTGAAATAGGCGTGCTGGGCGGCGTTGTCGGTGAAGAACTTGAGGTCCTGGTTGTAGGCGGCGAACAGCACCAGGGCGCCGAGGCCGGCCGAGCCGATCGCATAGCCCTTGGTCACCGCCTTGGTGGTGTTGCCGACCGCGTCGAGCGCGTCGGTCGACTTGCGCACGTCCTTGGGCAGGCCCGCCATTTCGGCGATGCCGCCGGCATTGTCGGTGACCGGGCCGAAGGCGTCGAGCGCGACGATCATGCCGGCGAGCGCCAGCATGGTGGTGACCGCGATCGCGATGCCGAACAGGCCGGCAATGCCGTAGGTGATCAGGATGCCGGCGATGATGACGATCGCGGGCCCGGCGGTCGACTCGAGCGAGATCGCGAGACCCTGGATGACGTTGGTGCCGTGGCCCGTGACCGAGGCCGCCGCGATCGACTTCACCGGGCGGAAGTCGGTGCCGGTGTAGTACTCGGTGATCCAGATGATCAGCGCGGTGACGCCGAGGCCGACCACGCCGCAGAGAAACAGCGCGCCGCCGTTGTATTGCAGGCCGCCCGCCCCCGTGATCGTGCCGAAGCCGATCAGCCAGTTGATCACCAGCGCAATGCCGCCGAGCGACAGGATGCCGGTGACGATCAGCCCCTTGTAGAGCGCGCCCATGATCGACTGGCTGGCGCCGAGCTTGACGAAGAAGGTGCCGATGATCGACGTGATGATGCACACCCCGCCGATCGCGAGCGGCAGCGTCATCATGGTGAAGAGCAGCGGCGTTCCGCGGAAGAAGATCGACGCCAGCACCATGGTGGCAACCGTCGTGACCGCATAGGTCTCGAACAGGTCGGCCGCCATGCCGGCGCAGTCGCCGACGTTGTCGCCGACGTTGTCGGCGATGGTCGCCGGGTTGCGCGGATCATCCTCCGGGATGCCGGCCTCGACCTTGCCGACGAGGTCGCCGCCGACGTCGGCGCCCTTGGTGAAGATGCCGCCGCCGAGACGGGCGAAGATCGAGATCAGCGAGGCGCCGAAGCCGAGCGCCACCATGGCGTCGATCACGGTGCGATCGTCCGGGTCGAGGCCGAGCGCGCCATGCAGGAAGGCGAAATAGAGCGTGACGCCGAGCAGCGCCAGACCGGCGACGAGCATGCCCGTGATGGCGCCCGACTTGAAGGCGAGCTCGAGGCCGCCGGCGAGCGAGCCGATCGCGGCCTGGGCGGTGCGGACATTGGCGCGCACCGAGACGTTCATGCCGATGAAGCCGGCCGCGCCGGAGAGCACCGCGCCAATCGCGAAGCCGAGCGCCACCAGCCAGCCGAGGAAATACCCGACGACCAGGAAGATCACGACCCCGACGATGCCGATCGTGGTGTACTGGCGCTTGAGATAGGCCTGCGCGCCCTCGCGCACGGCGGCAGAAATCTCCTGCATGCGCGCGCTGCCGGCGTCGGCGGCGAGCACTGAGCGAATCGCCCAGATCGCGTAGAGGATCGACAGCGCCCCACAGGCGACGATCAGCCACAAAGCAGTCATGGAAAACCCCGGTTGTCCTGGAAAGACCGGGTTTTCCCCCAACCCGGCCCAGTGCTGGCGAGGACGTTGCCGTCCCGCCTCAAGTTGGCGCGGGACATAGCAAAATTCCCCGGCTGCACGCAACGGCGGAGGTATGCGGCTTTGGTCCGCTTTGCCGGCACCCGGGTGCGCCGGCCGCGGGCGAAAAGGAGCTACGGCCGGCTATGCGGGCCGCGGCCGCGCCAGCAGATTGACGGCGAGCAGCAGGACGCCCGCAACCGCGACCGACGGGAGCACCACGCCGGCGACCATGTCCCAGCCGTAGCTTGCGAGCAGCTTGCCGGACGAGAACGAGCCGATCGCCATCGAGCCGAACACGAGGAAATCGTTGACGGCCTGCACCTTGTTGCGCTCATTCGGCCGGTGACACTGGGTCACCAGCGCGGTTGCGCCGACGAAGGCGAAGTTCCAGCCGACGCCGAGCAGGATCAGCGTCGTCCAGAAGTGCCAGATCGATATGCCGGCGAGCGCGATCACGGCGCCGACCGCGATGATGGCGAGGCCGAGACCGGCCATGCGGTCGGTGCCGAAGCGGGCGATCAGGGCGCCGGTGAAGAAGCTCGGCGCATACATCCCGACCACATGCCATTGCAGGCCGAGGGTCGCATCGGTCACCGAATGCTGGCAGTCGAGCATCGCGACCGGCGCCGAGGTCATCACCAGATTCATCATCGAGTAGCTGGCGACGCCGCAGACCACCGCGACGATCAGGCGGGGCTGGCGAAAGATCTCGGCCAGCGGCCGGCCCTCGCTCATGCGTCGCGCGGCCTCGACCGGGCGGGGAATGCGGGTTGCGAGCAGCACGAGGCCGGAGAGGACCGCAACGCCCGCCTGCGCGACGTAGCTCGCGGCGAACAGGAACGGTTGCCACAGATCCTTGGTGAAAATGACGAGCTGCGGCCCGACGAAGGCCGAGAACATGCCGCCCGCCATCACCCACGAGATCGCCCGCGGCTTGAATGCGTCGCTCGCCGTATCGGCCGGCGGCAAAACGATACGACTGATGCACCGAGGCGTAGAGGCCGGCGAAGAACGAGCCGGCGCACAGCAGCGCAAAGGAGGCGTGCAGGACCGCAAGGCAGCACAGGATGCCGGCGATCGCGCCGCACAGCGCGCCCATCTCGAACGCGGCGAGCCGCCCGAATTTCTTCGCGATGACGCCGACCGGCAGCGTCCCGATCCACATGCCGAGCACGTAGGTGCTCACCGGGACGGTGGCGTATTCCTTGCCGGCGAGCGAGGCGCCGACGATGCCGGCGGTGCCGACGATCACCACCGAGTTGCCGCCGGCGAGCGCCTGCGCGACCGCGAGCACCAGCGCGTTGCGCTTGGCAAGGCGATCACTGGTATCGACCAGGGGCTCGGCGATGGCCGACATGAACCTTCCTTGGCGTCCCGTTCCGGGAGAATGTTGGTCTGCTTCTAACGGCCGTCGCAGAATGTCGCTACTGCGCGACGCGCAGGGCAGCCGCGCGCCGCGGATGCGCGGGGATCAGAAGCGCAGGGCGCCGGGATGGCGAATCACGATGCTGCGCGCATCGGCCGGCCGCCGCGCGCCGATCTGGCCGAGCGCCGCGCGCGTCTCGTCGCTCAACAGCGCGAGCACATGCGCGGGCCCGCGGCTGCCGAGCGCGCCGAGGCTCCACAGGAAGGCCTTGCCGGCGAACGTCGATTGCGCGCCGAGCGCCAGCGCCCGCACCACGTCGGCGCCGCTGCGGATGCCGGAATCCATCAGCACGGTCGCGCGGCCCGCGACCTTGGCGACGATCGCGGGCAGCGCGTCGATCGCGGCCGGCAGCGCCTCGACCTGGCGGCCACCATGGTTCGACACGACGATGCCGTCGACGCCGAGCGAAATGGCCTTTTCGGCATCGTCGGGATGCAGGATCCCCTTGAGCACCAGCGGCCGCTTCCAGCGCTCGCGGTAGCGCGCGATCTCGTCCCAGGTGAATGCCCCCTTGACCTCGCGCCGCGCGAACTGCGCGACCGCCGCGATGCTCGTGTCGCTGCCCGTATAGGCGCGCAGGTTGGCAAAGCGCGGGATGCCGTTGCGCAGCATGGCGATGAGCCAGCCCGGCGAGGTCGCGATATCGAGCAGCATGCGCAGGTCGGGACGGAACGGTGTCGTCACGCCGGCCGCGACCTCGCGGGCGCGCGTCGTGCGCACCGGCACGTCGACGGTGAGCATGAGCACGTGCACGCCCGCGGCGTCGGCACGCCGTACCAGGTCGAAGCCGATGGCGTGGTCGTTGCGCGCCATGCGGTAGAGCTGAAACCACAGCACGTCGGGGGCGATCGCGGCGGCCTTCTCGATCGTGGTGCCGCCGACGGTGCCGAGCACATAGGGCACGCGCGCCGCCTGCGCCGCCGCCGCGAGAAACTCGTCCGCCCCCGGCCACACGATCGAGGGGCCGCCCATCGGCGCAACGCCGATCGGCGACGCATAGGGGCGGCCGAACAGCTCGATATCGGTCGGCGGCAATTCGGTGGTGACGCCGTAGCGCGGCACGAGCTCGATGGCGTCGAGCGCCCCCCAGTTGCGCTTGATGCCGGCATCGTCCTCGCCGGCGCCGCCGTCCATGTATTCGAACGCAAAGCGCGGGCCATGCCGCGGCGCGTGGCGGCGCAGATGCGCGATGGTCGGGAAGCGGCGCATCAGGCCGGTCTTGTTCTCGAGCCCATTGCGGAATGGCGGCGGCGCCGGCGCGGCAAGCTCCGTCGCCTTGGTGCGGTCATCCATGGCGATCCTCCCGGCCGCTATAGTATCCGCCAACCTCGGTGCCGTCATGCCGCTCCAAGGCATGAATGCATCTGCTGACTTTGCGATGCTCCCGTTCTTCGCCAAGGCGGCCTGACGCGGGCTTCAGCCCCATCAGCCAGGCCATTCGGCGTTGTCGTATCCAGGCGTCACTCCGGTTTCCTGATAAATTTGTCCGTTGGGAATCGTGGGTCCAGATCCATTGGAATTGTCACCACGGATTTGCGGTCGAGGTGGTGGAAGCGGAATCTGCTCGCCCGGCGCCGACGGTTGGAATTGCTGCCGGATATCGCGAATCCGTGATGGCGACAGGATGAGCTGACCGCTGCCGGGCTGGCTCTCGATCGCCGGGTGAGTAGGGGTCACTCCCATGCATGCGAGCAATGTCGAGAAAACGCCATTGCTATTGAATCCAGGAGGCCCCGTGGCGCGTTGCTTTCGCTGTTGCGATCGGTTTCAGGACCGGTGCCGGTCAAGCGATAAGGAAGGCGAAGGTCATCTATTTCTCTGGTGCAAGCTTGGGCAGCATTGATCGCCGCAAGCGCCTGCTCCCGCGTTACCGGCACATCTTGCAGCAACCGGGCGCCAGGGTCTTTCAGGTTTAACGGTGGATCAAACGGAAAACGCCTCACGTCCACACCCAGTATGCCCCCGGAAAGGCGCGAGTTGATCGATGCGAGGTTGCCTGGATCGAGCTGAATGAATCGGCCATTCTGATCTACCGGCCCCCCGTTGAGCTCCGCCCATGGATTGCCCTTGTCGTCTCCCACGACGATGAAATTGTGCTGCCGATCGCCGAATCCGACGGGCTTCTGATAAAGGGAAATCTTCCACGCCATCTTGTTACTCCTTCATCTAGGGTTCGAAAATCGGTCTTTTTTCTCGTACACGACTGCGAGCTTGCGTTCGACGAGTGTCGAATAGTTCAGTTGCCCGTTTCGATTCACGACGTTGAACTGCACGGTGAACGAAATATCCTCGTCAAGGAGCAGGACGGCCCCCTCGAGACTCTTGTAGTCTTCGCGCGCCCGATAGATGCAGGTCAGCCATCGCCGGATTGTGCGACACTTGGCACCGAGCGATTGCAATTCACGCGCGATCGCGCGCTGGTCAGGCGGGAGCTTCCTGAGGAAATCGGTCAGGCTCCGCTCGACGATACATTCGCCAGGTTTGTCCAAGTCCTCTCGCTTGCCGTGAATGCACCAGCGCCCGGAGATTCCGAGAATTGCGTCGAGCTTATTGTGATCCTGGTCCAGCCCGCTCACGCTGAACCACACGAGTTTCGGGGCCTCCGGATATGGCGGAGAAAGGATTCGCGGCTCCTGCGCCTGTGTCGTGCCGATGATCACTCGTGTCGCGAGCACAAGCGCGGCCAACGCCGCCGCCCCGAGCCGCCGCGCTCTCTTTCGCACGGTGGTCATCGTCACGACCGCCTCACGCGGTGTTCTGCGCCCATTCATGATTCTCAAGATCATCCGCCCTCCGAGACGCTCGTGCGGATACCGTCACGCAGCCTCCGCATCCGCGGTTTGGCAACGTACTACATTGCGAGAACAAAGCAAGAACAATCCCGGCCTTCCGCCGGCAACGACGCGATCAGAAATGGCTATAGGAAGCCTGAGCGAATGTGCGCGCCCTGCCCTGCGCATCGCGGAAATGCGCGTTGCCCGCGCCGGCGGCGAAACCGCCGATCTCGGTCAACCGAACGCCGACGCGACGCGCCGCCCCGCGCAAGGCCGCGACGTTGCGGGCCGGGACGCTGGCGATGACCTCGAAATCGTCGCCGCCGGTGAGGATCGTGTCGATCAGCGCCGGTTCGGCCGCAAGCGCCGTACGGGCCGCGCGCGACAGCGGCACGCGCGCGATGTCGACCTGCGCGTCGAGGCGCGAGGCGCGGCACATCTTTGCGAGATCGCCGATAAGCCCGTCCGAGACATCCATGGCACCGTGCGCGGCGCGGCGCAGCGCCGCCGCCAGCGCGTTGCGCGGCTGCGGCACGAGATAGCGGCGCAAGAGATGCTCGCGCAGGCGGCGATCGAGCCCCCAGCGTGCGGCGGCCTTGGGGTCGCGCCGCAGGATGACGCCGAGCGCGGCGTCGCCGATCGTGCCGGTCACCACGATGCGGTCACGCGCGCGCGCCCGGTCGCGCCGCAGCATGGTGCCGCGCGGCACCGTGCCGAAGGCCGCGATCGTCACCGACACGAGCCCCGGCGTGCGGTCGGTGTCGCCGCCGAGCAGCGGGCAGCCGAACTTCTTCGCGTCGGCGCCGAGCGCGCGGGTGAAACGCGCGAGCCAGCCGTCGACGACCTCGCGGGTGAGCGCGATCGACAACAGGAAGCCGAGCGGTCTTGCGCCCTTGGCAGCGAGGTCGGAGAGATTGATGCGCAGCGCCTTCCTGGCGACCGTCTCGGGCGGATCGTCGGGAAAGAAGTGCACGCCCGCGATGACGCCGTCGGTCTTGAGCACGAGCTCATGGCCGGCCGGAACCGTGATGACGGCGGCATCGTCGATGAGGCCGAGCGCGCCCGGATGCGTCGCGAGCGGACGGAAATGCCGCGCTATCAGGCGGTCCTCGGCGGACTCGGGATTGGGTTTGCGGGCGCCCATCGGCGCACCATACGCGTTTAGCTACACGCGCGTCAGCCGGGCGCCGGGGCGAACTCCCCGGCGCGGAATTTGCGCGCCAGCGTGTCGAGCACCGCATTGACCATGCCGGTCTCCTCGCGCTCGACGAAGGCGTTGGCGACGCCGACATATTCGGAGACGACGACGCGGGCCGGGATGTCGGCGCGCTTGTCGAGCTCATAGGCGCCGGCGCGCAGCACGGCGCGCACGATCGCCTCGACCCGCTTGAGCGGCCAGCCCACGGCGAGCGCCTGGTCGATCAGCGGATCGAGCCGGCGCTGCTCGGCCGCAAAGCCGCCGACGATGTCGCGAAAGAACGCGGCCTCGGCCGGCAGATACTGCTCGCCCTCGACCTCGCGGCCGAGCCAGTGGCTTTCGAACTCGGCGAGGATGTCGTTGAGCCCCTTGCCGGCGATGTCCATCTGGTAGAGCGCCTGCACGGCGGCGAGCCGCGCGGCGCCGCGCCGGTTAGCCTTGTCCTTCGGTGCGCTCACCGCGGGCCCCGCGGTTTCGCCAGCGATCGCTTGAGCCGAATCAACGCGAGCGCCGCCTCGGCGGCCGCGGCGCCCTTGTCCTGCCCCTCGGGACGGGCGCGCGCCCAGGCCTGCTCCTCCTTGTCGACCGTCAGGATCCCGTTGCCGACCGGAACGCCGCGCGCAACGCCGATATCCATGATGGCGCGCGCCGACTCGCCGGCAACGATGTCGTAATGGCTGGTCTCGCCGCGGATCACGCAGCCGAGCGCGACCACGCCGTCATAGGGCGCCTTGCGCTTTGATGCGGCGTCGAGTCCGATCACGATCGCCTGCGGGATTTCCAGCGCCCCCGGCACCGTCACGACGTCGCAGCCGGCCTGCGCCGCATCGAGCGCACGCTTGGCGCCGGCGAGCAGCGCGTCGGCGATGCCCTCGTAGTAGCGCGCCTCGACCACGAGCAGGCGCGCGCCCGCGAGCGTGCCCTCGTCCTTGCTTGCTGCCTTGCGCGGCCCGGCCATGCTGTCTCACCGCCCTTCCATCAGCCGCGCCGCATAGCGCGCCATCTGATCGACCTCGAGATTGACCTTGTCGCCGATGCCCAGCGCGCCCAACGTCGTCACCTGCAGCGTGTGCGGGATCACCAGCACCGCAAACGTATCGTCCGCGACCTCGTTGACGGTAAGCGAGACGCCGTCGAGCGCGACCGAGCCCTTCTGGGCGATGAAGCGCGACAACGCGGCCGGCGCGCGGAACGCGAGCCGCGCCATCTCGGGCAGATCCTCGCGCGCGATCACCTCGGCGATGCCGTCGGCATGGCCGGACACCAGATGCCCGCCGAGCTCGTCGCCGATCTTGAGCGCGCGCTCGAGATTGAGCCGCGAACCATGCCGCCAGGTTGCGGCGGTGGTGAGGCGGAGCGTCTCGGCGGCGGCATCCGCCGCAAACCAGGTACGGCCGTCCTCCGCGCCGGCGCCGACCACCGTGAGGCAGACGCCCGAGCAGGCGATCGAGGCGCCGTCGACGATGCCGAGGCGCGGGTAGCCGCAGGCGATCTTGAGGCGATGCAGGTTGTCGGCCCGCGCCTTGACGCTCAACACCTCGCCGATGTCCGTGACGATGCCGGTGAACATGGCGTGGCTCTATCACGCCCGGGCGAAGAATTCGACGCTGTCCGCGCCGACCGGCTCGCGGCAGAGCAGCGCGAGCCGCGC
>DATBZM010000181.1:0-11399 GCA_036513175.1 Xanthobacteraceae bacterium | reverse complement strand
TGGGGGCATTCCTGCAGCGAGTTTGTGCCGCCGGTCGCCCTCATGGGGCCGCACGCCGCCGCGCTCGGCATGCGCTTCTACACCGGAACCATGTTCCCGGCGGAGTATCGCGGCGCGATCTTCGTCGCCCGCCACGGCTCGTGGAACAAGACCCACAAGTTCGGCGGCGACATCGCGGTGGTGAAGCTCAACCGCGACGGCAGCGTGAAGTCGGTCGAGCCGTTCATCACCGGCTTCATCGTCGACAACAAGTACATCGGCCGCCCGGTGGACGTGCAGCCGATGAAGGACGGATCGATGTTGATCTCCGATGACTACGACGGCGCCGTCTATCGCGTGACCTACGGCAACCAGCCGAAGACCGCGAACCGCTGACAACGACCCGACGAGGCCGAGGGCGCGCTGCGCCCTCGGCCTTTCTATTGGCAAGGTACAGGACTTTCGCCATGAAAACCCCGCTTCGTGCGGCGCTGACCGCGGCGATCCTTTTTGCCGCCGCACCATCGAACGCCGACGCGTTGCACGACCGGCTGCCCGCCTGCGTCTCCTGCCACGGCGACAAGGGGGAGTCGCCCAATCCGGACACGCCCTCGCTCGGCGCGCAGCAGTCTGCCTATGCGTTGACGCAGCTCTACATGTTTCGCGAGAAGCTGCGCAAATCCGATGTGATGAACCAGATGGCGCAGGGCATGACCGACGACGACCTGCGCGCCTTTGGCGATTACATCGCCAAGCTCCCGGCCCCTCCGCCGGTGGCCGGCGCGGAAGATGCCGCGCGCATCGCGCGTGCCAAGGACCTCGTCGCCAGGAACCGCTGCAATTCGTGCCATACGCCCAACTTCGCCGGCCAGGACCAGGTGCCGCGCATCGCCGACCAGCGCGAGGACTATCTGCTGAAGGCCTTGCGCGAGTACAAATCGGGTGCGCGAACCGGCTATGATGCCACCATGGCGGAAGTCGTCGCACCGCTGCAGGAACAGGACTTCGCCGACCTCGCCTACTATCTGGCGCGGGTCCACTGAAACGACCGGGCGCGCCTCGCCATACGACGCAACTTGTGGCAATAATTGACCATGAAGCGCGCCGACCTTATCGATAGCTTGCGGGCATATGATGTCGCTCTGCGTGAGAACGGCGCAACCGCTCTTTTTGTCTTCGGATCGCGCGCGCGCGACGATGCGCGACCCGACAGCGATCTCGATCTCTTCATCGACTACGATCCCGCCAACAAAATCCCGAATATGTTCCGCTTGATGCAGATCGAGGAAGCGATATCGAGGTCTCTCGGCATTCCCGTCACGATCACGACGCGGAACGCCCTGCATCCGTTGATGCGGGAGAACATAGAGCGAGACGCCATCCGGGTCGCCTGATGCCGAAGGACCCGACGATCGCCATCCGGGATTGCTTGGTGGAGATCGCGGTTCTCCACCAGATCGCCGACCGGATGGCGTTGCAGGCCTTTCGGAGCGATCCGATCGCGCGTCGCGCCGCTGCCTATGCGATCCAGACTATTTCCGAGGCCGTGCGAAAGATCCCAGATGACTGGCTCGCCGATTATCCCACGGAGCCCTGGGGGCAAATAAGGAGCATCGGCAATCGAATCCGCCACGAATATTTTGCCGTTGACGACGCCATCCTGTGGGAGATCATCACGACGGATGCCCCGGCTTTGCAGAACGTGATGGAGGCGATGCTCACGCGTCACGCTGGCGGCGGCAGGGGCTGAGCATCCGTTGACGTCCGCGGAGGGCTCCAGGCTTCACCTGGCCTCATCAAGGATCGCGACCGCCCGCGTCCAGCCGGCCGAGCCACCGCGCACCTTGACCGGGAAGCAGCTCACCATGAAGCCGTCGGCCGGCAGCGTCTCGAGATTGTGCAGCTTCTCGATGTGGCAGTAGCCGATCTCGCGGCCAGCGCGGTGGCCTTCCCAGATGATGCTGGCGTCACGCGTCTTGGCGTAGCGCGCCATGGTGTGGATGAAGGGGGCATCCCAGCTCCAGCCGTCGGTGCCGGTCACGCGCACGCCGCGCTCGAGCAGATAGAGCGTCGCCTCGCGCCCCATGCCGCAGCCGCGTGCCACGTAGTCCGGCCGCCCATAGGCGGCGCCGGCGCTCGTGTTCACCACCACGATCTCGAGCGGCGAAAGCGTGTGGCCGATGCGCCTGAGCTCGGCTTCGACGTCGGCCGCCGTCGCCACGTAGCCGTCGGGGAAATGGCGGAAGTCGAGCTTCACGCCCGGCTGAAAGCACCAGTCGATCGGCACCTCGTCGATCGTGATGGCGCGCTTGCCGTGGTCCATGGTCGAGGCGAAGTGATAGGGCGCATCGAGGTGGGTGGTGCAATGGGTCGAGAGCCTGACCCACTCCATCGCCCAGCCCTCGCGGTCGGGCAGGTCATCGACCGTGAGGCCGGGAAAGAATTGCACCACCTCGGCCGCGGTCGCCGCATGGTCGCGATACTCGATCGCCGGACCGTAGCCGGGCGGGTCGGCCGCGACGTCGTTCTCGAGCGGCACCGATATGTCGATCAGGCGGCGAGCCATGCATTTCCTCGGTTTGACAGGGCGAAAGAGTCGCCCCAATTGTGCGGCCGGTTTTTGCGTGATGTCCAGGAGCTTGCCAAGGAGCTTTCGATGCCTGCCTATTGGGTTGCGCGCTCGCGCGTGATCGATCCGGTCGAGTACAAGAAATACACCGATCCGCTGCCGCCGATTTTTGCCAAGTACGGCGGCAAGGTGCTGGCGCGCGGCGGGCGTTTCCAGATCATGGAGGGGCCGGACAAGTTTCACCGCTTCGTGGTGATCGAGTTTCCGACCTTCGAGCAGGCGGTCGCCTGCTTCAATTCGCCCGAATACGTGGCCGCCGCCGCCTTCCGCCGCGACGGCGCCGGCGAGGTCGAGAACGTCATCGTCGATGGCGGCGACGCGACGCCGCGCTGAGGCGGCCGCCCGCGCGGTTAAGCATGCGTCGGTTAGCCTCTGGCGCCAGCGCGGCGATTAATCGTAAAATGCCGGGAAATCAACGATTCAACCGGGAGGAACCTAGATGATTTCCAGACGTCTGCTTGCGCGCGCGGCGCTGCTTGCCGCCGCCGCCGCATCGCTCGCCGCGGCGACCGGCGCCGTGGCCCAGTCGGGCCCCATCAAGATCGGCTACAGCATGGCGATGACGGGCGGCCTCGGGCCGAACGGCAAGTCGGCGCTGCTCGCGCAGAAGATCTGGGAAGAAGACATCAATGCCAAAGGCGGGCTGCTCGGACGGCAGGTCAAGCTCGTCTACTACGATGACCAGTCCAACCCCTCGACGGTGCCCGGCATCTACACCAAGCTGCTCGACGTCGACAAGGTCGACCTCGTGATCGGCGGTTATGCGACCGTCATGCTGGCGCCCGCGATGCCGATCATGATGCAGCGCAAGAAGCTGTTCATCGGCCTGCTCGGCCTCGGCGTGAACTCCGAGTTCAACTACCCGAACTACTTCGTGATGATCCCGTCCGGTCCCGATCCGAAGCCCTCCTTCACCAGGGGCTTCTTCGACACCGCAATGGCGCAGAACCCGAAGCCGACGACGGTCGCGATCGTCGCTGCCGATCAGGAATTCTCGCGCAACGCGGCCGACGGCGCCCGGGTCAATGCCAAGGCGGCCGGCCTCAAGGTCGTCTACGACAAGACCTACCCACCCTCGACCACCGACTACACCTCGATCGTGCGCGCGATCGCGGCGACCAATCCGGACATCGTGGTGGTGTGCTCCTATCCGCCCGATTCGGTCGGCATCGTGCGCGCCGTCAACGAGGTCGGCTTCAAGCCGAGGATGATCGGCGGCGGCATGGTCGGCCTGCAGAACACCGCGCTCAAGGCGCAGCTCGGCCCGCTGCTCAACGGCTTCGTCAACTACGACTTCTGGCTCCCGGTGCCGAAGATGATGTTTCCGGGCGTCGAGGACCTGATGAAGAAGTATCAGGCGCGCGCGAAGGCGGAGGGCGTCGACGCGCTCGGTTACTACATGGCGCCGCAGGCCTATGCCCAGCTGCAGGTGCTGCAGCAGGCGATCGAGGCGACCAAGAGCCTCAACGACCAGAAGCTCGCCGATTACATCCGCGCCAGCACCTTCCATACCGTGCTGGGCGACGTGAAGTTCGGCAAGGGCGGCGAGTGGGCGCAGTCGCGCGTGCTGCAGGTCCAGTTCCAGAACGTCAAGGGCAACGATGCCGACCAGTTCAAGGACGTCAAGACGCAGGTCGTGCTGACGCCCGCGGACCTCGCCTCGGGCAGCGTGATCTATCCCTACGAAAAGGCGAAGTAAGACTTCTCGTCATCGACGCGCCGCGCGGCCTCGCCGCGCGGCGTTTTGTTTCGTCATTGCGAGGAGCGCGTAGCGCGACGAAGCAATCGCGATCGGCACACGCATGCGCGAGCGGAGCGAGATTGCTTCGCCTCGCTCGCAATGACGACGTTCACAATCCGAGATAAAACTTGCGGATCAAATCGTTGTTGTTGAGCTCGTCCGCCGACTTGCCCTCGAACGCGATCTTGCCGTGCACGATCACGTAGCCGCGGTCGGCGATGCGCAGCGCCTGGGGGAAATTCTGCTCGGCCATCAGCACGGTGAGCTGATAGCGGTCCTTGAGCTCCTTGATCTTGTCGATGGTGCGGCTCACCAGCACGGGCGCGAGACCGACCGACGGCTCGTCGACGAGAAGGATGCGCGGCGCCGACATCAGCGCGCGGGCGAGCGCCAGCATCTGCTGCTCGCCGCCGCTCATGCTGCCGGCAAGCTGGCTGCGCCGCTCGGCGAGGCGGGGAAACGCCTCGAAGCAGAAATCGAGATTGCGCTTGATCTCCGCCCGCGCCTTCGGCCGGAAGGCGCCGAGCAGCAGGTTTTCCTCGACCGACAGGCGCGGAAACAGCCGCCGGCCTTCCGGCACCAGTGCGATGCCGAGATCGACGATCTCCTCGGTCGAGCAGCCGATGAGGTCGTGCGTGATGCCGTCGATCTCCGCCATGATCCGCCCGGCGCTCGGCCGCACGATGCCCATGATGCTCTTCATGAGCGTGCTCTTGCCGTTGCCGTTGGTGCCGAGCAGCACCACGGTCTCGCCGCCGCCGACGGTGAGCGACACGTCCTCCAGCACGCGGACGGCGCCGTAGGCGGCGTGGATGCCCTCGACGCTGATGCTATTGGCCAAGGTACGCCCTCTCGACTTCGGCGTCGCGGATGACCTCGTCGGGAAGCCCGTCGGCGATCTTGCGGCCGGAGACGAGCACGACGAGGCGCTGCGAGAAGTGCATCACAGCGCGCATGATGTGCTCGATCAGGATGACGGTGGTGCCGCGCTCGTTGAGCCGGATCAGCAGCGCGACGATGTCGCTCACCTCCGAATGCGACAGCCCCGCCATCGCCTCGTCGGCGATCAGTAGCCTGGGCTCGGCCGCCATGGCGCGCGCCAGCTCGAGCTTGCGCATGTCGACCTGGGTGAGGTCGCGGGGAAACTTGTGCGCGCAATCGACGAGGCCGACGAGGCGCAAGAGCTCCTCGCAGCGCGCCTCGGTCTGCGCCGCCGTGAGATGCCCGTGCGCGCGCCGATCGATCGCGTAGAGCAGCGGCACTTTGAGATTGTCGGCGACCGACATGCTGACGAACGGACGCGGCAGCTGGAAAGTGCGTGCGAGCCCGAACCGGGTGCGGGCGTGTGCCGGCAGCCCGTCGAGGGTGCGGCCCTCGAATCTGACGGTGCCGGTCTCGTGGGCGAGCGTGCCACACAGGCAATTGACCAGTGTGCTCTTGCCTGAGCCGTTCGGCCCGATCAGGCCGAGGCGCTCGCCCTCGGCGACCTCGATGTCGATGCCGTCGAGCGCGACGAAGCCGCCGAAGCGCTTGCCGAGGCCTGCGACCTCAAGGAGCGCGGTCATGCGGCGGCCTCCTGCTCGCGGCGCGGCTGATAGAGCCGCCGCACGTCGGGCCGCTGCAGGAAGAAGATCGCGACGATCGCGATCGCGATGATGGCTGCCCGCAGCGCGACGTTCGTGGGCGTGCGGTCAAGCCAGATACTCGTGGCGGCGATCGGAAGCGATAGGGCGAACGCGAGCGTCGCCGTGGACGGGCTCCAGCGCTGGATCGTCATCAGCCCATAGGCGGATACGAGCCAGAGCGCGGCGAGAACGAGGCGGGCGCTCGCCAGCGCCACCCCGGTCGGGTCGGGCGCCGTCACGACGGCGAGGCCGAACACGACTTCGAGCACGCCTGCAATGAAGCCGAAGCTCGCCAGCGCAACGAGGCCGATCGATCGCACGTCCGGGCGCCCCGGCGCGGCGACGCGCAGGAAATCCCTGATCAGGCCGACGAGGCCGTTCGGCGCGACGATGACGAAGCCGACCAGCAGCAGGCCGACCAGGAGCAGGTTCACGGCGGACGAGATCGTCACGGTCGCGATCTGCGTCAGCGTGCCGAGCAGGATCGATCCGATCAGGGGGCCGAACCAGACGGTGGTGCCGCCGATCAGCGGCATGGCGATGGAATTGACCGCATACGGCAGGCCGAAGGTCGAGGCGGGCTCGACGTAGCCGATGTAATAGGGAAAGGGCGCGCCGGCCATGCCCATCAGCGCGCCCGACAGGGTGGTCGCGATCAGCTTGAGCTTGAGCGTCGGCACGCCCGAAGCCTCGGCGGCGAGCTCGTCATCGCGGATGGTGGCGAAGCCGTAGCCGAGCTTGGAGCGCTCGATGGTGCGCGCAATTGCCACCGCGACGGCGGCGAGCAGAAGCATGATCAGGCAGAGGTAGCGGATATAATCGAGCTGGAAGCCGAAGACGTCGATGTTGTCGGGGCGGATCACATAGGCGCCGCGCGAGCCGCCGACATAGTCCCAGTTGACGACGAATGTCTGCAGCACCACCGCGAGCGCGAGCGTCGCGATGGAGAA
The DNA here is from genome assembly GCA_036513175.1 of Xanthobacteraceae bacterium. Lineage (GTDB taxonomy): Bacteria > Pseudomonadota > Alphaproteobacteria > Rhizobiales > Xanthobacteraceae > JAVDCA01. The sequence goes on along the minus strand of DATBZM010000181.1, from coordinate 4,475 downwards.
GAACGCGCCGCGCAGCCGCAGCGTCAGGTAGCCGGTGCCGAGGCCGATCAGTCCGGAGACGCCGGCCGCGATGACGAGAAGGACCGGGATCGGCAGCGGATAGGTCTTGTGGAAGAACACCGCCGTATAGGCGCCGAGCGCGAAAAACCCGGCCGTGCCGAAATTCACATAGCCGCAGTAGCCGCCGAGGATGTTCCACGCGGCGGCGAGCACGATGAACTGCACCACCGTGTAGCCGGCGAAGAACAGGTAGTCGTTGCCGATCAGGCAGGCGACGACGAAGACCAGGGCGGCGGCGCCGACCGCGGCAGCGAAGAAGGTCGTGGTGCGCACGGCCTAGCGTCCCAACAGGCCGGCCGGCCGCAGCGCGAGGGTGAGCAGCAGCAGGCCGAACGAGATCGCCGGCGCCCATGAGGGCCCGTACAGCGTCGCCGTGAAGCTTTCGACGATGCCGAGCAGCATGGCGCCGATCAGCGTGCCGGGCAGGCTGCCGAGCCCGCCGAGCACGCAGATGGCGAACACGCGGCCGATGTATTCGCGGCCGATCGAGGGCTCGACCGGCTGGATGATGATGAGAAACGCGCCGGCGAGCGAGCAGGTCGCGATCGAGATCGCGAAGGCGATGCGCTTGATCCTGATCGGGTCGGCCGCCATCAGCCGCAGCGCGCCCTGGTCCTGCGCCACCGCCATGATGGCGCGGCCGAGAAAGGTGCGGCCGAGGAAGAGCTGCAGCCCGGCCAGCATGACGAGCGACATGACGCACGGCACCACCATGCGCATCGGCAGCTGGACGAGACCGATGGTGTAGGATTTGTCGATATAGGGCGCGCTGACGTAGCGGTAATCGACGCCGAACACGAGGATCAGCACGACCTCGGTGATGAACAGGATGCCGAAGAAGAACGCGAGCCCGCGCAGCGCTTCCTGGCCGCGTTTCTCGAACGAGACATAATAGATCTGATAGATGAGGGCGCCCAGTGCGTAGAACGCCGGCAGCGCCACGATGCCGACCAGGATGGGATCGAGCCCGAACTGCGAATTGACGATATAGGCGATGTAGGAGCCGACGATGACGAATCCGGGATGCGCGATATTGACGATGTCGAGAATGCCGAATGATATCGAAATGCCGACCGTCACGGCGGCGTAGAAGCCGCCGAGCAGCAGCCCGGCGACCAGCGCGTTCACCAGGAGATCGGCTGAAAAATCCATCCGCGCCTCGACCGGGACCTATTCACACCAAGACGACACGACCCTCAAGCGCGCCGCCGCTGCCGTCGACGCGGCGAACCGCCGCGCAACGCTGCGTCAGGCAAGCCATGGTGGTGAGCCGTCCCGGCCGAAGTCTGCATGCTCCCCCCAACGTCCCGCGCGAAGCGCCCACGATGGCATCTCGCGGCCGGTCTATTGCGGGCAGTGTGCAGGAAGGTCAAGCGCTTGGCTAGTCTCACGGCCCGCCGCCACAGCTTTTCGCCATGTCGAACGGCCCAACTCGAGATGCCGAGTTGCGTTGATGGGATGGCGGACGACAGGTGCGCCGGCGCCGGATCGAAGCCGGCTATGCGGCCGCGGCGTCGCGCACCGACTGCGGGAGGCTCAACGGCTTGTTGGCGCTGTTGAGGAACTCGACCGTCATGAACACCAGCTCCTTGTCGCCGATGTTTTCCAGATCGTGCACCTTGTACTCGCCCGCGCCATAGGTCTCGTGGCGCGTTTCGCCGGGCTGGTAGCTGTATTCGACGGTGGTGCCGTCCATCAGGTGCTGGCGGCCGCGCCCGCCCGATACCGAGGTCCAGAAATAGTCGAGCACGTGGCGATGGAAGCCGAAGCGCTGGCCCGGCTCGAGGCGGATGGTCCACACCCGCACCCGCTCGCTTTCCGACACGAGCTCGCTGCCGACGCAGCCGTTGTTGCTCTGCGCCTCGCGCTCGAACTCCTGCTGCATCGGGGCGGGCCACGCGCTCTTGTCGCTGCGCGCCGTCTGCTTGTCGGTCATGGACATCGCCATGGCATTCCTCCAGTGATGGTCGACCCAATATACTCATTCGCGACCGGACAGGGAACATGGCAAGGCGGGGCGGACGGCGCGCGCTGATCGTCGGCGGCTCGATGAGCGGGCTGCTCGCCGGCCTGACCCTGCGCGAGCGCGGCTGGGACGTGGAGATCGTCGAGCGGGTCGAGAGCGAGCTGGCGGGACGCGGCGCCGGCATCGTCGCCCAGCCGGTATTGATCGAGACCCTGCGGGCGCTCCGCCTCGACATGCGCGATCTCGGCGTCGAGGTGCGCACGCGGCTGATCCTCGATTCGGAGGGGCGCGCGGCGAGCCGCATGGACTGTCCGCAAATCCTGACCGCCTGGGAGCGGGTCTATCGCATCTTGCGCGACGGATTTCCACCCGACCGCTATCGCCGCGGCACGGGCCTCGTCGCCTTCGCGCAAAGCGATCGCTCGGTCGTTGCTCAATTGAGCGACGGAACGAGCGTCGAGGCCGACCTGCTGGTCGGCGCCGACGGCCTGCGCTCGACCGTCCGCCAGTCCTGCCTGCAGGATCTCGCACCGCTCTATGCCGGCTATGTGGCCTGGCGCTCGCTCATCGCCGAGGATGTTTTTCCGCCCGCGGTCCATCGCGAGCTGTTCGAGTACATGACGTTCTGCCTGCCGCCTGGCGAGCAGTTTCTCGGCTATCCAGTCGCCGGTCCCGACAACGATCTGCGGCCCGGTCATCGCCGCTACAATGTGGTGTGGTACCGGCCGGCCGACGAGGCGAGCGAGTTGCCGCGCCTCCTCACCGACGAGCGCGGCACGCTGCATGCAATCTCCATCCCGCCGCCGCTGATCCGCCGCGCCGCCATCGCCGACATGCGCGCGGCGGCGGAGCGCCTGCTCGCGCCGCAACTGCGGGCGATCGTGCGGCTGATGAGCGAGCCGATCCTGCAGCCGATCTACGATCTGGAGAGCCCGCGAGTGGCGTTCGGGCGCATCGCGATCATCGGCGACGCCGCCTTCGTCGCCCGCCCGCATGTCGCGGCCGGCGTGTCGAAGGCGGCGGAGGACGCGGTCGTGCTCGCCGCGGCGCTCGACGCGGCGGATGACGTGGCCGATGCGTTGCGCCGCTTCGAGGCCCGTCGATTGCCGGTCAACGCCCGCATCATCGAACGCGCACGGCACCTTGGCGCCTATCTGCAGGCGACGCAGACCGCCGAGGAGCGGGCGCGGTCCGAGCGGCATGGCATCCCGCAAGCCGTCATGGCGGAGACGGCGGTGCTGGATTTCCTTTGTGCGTGAGCGGTTTCCGTCATGGCCGGGCCTGTCCCGGCCATCCACGTCTTGCTTGCAGCGGCAGCGTTAAGACGTGGATGCCCGGGACAAGCCCGGGCATGACGAGGATCATAGACCCAGCAGCTTCTTCGCATTCAGTCCCGCGATCCCTGCGAGCGTCGCCGCATCGACCCCCGCCGACATGAGGTGCTCGATCGGCTCGTACTCGGCCATGTCGTAGGGATAGTCGGTGCCGAGCACGACGTGGTCGGCGCCGAAGGTCTCGATCAGCGCGCGCAGCTGCACCGGCGTGAACACCACGGTGTCGAAATAGATCTTCTTGAGATAGTGCGTCGGCGGTTTCGGCAAGTCCGCCTTGCAGTCCGAGCGTGCGCCCCAGGCGTGGTCGATGCGGCCCGAATAGGCGGCGAGATAGCCGCCGCCGTGCACGGCGAGGATCTTGAGGTCGGGATGGCGCTCCAGCACGCCGTCGAAGATAAGATAATGCAGCGCCAGCGTGGTCTCGAACGGGTTGCCGATGACGTTGTTGAAATAGAAGCGCGACAGGCGCTGCCCTTCGGTGAAGCCGAGCGGGTGCAGCAGCACGAGCGCCTGCAATTCCTCCGCCTTCTCCCAGAACGGCGCAAAGGCGGGGTCGGAGAGCTCGCGGCCCGCCACGTTGGTCAGGATCTGCACGCCCTTGAACTTGAGCCGGGTCATGCAGCGTTCGAGCTCCTTGGCGGCCTCGGCGCCGTCCGGCATCGGCACGGTGCCGAGCGCAACGAAGCGGTCGGGCCGTCCCGCGACGTATTCGGCGATGCCGTCATTGACCATGTGGGCCGACGCCACTGCGATATCGAGCGGCACCGTGTAGTAGCACTGGTTCGGCGCGCACATGACGAGCTGGAGATCGATGCCCATGGCGTCGAGATCGGCGAGGCGCTGGTCGTAGCTCGTCATCACCGCGGTGCGCTCCGCGTCCTGGCGGATATTGATCGCCTTGGTCTCGGGCGTGCTGTAGCGCGCAAGCGGAATGGTCGAAAGATCGAGGTGCGGCTTGACGAGCTCGGCCGCCCGCGGGAGCGCGATATGCGCGTGCAGGTCGATGGTGACGCTCTGCGGCCGGGTCGTGCGGCCGGGCTTGCCCGCCGGCCGCGCCGCGGTCGGGCCATAGCGGTTCCAGTCGTTGGCCATATGCGGTCCCTCATTCTCGGCGT
>DATBZM010000180.1:0-2330 GCA_036513175.1 Xanthobacteraceae bacterium | reverse complement strand
CGCGAAATTGTTGACACCAGGCTTGAATGCAACGCGCGAGATGATGGCAAGATCGGGCACAACCAGGATATCGCCAGCGAGCTGAAGCGAGCCCTCGGCGGTGAGAATGGAAGTAGCAGGCAGCGACGGCACAATCGCCAGGATCAAGTGACTCTTGATCCACTCATGGGCAAATCCCCCAGCCGTCATCATGACGATTTCGCCCCCGACCAACTCAAATTTCTCGTCCTCGTGCAAGACACCGATATCGATCATGCGGCGAACATCCGCGACGCTGAATGCGCGGCGTGGAAGGCCTTCGGCAGCTTGAGTTACGGCAATATTCATGGGCGCCACTACTAGCACAAATTGGTCGTGATTTCGACTGATCGAGCAACCGGATCCGACGCAAAGAGCCGGGCCGGGAGACCCGGGCCGGCCCTACTTGACGCTACATCGACGCAACGACAGGAGCGCCGATGTGGCTACGACGCCTTCTTCATCCAGGTGTCGATTTCCTTCTCGGCCTGTTCCTTCTGGTAGCCGTAGCGCTCCTGCAGGCGGCCGGCGAGCTCCTCGCGCTTGCCGTCGATGAGCGTGATGTCGTCGTCGGTGAGCTTGCCCCATTGCTGGCGCAGCTTGCCCTTCGCTTTCGTCCAGTTCCCTTGCATCTGGTCCCAGTTCATCGCTGATCTCCCTTGATGGGCGCAAACGGCGCCGACTCGCGCCGCCTCGCGATGAAGGGATAACGCCAGGGCTTGCCGGCCGTTCCTCGGGAACGCGATGGCGCGCGCAGGGCGAAACCGCACACGGCGAAAACGATCATGGCCGGACTGTGGCCCGGCCATGAAGCAGTGATGCGTCGAGAGGCGTGCTAGCGCAGCGCCTGCCGCTGAATCGGCACGGCCTTCGCGTCGACAATGTCGCGCGCGTGCTTGACGACGTGATCGGCCACGATCGCGTGCCCTTCGGCGGTCGGGTGGAACGCGCCGCTGTAGAGGGCCGAATAAGCCGGCTGCAGCACGTCGAACAGCGAGATGCCTTCGCGATGCGTATTCGCCATCAGGAAGGTGTCGTTCGGGTTGCGCACGAGCCGCCAGTGATGCGCATAGGGGATCGTGTTGGCGGGCGAGTACGGCTCCCAGTCTTGCGACGCGTGCGACACGCGCGGCATGCCCATCGCCATCTGGTCGGCGAACGCATGGGCCGGATCGCGCGCGCACAATCCGCGCTTGGCGAACTCGGCCATGTGGTCGGTGACCAGGTGGAAGCCGGTGCCGGCGCCGGTCGCGAGGCCCGCTGGGCAGCCCGGCTTCTTCGCGTCGTCGATGCATTCGAGCCGGCCCTGCAGCTCATGGGCGAAATTCGACACCTCGACGACGCGGTCGCGGCTGTAGGCGAGCTTCGGATGCACGTCGAGGCCGAGCGTCGGCTGCAGGCCGCAGGCGCCGCCGGTCTCGTCGAACTGGATCTGCTCATAGGCGTTCTGCACCACGCGCCCCGGCGCCACGCCGAAGCCGTCGGCGAGCGCCTGCTTCACCGCCTTGAAGCGCTGGTCGAGCACGCCCATGTAGGCGCGCGCGACCTGCGGGTTGTAGCGGATCTGCGAGCCGATCCAGCCGGCGATCGGCGCGAGGTCGTCGGCGCTGTTGGTGATCGCGTACATGGCGAGCGCCGAGAAGCCGACGTCGTTGCCGCCGACCGACATCAGCACGAGATCGATCGGCCGCTTGCGGTTCGCCGGCGGGCACCAGCGCTTGGTGAAGCTCTCCTCGCTGATCGAGGTGCTGCCCGAGCTGTAGACCGGAAGCGTGTAGGAGCCGCTCTCGGTGCGACCGGCCGCGCCGTTGCGGCAGATCAGGTTGCTCAGCTGGTCGAACTGCGACACCACCTTGTCGCCGCCCTTCTCGCTGAATTGCTCGCGCGCATCCATCTCGGTGAAGAGGCCGTGGACGATCTCGGCGCCCGAGCACGCGAAGCTCGCAAGCGTCACCGAACGATGCGGATTTTCCAGCGCGAGCTCGAGGCTGACGCGGAACGGATAGCCGTATTGCGAGCGGTGGCAGTCGGGCGAGAGCCACTGCGCGCCGGCCTTGTCGAACGCCAACTCGAAGTCTCGGCTGTTGGGGCTGTAGATGAGCCCCTTCTGCTCGTCCTCCATGTAGCGCTTGGGCAGCGACTTCGGGTTGAAGTCGGTCGGCGCCGATGACGTTCCATAGCTCGGCGCGAGCGAGCGCGACGCGACGTCGCGCGTGTCCGAGTTGGTCGGGTCGTAGACCATCTCGCGGCTGTTGCTGAACACCACCGGCCGGTCGGGATTGCCCTCGCCCGACATGAAGCTGTCGCCCATG
>DATBZM010000179.1:0-15137 GCA_036513175.1 Xanthobacteraceae bacterium | reverse complement strand
GCGGCGCGTACGCCGGCACCCGCCGTCGTCTAGCGCATGTCCCGGCGAAGCGGCTACCGGTTCGCCGACAAGGACATGCGCCAACAATCATGAGGCAGAGATGAGCGCGATCGACGACCTGCCGCCCCTGCGGGAGGTCATCCGTCGCCATGACCTCAAGGCGCGCAAATCCCTCGGCCAGAACTTCCTGCTCGACCTCAACCTCACGGCGCGCATCGCGCGCGCCGGCGGCGCGCTCGCCGGGATCACGGTGGTCGAGATCGGCCCCGGCCCCGGCGGCCTCACCCGCGCGCTGCTGGCCGAAGGCGCCGCGCGCGTCATCGCGGTCGAGCGCGACGAGCGCGCCATTGCGGCGCTGGCCGAGATCGCGGCGCGCTATCCCGGCCGTCTCACGGTGATCTCCGGCGATGCGCTCGATTTCGATCCATCGCCGCACGTCGGCCAGGGCCCGGCGCGCATCATCGCCAACCTGCCCTACAACATCGCGACCGCGCTCCTGGTGCGGTGGCTGTCGCTCGAGCCGTGGCCGCCCTGGTACGACTCTCTCGTCTTGATGTTCCAGCGCGAAGTGGCCGAGCGCATCGTCGCGGCGCCGGGCGGGAAATCCTACGGCCGGCTCGCCGTGCTCGCCGGCTGGCGCACGGAGGCGAAGATCCTGTTCGATGTTTCCGCCTCCGCCTTCGTGCCGCCGCCGAAGGTGACCTCCTCGGTCGTGCGCTTCGTGCCGCGCGCCGCGCCGCTCCCGTGCGATCGCGCCACCCTCGAGCGCGTCACCGAAGCCGCCTTCGGCCAGCGGCGAAAAATGCTGCGCCAGAGCCTGCGCACGCTCGGCCGCGATCCGCACCCGCTGCTCGCCGCCGCCGGCATTGCCGAGACCGCCCGCGCCGAGGATATTCCGGTCGCGGGCTTCGTCGCCTTGGCCCGCGCCTTTGCGGGAGACCTGCCATGACCAAGCTCGTCCGCCAGTCGCTCACCGCCTATGGGGCGCCCTTGTGCGAGACCATCGTCGACTGCGCGGCGCCGCTTGGCAGCGAGGTCCTGGTGCGGATCGAGCGCTGCGGCGTGTGCCATTCCGACCTGCACGTGCAAGACGGCTACTTCCGGCTCGGCGGCGACAACAGGCTCGACATCACCAAGGGCCGCACGCTGCCGTTCACGCTCGGCCACGAGATCGCCGGCGTCGTCGAGCGCGCCGGCGCCGACGCGGCCGGCGCCAAGCCCGGCGACAAGGTCGCGGTCTATCCCTGGATCGGCTGCGGCCAATGCCCGGCCTGCCGGTTCGGCGAGGAGAACAACTGCGCGGCCCCGCGCCATCTCGGCATCTATGCGGACGGCGGCTATGCGACCCACGTGCTGGTCGCGCATCCGCGCTATCTCATCGACTACGCGCCGCTGTCGCCCGCCTTCGCGGCCGCCCTGATGTGCTCGGGCCTGACCGCCTATGCGGCCCTGCAACGGCTGACGCCGCATGCGGCGCGCGGGCCCGTGCTGCTGATCGGCCTCGGCGGCGTCGGCTCCATGGGCTTTGCGCTCGCGCGCGCGCTGTTCGAGCGGCCGCCGCTCGTCGCCGACATCGATGCCGGCAAGCGCGCGGCCGCGCTCGCGGCCGGCGCCGCCGCGGCCTTCGATCCGGCCGATCCGGGCGCCCGCAAGGCTGTGCTCGCGGCGACCGGCGGCGTTTACGCGGTCGCCGACTTCGTCGGCTCGGACTCCTCGCTCGCGTTCGCGACCGGCGTGCTCACGCGCGGCGGCAAGGTGGTGGTCACCGGCCTGCTCGGCGGGGGATTTTCCACCGCGGTCGCCATGTTTCCGATCAAGGCGATGACCATCGAGGGCACGCTCACCGGCACGCTCGCGCAGGCGCGCGACGTGATCGCGCTCGCGCGCAGCGGCAAGCTCGCGCCCATCCCGATCCGCGAGCGGCCGCTCGCCGAGGCGCAAGCCGCGCTCGACGACCTGCGCGCCGGCAAGGTCACGGGCCGCCTGGTGCTCACCATGTAGGATGCGCGTAGCCCGGATGAGCGGAGCGACATCCGGGTGTACGCTCTCCCGGATGTCGGGGCTGCGCCCCTCATCCGGGCTACGCCCCAAGCGAAACTATCGCGGGAGGACTTCGATGGGCACTTTCGCCCGCACATTGCTCGCCTTCACCCTCGCGATCGCCAGTAGCTCGCACGCACAGGACGTCCCCTATCCGACCCGTCCCGTGCGCATCATCGTGCCGTTCGGCGCCGGCGGTCCGGGCGACGTTTTTGCCCGGCTGATCGCGCAAAAGCTCGGCGAGGACCTCGGCAAGACCTTCTATGTCGAGAACCATCCGGGCGCCGGCGGCACCATCGGCACGGCGCTCGCCGCGCGCGCCCCCGGCGACGGCTATACGCTGGTGGTGGTCAGCTCGACCTTCATGATCAACGCCTCGCTCTATCCCAGGCTCCCCTACGACTCGATCAAGGATTTCGCCCCGGTCACCATCGCGGCGACGACGCCCAACGTGCTGATCGTCCACCCGTCGGTGCCGGCCAAGACCGTCAAGGAGCTGGTCGCGCTGATCCGCGCGCACAAATACGACAACTACGCCATGGGCGGCGTCGGCACGCCCTCACATATCTCGGGCGAAATTTTTCGGCTCGCGCTCGAGCTCGACCTCACCGCCATTCCGTTTTCCGGCGGCGGGCCGATGATCGCCTCGGTGGTCGGCGGCCACACGCCGATCGCCTTTTCGGCGCTCGCGCCCGTCGCGGGCGCGATCAAGCAGGGCGAGCTGCGCGCGCTTGCGGTCACCAGCAAGATGCGCTCGAGCGTCCTGCCCGACGTGCCGACCATGGCAGAGGCCGGCTTTCCCGACCAGGAGAACGACACGCCGCAGGGCATTCTCGCTCCCGCCGGGACCCCGCGGCCGATCATCGATCTCCTCAACCGCGCCATCGCCAAGGCGATGGCCGCGCCCGACGTGAAGCAGAAGATGCTCGCCATCGGCTTCGAGCCGGTAGCGACCACGCCGGACGCGTTCGCCGAGCGCATCAGGACCGACATTCCGCGCCTCGCCAAGGTCATCCGCGCCGCCAATATCAGGCCCGAATAGCCGCCCGGCTCACGCCCACACCCGCCAGGGCGGCGCGCCGCCGTCCCACAGCACCTCGAGCCGCCGCTTGTCGTGCACCGTGTCGACCGCCTGCCAGAACCCGCGATGCTCGAAGGCCATGAGCTCGCCGTCGACGGCCAGGCGATGCAACGGCTCGCGCTCGAAGCTCGTTGCATCGCCGTCGATGTAGTCGAGGATGCCGGGCTCGACCACGAAGAAGCCGCCATTGATCCAGCCGATCTCGTCGTCGGGCTTTTCGCGAAATTCCTCGACCCGGCCGCCGCGGCCGACGTCGAGCACGCCGAACCGGCCGGGCGGACGCACGGCCGTGACGGTGGCGAGCTTGCCGTGCGCGCGGTGGAACGCGAGCAGCGCCTTGAGGTCGACGTCGGCGACGCCGTCGCCGTAGGTGAGCATGAAGGTTGCGCCGCGCACGCGGTCGGCGACGCGCTTGATCCGGCCACCCGTCATGGTCGCCTCGCCGGTGTCGACCAGCGCGACGCGCCACGGCGGGCTGCGCCGGTTGACGAATTTCACCGCGCCGCCGCCGAGATCGCATTCGACGTCCGAATGCAACATCGTGTAGTTGACGAAATAGTCCTTGATGACGCTGCCGAGGTAGCCGAGGCACACGACGAATTCATCGAAGCCGTGATGGCCGTAGATCTGCATGATGTGCCACAGCAGCGGCCGGCCGCCGATCTCGATCATCGGCTTCGGCTTGATGCTGGTCTCCTCGGCGATGCGCGTGCCGAGACCGCCGGCGAGGATCACGACCTTCATGCTGCGCCTCTTGCCTGTCGGTCGAACGCCGCGATGGTCGCATCGAGGCCGGTCGCCAAATCGGTCATCGCGGTCCAGCCGAGCTCACGCGCCGCCGCCGGATCGCCGACGAGCCAGGGCGGCTCGTTCGCCCGCGCCGGCAGCGCGCCGAACCGCAACAAGGCGGGATCCGCCCCCATCCGCTGCGCCATCGCGGTCGCAAGCTCCCGGTTCGTCTGCGGGCGTCCGGTGCACAGATTGAACACCCCCTGCCCGCCTTGCCGGGCGAACTCGCCGAGGCGCAGCAATCCGCCCGCAGCATCGCCGACATAGACCCAATCCTGCATCTGCGCGCCGGGCGCAAGATCGATCGGACGGTTCTGGCGCAGCGCCGCATGCACGACTGGCAACAGGCGCGGCGGCCGCAGCCCGGGGCCGTATAACGCAAAGGGCCGCGCCCAGGCAAACCCGAGCCCGGCATCGCGCGCGACCGCCTGCGCCCACAGTCCGGCGGCCGCTTTGCTCGCGCCATAAAGATCGGTGGCGGCGAGCGCGGCGTTTTCGCGGATCGGCACGCCGACCGGCGCCGGGCCGTATTCGTTGCTGCTGCCCGCATGGACGAAGCCGCTGACGCCCGCGCGCGCGCAGGCCGCGACCAGCTCGGCGGTGAGCCGGATGTTGCTCTCGAACAGCGCGGCCGGGTCGCTCTCGCGGCGATCCGCCGCCGCCGCCAGGTGATAGACGATCGGACGCTGCAGCCGCTCGATCGCGGGCGGCAACATCTCGATCGACGGCCAGGGTTCGCGCCGCAGCCCCGGATCGTCGGCTTGCGCGCTTGCGCCGCGCATCCAGGCGACGACCGGAAAACCGGCATCGCGCAGGGCGCGCACCAGGTGGCCGCCGAGAAAGCCGGTCGCACCGGTCACGAGCGCGGTCGGTTTCATGACGCCGTCAGGGCCGCGTAGTCGGCAATCTGCCGGTCCGTGACGGCGCGCAGATCGCCGCCCGCCGCGTGAGCACGGTACCAGTCCGCGGTCCACGCGACCGTGGTCGCGAGGTCGAACTTCGGCCGCCAGCCGAGCCCGGTCCAGGCCTTGTCGATATCGAGCCGCAGGAATGTCGCCTCGCGAAAGGGTGCGTCGATCGCCTCGACCTGCACGCGCCGTTCCGGCCACGCGGCCTGCAGTGCCGCAACCAGCTCGGCCACCGTCACGGCATTTTCCAGACGCGGCCCGAAATTCCACGCGCCGACCGCGCCCGGATCGCCCGCCCATAGGCGCTCGGCGAGCGTGAGATAGCCGTTGAGCGGCTCGAGCACATGCTGCCACGGACGCACTGCCGTGGGCGCGCGCAGCTGCAGGCGGCCCTCGCCGGTCGCCGCGCGCACGAAATCCGGAACGATGCGGAAATTCGCCCAATCGCCGCCGCCGATCACGTTGCCGGCGCGCACGGTCGCAACATGAAACGGAATGCCCGCCGCGGCGCCGCTGCGTCGCTGCGCCATCGCGCCGAAATAGGGCGCGGTCACGATCTCGGCCGCGGCCTTGCTGGCGCTGTAGGGATCATGGCCGCCGAGCGGATCGGTTTCGCGAAACGCGCCGTCCCGATCCTCGTTGCGATAGCACTTGTCCGAGGTCACCACGACGACGACCCGCGTCGTCGCGCAGGCGCGCGCCGCCTCGAGCAGGATCGCGGTGCCGAGCACGTTGGTCGCGACCGTCGTGACCGGTTCCGCATAGCCTTCGCCGACGATCGCCTGCGCGGCGAGGTGGAAGACGATTTCGGGCCGCAGGTCGGCGAAGGCGCGCGCGACCTGGCCGGCATCGCGAATGTCGACCACACGATGCGCGATGCCGTCCGCGATCCTTCCCTGCTCGAACAGATTGGGCGTCCCCTCGGGCGCCAGCGCAAGACCGCCGACCACGGCGCCCAACTGGCGCAGCCAGGCCACGAGCCAGCCGCCCTTGAAGCCCGTATGCCCCGTCACCAGCACGCGGCGTGCGCGGAAGGCCGAATGTGCCCCAGTCATGGTGTCTTGCGTCAATCCCGGCGAATGCGCCTTCGAATAACACGCCGCATCACGCCAAGTATCTATTTTTGTGTCAGATTTTTTGGCGCATGTCCTCCTCGGCGAACCGGCAACCACTTCGCCGGGACATGCGCTATTTCGTCGGGCCGAACCAGGCGTGGCGGCGCGCCAGCGCGGCCTGCACGGCGGGCACGCGATCGTATTGGTGCAGGATCGCCGGCACGTGGCCCTCGGCGGTCCGCACCACGCCGTCGTCGGCGACCACATAGGTCGCATCCGGCTCGAGCCCCATGGTGGCGACGTGGACGTTGTTCTCCATCACGACGCCCGCCACCCCGCCGTCAAGGAAGACGAGGCGATGGTGGATGCTGGCATCGGCCGCGCCGAGCCGGCGCTCCTCGATCGGAACGCTGCGGATATCGGCGGCCATGCGCGCGAGATACGCATTCATCTCCGCCATGCCGCCGAGCACGATGCCGTTGCAGCTGATGCGGTGCCGGCTCAGCGCCGCCGCCTGGTCGGGCGGGAGAAACTGTTTTGCCCAGCGCAGATTGGTCGGCTCCTCGCCGACCGTCCGGGTCGGGTGCTCGAGATAGAAATGGCACGCGGACGACGTGAGGTCGACGAAGGGGTGGCGCTGAAACAGCACATCGCGCGTATCCGTCACCATCATCTCATCGTAACGGCCGAGGTTTTCGCGCGCGACCCGGGCGTAGAGCTGGTAGCGGTAGGTCGCGGCCGGGCCATGCAGCCGGCGGGTCGACCACATCGGATACGGGATGATGCCGTTGCGGCGCAGATAGGCGCGCAGCGGCAGGTTCCAGAAATGCAGCATGATGATGACGTCGCCCGCATAGCCGCTGGCGCGCAAGGATTCGACGAACGGGCGCAACTGCTCCGGCCGATAGTTGCTCGCCGCGCCGACGATCAGGCGGCGGCGGTCCTTCTCGGCGTTGGCGCTGTCGGCGGCGCGCTCGTCGCGCCGAATGGGCTCGGCCATCGTTGACGTGTCGTGCGGTTGCGGGGATGCCTGCGCGGCCGCCTCTCTATAGGCGCCGAGGCATCGAAACGCCAGCGGCCGGCCATTGCGGTCGGCACGGCGAAGGATGCTAAAACTCCCCGCATGGCGGGCAAGCTCACCATCTCGATCGATCTCGAACTGGCCTGGGGCGTGTGGGACCACCTCACGCCGCAGGATCTTCGCCTCGCCGAAAGCGCGGAGAGGCCGATCTGCGCGGCGCTGATCGATCTGTTCGACCGCCATGAGGTGCCGGCCACCTGGGCGGTGGTGGCGGCGCTGCTCGACGAGCCGAGCGCCGCCGCGCGGCCGGGCGCAAAAGCCTGCTGGTTCGCGCCCGACATCGTCGAGCGCCTCATGCGCAACAAGGCGGGTCACGAGATCGGCTCGCACAGCGGCCGCCACATCTATTTCGACAGCGCGAACGCCGAGGAGGCGCGCGCCGATCTCGAGTTCGCCCGAGATATTCATCGCGCGCACGGGCTCGCCTTCGAGTCGTTCGTGTTTCCGCGCGGCGCCGCCGGGCATCTCGACATCGTGGCCGGCGTCGGCCTCAAGGTGTTCAATTACGCCGATGTCGGCTGGGTCGACACGGCGCGCCGCCTCGGCCGGCGCATCGGACAGGTCGCCAATCTCGCCGACAAGCTCTTGCCGGTCCCGCCCTTGCCGGCGCGGGCCGAGCCGCGCGGCGCGCTGATCCACATCCCGAAGTCGATGCTGCTGATGGGACGCAACGGCCCGCGCCGTTTCGTCCTGCCGGCGATCACCCGCGCCAAGCTCAAGGCGGGCCTCCGGCGCGCGCAGGCGAGCGGCGGAATCTTTCACTTCTGGTTCCACCCGTCCAACTTCTATTATCGCGGCGAGGAGCAGCTCGCGACGCTCGACTGGTTTCTCGGCTACGCCGCAAGCGAAGCCGCCCACGGCCGCATCGAGCTGCGCACCATGGGCTCGTATGCGGGCGCGCCCAGTGCGGAGCCGGCCGCATGAGCGAGCCCGCTTCGCGCCTTGCCGCCGCGGCCGACGACTACGCCCTCGTGCCCGCCGTCACGGTCGAGCACGCGCCGCTTGCCGACTTCGTCGCCACGATCTGGCCCGACCTTGCGCCACAGGAGCGCATCCGCGCGTTCTGGTGGATGCGTGCCGCGCCGGAGTTTGCCGTCGCGGCCGTGCATCGAGGAAGCGGCGCCATGGCGGGGTTGTGCGGCGGGCGCCACTGCACGTGGAGCATCGCCGGCGCGACACAGCCGGCCGTCGCGATCTGCGACTGGTACGTCGCCCCCAGCCACGCCGGCAAAGGCCTGGGCAAGCGGCTGGTCCAGCATTTCGATCAATCCGAGCGCTTCCTCTATGCGTTCTCGATCTCGGACGCCGCCATCGCCAACTTCCAGAAGCTCGGCTGGGCCGGGCCGTTCCGCTCGTCCCTCATGCTTCTCCTCATTCCGCCACGGCTCGCGCGGCACCTCGCCGGGCGGCGCTCGCGCCATGGCCTGCAATTCGAGCGCTTCGAGCGCGCGGGCGGCGAAGCGCTGGGCGCGCTCGGCGATGCGCTCGATGCGATCGAGGCCCGGCGCCGCCGCGACCTGCCCGCCCACATGCGGCGCGACGCCGCCGAATGGTCGTGGCGCCTGTCCGTGTGCGGCGAGCGACGCTACCGCATGAGCGTCGCGCGCCGTGGCGGCGAGCCGGTCGGCTATGTGGCGGTGCGGCCGATGACGCCCGGCCGCAGCCGCAGCCTGGACCGGCTGCGCGCCGCCATGATCACTGATTTCGCCACGACCGATGACGATCCGGCCCTCCTCGCCGCGCTCGCCGGCGAGGCCGTCGCGATCGCGGCCGACCTCGGCGCCCGCGCGGTGGTGACCGCGACGACCACGGCCGCCCATCGCTCCGCGCTCACCCGCATGGGCTTCATATCGCCCACGACCCCGCTGCTCGGCCGGCTCGTCGCCAGCCGCTCGCCCCAGTTCATGTGGCTGCCGCGCGGCCCTGCGGCGGCACTCGCGGCCGGCGATCTTGCGCTCAGCTTCGCCGACGTCGCGATCGATCTCGACCTGTAGCGCACGATCCCGAAAAGGCCTGCCCCGTACTTGATACGGGGTGGGCACCGGTTTTCGGAAAAAGATCATGCGTAAACAATAAGCCGCGTCGCCGCGCCGTCACTTCCCGGCCAGAGCTTCCCGCTGCTTGAGCAGCTGCTCCAGCTCCTCGTTCTGCTCCGCGATCCGGTCGGCGTTGCGCTCCTCGTCCTCGGCGCCCGACCGCGCGGCCGCCTGCTCGATCAGCTGGCGGATATTGTCGCGCGCGATCCTGATGCGATCCTCGATCTCGTCGAGCGAAAGCGAACTTCCATTGCTCATCTCGGTCTCCTCTCGAGCATGACCCCGAAAAAGCCTGTCCCGAGCAGGGCGCGGCGGGTGGCATGCGGCATGTTTTGCGTTCTCCATCGGGCGACTTCCGCGGCCGGGCCGCCATATTCGCGGGCTTCGCCCCCGGCCACAAGAGTCTACACTCGGGCCGGCCGGAGGCCGGACCCGGGTGCCGGACGTGCGCCGCTCGTTTGCCCCTTTGCGCGGGCGAAATGCCGCGCCTCTTCCGAATCGGAGTTTCCGCGCTTATAAATAGGGTCCCTGCAACAACTGAAAGGAGGTGATCCTGTGTCTCATTGTCCATCGCCGCGGTCGCCGGCATCCATGAGCTGGATCGCCACCTCCCACGAGGTGCGCGCCGCGTGACGTTCACGTCACGGTCACGCCGCCTGCCTGCGCTGCGCGCGGACAGGCGCCGGATCGCGGCTTGACAATGGAAGGGCTGCCCGCGCGGGCAGCCCTTCTTTTTCTTGTAGCCCGCATGACCCCCGCGAAAGCGGGGGGACATGCGGGGGCGACCTCTCCTGGATATCGGCGCTGCGCGCCTCATCCAGGCTACCGGCTACGCGCCCAACGCCTGCGCGATCAGGATGGCGCCGGAGCCGAGCAGCAGGCCCAGCACCAGCCGCTGAAAGGTCTGCGCCGAGACGCCGCCGTAGAGCCTTGCGCCGAGCCAGGCGCCCGCGAGCGTCGCCGGCAGGCAGAGCAGCGCGATCCACAGCACCGGCACCGTGAGCTGGCCGCCGATCGCCATGCCGACGCACGCGAGCGCCAGAACGATGAGGTTGAACGGCTGGTAGGTCGCGCGCTGGGCCTCGCTCGCGCCGCCGCGCAGCTGCAGCCAGATCAGCGGCAGCGGACCCGACAGGCCGGCAAAGCCGCCGAGAAACCCGCCGCCGACGCCGACGATGCCGTCGGCGACCTTGCCGCCCCACGCGCCGATCTCGCGCCGGCGCCGCACCAGCAGCTGGTAGAGCGAATAGACGATCAGGAACGCGCCCGCCGAGGTCTTGAGCCAGAACGGCGACACCGCCGCGAGCGCCACGACGCCGAGCGGAATCCCGATCGCGCCGCCCACGAGGTAGGGCAGCGTGCGCGGCCAGTCGAACGCCTTGCGCACCGTGACGAAGCCGACGAGCTGCCCGGCAACCGAGGCGAGCGCGACCAGCGGCGGCACCATCACGGCCGGCAACGCATGGAACCAGAGCCCTGACGCGACGAGCCCGGTGCCGAAACCCGCAAAGCCGGTGGTGAAGCCCGCGATCAGCGCCCCGGCGAAGACGATGGCGAGCGTGGCGAGATCGAGCGAGGTCCCGAGCATCAGCCTGGGCTAGCCGAACCGCCCACGCGACTCAAGCGGCGTTGAACGCGAGGCCGCGAACTACGGGCTGACGGGTTCGGCCTTCTGCTGCTGTTCCGGAAACCGGATGTCGCGGGGCAATTCGGGGAACATGATCCATAGCCACTCGTGATGTTCGTCGATGGCGGCCCCGTCGAGGAATTTCCACGCGCCGCCGTCGATCGATCGGGCCGCAAGCAAGTAGCCGCGGCTCTTGTACAGCCGCCCCTTGATTTGCATCAGCAACGTGTTCGGGAGGAAGCAGATGATGTCGCGTCCGGCCCGGTATGGCGTGGTCGGCTCGCCGAATTCAGCCTTGACGATCCGCGCGTCGAGCGCCTTCATCTGCGCCATCTCGGCGCGAGCGCGTTGCTCGAATTGGGACCTCTCGACCAATTTGAAAAACTCCGGAGGCATGATCTGGATCAGCGCGTCGATATCGTCGATCAACGCCAGCCCAGCCTGCGCCTGTCGCAAAAGCTCGGCGCGCTCCGCGGTGGAAAGCGCGGCGGCGACGGGCGGAGGAGCCGGCGCGGCCGACTGCCCTTGCGCGTGAAGCGGCATGACGAGCGCGACCGCGAGCGGCGCGGCGACGAGCGATGCTCTGATGGACGTCATCATGGCCTTTGCTCCGTGTGGTGCCTCCAGTCGAGATCGAACGCCTTGCCGACCCTAAGATCAAGGCGAAGCTCGCCGGCCTCGGCGGCGCGCCGATGACGCTGTCTCCGCCCGACTTCGCCAAGCTGATCGCCGACGATACGGAAAAATGGGGCAAGGTCATCCGCGCGGCGCACATCAAGCCGGGTTGAGGCTTGCCACCCGCACTTCGTTGCCGTCGCGCGTGAGCGTCGCGCCGAACGACTCGCTCCGCGCCGTCAGATCCGCCAGCGCCTCCGCCTCCGTACCCGGATCGCTCCAGAACGTCTCGTTCTTCTCGTCGTGCCGCACGAAGCGGAAGCGCACGTCCTCTATGCCGCCGCGCCCGACCGTGGCGCGCACCAGCATGCCGAGCCAGTCGCCATGCGCGCGCCCGCCATGGCCGGTGTGGAACGACAGGTTGCCGAGCCCGTAGAAGATCGGCTTGCCCTGGTGCATGCCGACGGGCAGCGAATAGTGCGGCCCATGCCCCATCACGATGTCGGCGCCGGCCTCGATCGCGCCGTGCGCGATCTCGGTCATGTAGGCGAGCACTTCTTCCTGCAGACCCCAGTGGCAGGAGGCGACCAGGACATCGACGCGCGGGCGCAGCGCCCCGATGTCGTCCGCGAATGCGCGCAGATAGGCCTTGTCGGCCCAGGTGACGATCTCGGGCGGCACGCCCGGCCGGTTGGGCGGCGGCATGCCGGCGCGCAGCCGCTGGGTCGGCACATGATAAGCCGTGTGGCCGCGGATCACCGCGATGCCGGGCGCGTCGGCGAGCGCCTCGTGATTGGTCGGCCAGTAGACCGAGCTGCGCTGCAGGAAGCCGAAGCGGACGCCACCGCGCTCCAGGATCACCGGTGCGCGCGCCGCCGCCAGATCCTGGCCGGCGCCGGTGTGCGGGAGGCCGAGCGCGTCGAGCCGGGCGATCGAGGCGAGGATGTTCGCCTCGCCATAGTGCACGTTGTTGGCGATGCCGACCGCCTGCAGGCCGGCAAGCCGCAGCGCCTCGCCGCCGACTACCGGATCGGCGAAGAAGCCCTCGTTGCCGATCGAGTGGCTGGGCGGCTTGGCGAGGCAGCATTCGAGATTGCCGAACACGACGTCGGCCGCGCGCAGCTCCGCGCCGACGCGACAGAACGGCACGGTCGGATCGACGACGCCCATGAGGTTCACGTCGCCGGTCAGAATCATCGTCACGGCCATCGAAGCATTCCTTCCTTTTTCCCTCTCCCCGAAGGGGGGAGGGTGGCGAGCGCAGCGAGCCGGGTGAGGGGCGCTCGGAGCCTAAGTCGAAACTCCGAGAGCCCCTCACCCCGGCCCTCTCCCCAAAGGGGAGAGGGAGCGCAGGCGCCGTGCCTGCGGCCCAATGATGCTGGCACAAGGCCATGCGCTCAACTACATTCGGCCCCGAAAAATCGAAACAAGCTCATTCACCGGGAAGGACGCCCATGCGCAAGCTCTCACGCCGCAAGCTCCTGCAGACCACGGCGGCCGCCGCGAGCGGGGTCGCGGCCTACGGCATTCTCACGCGCCCGGGCGATGCCGCCGAGTTCACCTTCAAATACGCCCACAACGTCGTCGCCACCCATCCCGTCAACGTGCGGCTCAAGGAGGCGGTCGAGAAGATCAAGCAGGAGTCGTCCGGACGCATGGACATCCAGATCTTCCCCAACAGCCAGCTCGGCGGCGACACCGACGTGCTCTCGCAGCTGCGCACCGGCGCGGTGCAGATGTTCAACCTGTCGGGCCTGATCCTTGCGACCTACGTGCCGCTCGCCTCGATCAACGGCATCGGTTTCGCGTTCAAGGACTACGGCCAGGTATGGCCCGCGATGGACGGCGCGCTCGGCGCGCTGGTGCGTGACGCCATCGGCAAGGCCGGCCTCTTCGCGCTCGATAACATGTGGGACAACGGCTACCGCCAGATCACCTCGAGCACGCACCCGATCAACACGCCCGAGGACCTGAAAGGCTTCAAGATCCGCGTGCCGATCAGTCCCTTATGGACCTCGATGTTCAAGGCGCTCGGCGCCTCGCCGACCGGCATCAACTTCAACGAGGTCTACTCGGCGCTGCAGACCAAGGTGGTCGAGGGCCAGGAGAACCCGCTCTCGCTCATCCAGATCGCCAAGCTCTACGAGGTGCAGAAATACATCTCGCTCACCAACCACATGTGGGACGGCTTCTGGACGCTCGCCAACGCGCAGGCGTGGAACGGCCTGCCGAAGAACCTGCAGGAGATCGTGGCGAAGCACGTCAACGCCGCCGCCGTGCAGGAGCGCGCCGACATCGCCAAGCTCAACGGCACGGTGCAGACGGATCTCACCAGCAAGGGCATGACGTTCAACAAGACCGACGCGGAGAAATTCCGCGCCGCCCTGCGCGATGCGGGCTTCTACAAGGATTGGAAAGAGAAGTACGGCGCGCAGGCCTGGGCGGTGCTGGAAAAGCAGGTCGGCGCCTTGGGCTGAGTTGTAAGGTGAGCACCGCGCCGGCGCTCCCTCTCCCCGCTCTTTGCGGGGAGAGGGTTGGGGTGAGGGGCGCTGACTCGCAGAGAAATACGTCGGTGGCAACGACTCGCGGAGACGCCCCCTCCCCCCGACCCTCTCCCCGCACGCGGGGAGAGGGAGCGCGAGCGCCGTGCTCAGTGGCGCGGAAAGCGCCATGACCGCCTCCGACGATATCGTCGCCGCATCCGAGCAGGCGGTCATCGCCGGCCAGTCCGGGCGGCCGCTGCGCTTCGGCCGCCTCGACGCCTGGCTCGCGGTTGCGACCGAGGTGCCGGCCGCGATCCTGGTCGGCGTCGAGATCGCCGTGCTGCTGATGGGCGTCGTGTCGCGCTACGTCTTCAACCGCCCGCTGACCTGGACCGACGAGCTCGCCTCCGCGCTGTTTCTGTGGCTGACGATGCTCGGCTCGGTGATCGCGCTGCGCCGCGCCGAGCACATGCGGCTCGGCTTCCTGGTCGGGATCGCGCCGCCGCGGCTGCGGCGCTTCGTCGACACCCTTGCGCTGATGGTTGTCGCGGCCTTCCTGGTCGCGATGATCGCGCCGTCCTGGACCTACACGCAGCTGCAATGGCCCATCATCGCGCCGGCGCTGGAATTCCACGACAGCTTCCGCGTCGCCGCCATTGCGGTCGGCATGGCCCTGATGCTGGTGATTGTGCTGGCGCGACTGATCGAGCGCGCAAGCCCCGCCGACGCCGCCGGCGCGCTCGCCCTCCTCCTCGTGGTCGCGGCCAGCCTGTGGCTCATGCGGCCGATCCTGGTGGAGCTCGGCAACGCCAATCTGGTGATCTTCTTCGTCGGCATGGTGGCGATCTGCGTCGCCTTCGGCGTGCCGATCGCCTTTGCGTTCGGGATCGCGACGCTCTCGTATCTCGCGCTCACGACCTCGGTGTCGCTCACCATCCTGCCGGGCCGCATGGACGGGGGCACCTCGAACCTCATCCTGCTGTCGGTGCCGCTCTTCGTCTTTCTCGGCCTGTTGATCGAGATGGCCGGGCTTGCCCGCGTGCTGGTCGACTTCATGGCGGCGCTGATCGGCCACGTGCGTGGCGGGCTGTCGTACGTGCTGCTCGGCGCCATGTATCTCGTCTCCGGCATCTCCGGCTCGAAGGCCGCCGACATGGCCGCGGTCGCGCCCGTGCTGTTTCCGGAAATGCGCCGGCGCGGCACCCATGCGGGCGAGCTGGTCGCGCTGCTGTCGGCCTCGGGGGCGATGTCGGAGACCATTCCGCCGAGCCTCGTGCTGATCACCATCGGCTCGGTCACCGGCGTCTCGATCGCGAGCCTGTTCACCGGCGGCCTCTTGCCCGCCCTCGTCGCCGCGCTCGCGCTCGTCGTCGTCTGCCGCCTGCGCTCGCGGGCTGAGAATTTGGCCGGCATCGCGCGCGC
>DATBZM010000178.1:0-15295 GCA_036513175.1 Xanthobacteraceae bacterium | reverse complement strand
GAAGAAGATGCAGGCGCTCGGCGACCAGGCCGATCAGCTCATGCAGAAGCTCGGCCCGGACTACGTGAAGGTCATGGACGGTCTCGATTCGGTCGACGAGAATTCGCCGGAAGGCAAGCAGTACGCCGCGCTATTCGCGGGTCTCGACGCCCAGTGCAAGTAATCTAGCGCATGTTCCGGCGAAGTGGACGCCGGTTTGCCGACAAGAACATGCGCCAAATAAAGAAGCCAAGCGTATGTTCCGATTCCGAAGGAACGGAACATGCCTAGCGGCGCGCGCCACGCAGCATTCGGCCGGCTCGCGAGCCGGCCGAACAAACGAGCCGTCGGATCGATATCGCGCGTTTCATCAGCCGTTGCCCGCAAGGTACTTCTTCGCCAGCACCCGGCACCTGGCAGGCCGCCGATCGCTCAGGCCGGCGTGCGGTCGGCAATCGGCCGAGCGGGTCAATGGGCCTTCAACAATGCGGGGGGACCGCTCGCCGCGGCGCCGGCGCCAGGCGCGTCGCTTTTCGCCAGAGCGGCGTTCGCGCGGCCGACCATGACGACCAGCAACTTGCCGTCGAGCAGATCCTGGGCGACGCGTTTCGCATCGGCCGGCGTGACCGCATCGATCAGGCCGTTGCGCTTGTCGATGTAGTCGATACCGAGGTCTTCGACCTGCATGAGCACGAGCTGCGTCGCGATCTTGGTCGACGTGTCAAAACGCAGCGGGAACGAGCCCTTGAGAAAGGATTTCGCCTTGGCGAGCTCTTCCTCGGTCGGCCCCGTCTCGGCGAGTCGGTGGATTTCCTTGGTCACGATGGCAAGCGTCTCGTCGGCGGCCTCGCCGCGCGTCGCGGTCGAGGTCACCATCAGGGACGTGTGCTCGAGCGGCGCGAGGCTCGAGTAGATCGAGTAGACGAGGCCGCGCTTTTCGCGCACCTCCTTGTGGAGCCGCGAGGAGAGCCCGCCGCCGCCGAGGATGTGGTTGATCAGGAACGCCGCAATGAAATCGGGGTCCTGGCGGCGAATGCCGACGCCGCCGAGCATCAGCACCGACTGCGGCACGTCGACATCGACCTTGATGACGCGGCCGAGCCCCTGCGGGGCGACGTCCGGCACCGGACGCAGGCTCACGTGCGCGGGGAGCGCGCCGAACACCTTGTCGACCAGGGCACCCGCCGTCGCGGCATCCACATTGCCGACGATGCCCACCTTGAGATTGTCGCGGGCGAACACCTTTTTCATGTAGGCGCGCATGTCGTCGGCCGTGATGCTCTTCACGCTCTCCGGCGTGCCGCGCAACGGCCAGGCGTACGGATGTCCGGCGAACGCCGTGGCCCACCAGCGGTCGCTCGCCATGTCATCGGGGCTCATGCTCTCGCGGCGCAGGATCGCGTAGGTCTCGCCGCGGATGCGCTCGAGGTCGGGCGGATCGAGACGCGGCGCGTTGATCGAGGTGCGCATCAGCTCGAAGGCGGCGTCCTTGTTCTCGACCAGCGTGCGCAGCTCGCCGGAGAAATAATCGCGCGTCGCCGAGAAGCTCAGCTCGATCGCCTTTGCTTCGAGCGCCTCGTGGAAGGCGCTCGACGGCAGGTTGCCCGATCCTTCGTCGATCGTCCCGGCCACCAGGCTCGCCACGCCCGGCTTGTCCGCCGGATCCTGGGTGGTGCCGCCGACGAAGGCGAAATCCATGGCGATCAGCGGGACCGTCGGCTCCTGGACGAGCCAGAACGCGATGCCGCCCGGGCTCACCACGCGATCGATCTTGGTGGCGGATGCGGGCGCGGCGGCCGCGAGCAGGAACGCGGCGCCGGCGGCGGCGCGCGCGACGAAGCGCGGCAATGAAAGCGTGGGAGCCGTCACGAATGTTTC
Source organism: Xanthobacteraceae bacterium (assembly GCA_036513175.1). Lineage (GTDB taxonomy): Bacteria > Pseudomonadota > Alphaproteobacteria > Rhizobiales > Xanthobacteraceae > JAVDCA01. The sequence continues at coordinate 13,438 of DATBZM010000178.1, read as the reverse complement.
TCCTGCGGAAGTTCCTTGACCAGATAACCGGTGACCGAGCGGCGCATGTCGAGCCAGGTGCGGGCGGCATCGCGCACCTGCGCGGCGCTCACCGAGCGGATCAGGTCGGGCCACGCCTGCACGTCCGCGACCGTCTGCCCGGTCGTGAGCGCGGTGCCGTACCAGCGCGCGAGCGCCGCCTGGTTGTCCTGCGCATAGACCGCATCGGCGATCATGCGGGTCTTGGCGCGTTCGAGCTCGCCTGCGTCGACGCCGTTCTTGATCAGGTCGGCGATGACGTCGTTGATCGCGCCCTCGACCGCCGGAAAGGTGACGCCGGGCTGCGGCATCGCATAGACGCCGAAGCGCGTCTCGTCGAGCGCCGAGCCCTGATAGTAGCCGCCCGCATTGATGGCGAGGCGCTGATCGACCACGAGCGAGCGGTAGAGCCGCGAGGTCGAGCCGCTGCCGAGCACGTGGGCGAGCACTTCGAGCGCGGCGGCGTCCTGCTTGGATTTCGCGTAGGAGGGCACGAGATAGCTGCGCTGCAGGCTCGGCTGGGCGACGCGCGGATCGGCCAGCATCACGGTGCGCGGCGCGACCGGCGCCGGCTCCTGCGGCCGCGCCCGCGGCGGCACATCGGCGACGCGGGGCACCTTGGCGTAGGTCCTGGCGGCGAGCGCCTTGACCTCGTCGGCCGTCACGTCGCCCGCGATCACCACCACGGCGTTGTTCGGCGTGTAGAAGCGATGATAGAACGCGAGCGCGTCGGCGCGCGTGAGCGCCTCGATCTCGTGGTGCCAGCCGATCACCGGCCGCCTGTACGGGCTGTTGAGAAACAGCGCCGCGGAAACCTGCTCGCCGAGCCGCGCATCGGGGCTGTTGGCGACGCGCATGTTGTATTCCTCGAGCACCACCTTGAGCTCGGGAACCACGTTTGCCTCGCTCAGCACCAGGCCGGTCATGCGGTCGGCCTCGAACGCCATCATGCTTTCCAGATGCTCGCGCGCGATGCGCTGGAAGAAGGCGGTGAAGTCGGCGGTGGTGAAGGCGTTCTCCTGGCCGCCGAGCGCCGCAACGGTCTGGGAAAACTTGCCCTCGGGGTTCTGCGCGGTGCCCTTGAACATCAGGTGTTCGAGGAAATGCGCGAGGCCCGACTTGCCCGGCGTCTCGTCGGCCGAACCGACCTTGTACCAGACCATATGGGTGACGACCGGCGTGCGGTGGTCCGGAATGACGACGATTTCGAGCCCGTTGGCCAGCGTGAAATCGGCGACGTCCGCTGTCCCAACGGGGGCCGCCGACGCGAACGGCGCGAGGGTTAGCGCCAAGAAGACAATAAGCGCCCGCCTCGTCAGCCTGCACATCGCCGTCATGATGAATCGTCCGTGCCTTTTCGGTTGGTCGCGCAAATCACATGCGGCGCGGCCCGTGGCCGCGCGCCGCCGACGCCTGCATTGCGACATCAAGCCCGCGCTTATTTCGACCCGCCGTTGTCGCCGCCCGCGGTGACACGCTCTTCCTGCGTCATGGCCTTGGGCTTCTTCGTGTCCGCGGTCAATCCATAGGGCTCCGCGGGCGACGGCGAACGATAGCCGGACGGCGGATCGGTCAGGCTTGCGCGCGGCGGCTCGGCCTCGAACGGGACCTTTTCATCCGCGTTGTTGCCGGTGAAAAAGTCATGCATGGTGCCGAACAGCCCGCCCGTATAGCCGAGCTCGGCTGGCTTGTATTGGCGCTCGTTGTCCTCGACCTGGTCGCCGCTCCTGCGCAGTGCCTGGTCCTTGGCGCTCGCCGCGCCGGTCCGCAGCTCGTTCGGGCTGAGCTGGCGGCTGAGATCTTCCCACGTGAAGGTGCGCGTTTCCTGCTTGCGCTTGGCCGCGGCCTGGCGACGGCGCTGCTCGTCCTGATCGATCGGCCATGCCGCGTTGCGGCGGGCCGCATCGGTCGTCTGCGGCGGCGGCAGGTCGCGGGTCGGCGGCACCACGAGCGGCGGGCGCTCCTGGTAGTTGATGCCGGAGTTCTCCTGCCCGTTGCGCAGTCCGAAGCCGCGCATCATGCTCTTGAAGAACTTGGTATCCGGCAGCTCGTCGTCGTCGTCCTGGGCGAGCGCATGGCCGATGCCGCCCGCGAGGATCAACAGCGCCGCAAACGAGCTCGCGACCAGCCGGCGCCGGAAACCATGGCGCGCGAGACCAGCGCGCCCAAGATCAGCGCGCCCAAGATCCTGGCGCGAAAGCGTGCGGACCTGCGAATGATTCATGGCCGTTCCCCGTTTCGCCGACGCGCGTCCTGGCGCACTCAAACTGGCGGCCCCACGCGCATGTATATCATGGATCAGGGCGCTTTTGCGGCGTGCCATTGGCGGTCTTGGCGAGGGTCGATTCGTACAGGAGCCCCACCACTCCGGCAACGATCCCGACATCCGCAAGGTTAAAGACATACCAGTTGAAGGTCCAGGTCGCGGTCGTGATGTGAAACAGCACAAAATCGGCGACCGCTCCGTGGGCGACCCGATCGATGGCGTTGCCGATCGCGCCGCCGATGATCAAGCCGAGCGCGAGCGCGGCAAGCCGGGAGGCCGAGTGGGACAACCAGACCCATAACAGCACCACGGCCACGGCCTTGATGGTCAGGAGCGCCCACTGGCCGAGCGGGCCGACCTGGGGAAACAGGCCGTAGCTGATCCCCGGATTCCACACCAGCCGGAGGTCTATAAACGGCCCGAGCCGCATGGTGCCGTGCGCGGCGAGATCGTAGCCGAACAGGAGCCAGAGCTTGAGCGCCTGGTCGGCCGCCGCCGTCACGGCGGCCACCCCGATGCCGAAAGCGGTCAATGGTCCATAGAGGTATTTCGATAGGGTCATTACTCGGCCGCCCGGCGCAGTGCGTCCCATTCGCGCAGCGCCTGAGCGTCGCGGGGGCTGACATCCGGATACTCCGGATCGGCGCCGACGGACGGCAGGATTTTCCGCGAGCGGGCACATTTGCGGCCCTCGGCGGGACGGAACTCGACCGCGACGCCGGCGACGTCGTCGAGGCGGAAGGCGTCCGCCGGCCCTTCGCCGCGCATTACCGTGATGCCCGACGTGATCGCGACCTCGGCCATGTCGACGCCGTCGAGGGCGGCGAGCAGCGCCGGATCCGAGATGTAGATGACCGGCGCCGACTCGAGCGATGACCCGATCTTCTTGTCGGCGCGGGCGAGCTCGAGCGCGCCGGTGACGACGCGGCGCACCTGGCGCACCTTGCGCCATTTCTCCGCCAGCGCCTCGTCGCGCCAGCCGGCGGGCACCTGCGCAAACTGCTCCAGGTGCACCGAGCCCTCCGGGTCGGGATAGCGCGCGAGCCAGGCTTCCTCGGCGGTGAACGGCAGCAGCGGCGCGAGCCAGCACACCGTCGCCCGGAAGATGTGATCGAGAGCGGTGAGCGAGGCCTTGCGCGTCGTCGACGAGATCGGGTCGCAATAGAGAACATCGCGGCGCACGTCGACATAGAAGGCGGAAATGTCGACCGTCATGAACTGGTTGAGCGCCGCGACGATGCGCTTGTAGTCGAAGTTCGCATAGGCTTGGCGCACCAGCGCGTCGACCTCGGCGAGGCGGTCGAGCATCAGCCGCTCGAGCTCCGGCATCGCCGCATGCGCGACCCGGTCCTCGGGCTGGAAATAGGCGAGGCTGCCGAGCATCCAGCGCAGCGTGTTGCGCAGCTTGCGATAGGTTTCGACGTTGGTCTTGAGGATCTCCGGGCCGATGCGCTGGTCGTCCCAGTAGTCCGTCGCGCACACCCACAGGCGCAGGATATCGGCACCGGACTGCCTGATCACGTCGAGCGGATCGACGCCGTTGCGCAAGGACTTCGACATCTTGCGGCCCTGCTCGTCGAGGGTGAACCCGTGTGTCACCACGATGTCGAAGGGCGCGTCGCCGCGCGTGCCGCAGGATTCCAGCAGCGAGGACTGGAACCAGCCGCGATGCTGGTCCGAGCCTTCGAGATAGACCACGGTGTCGGAGCCGCCGTCCTTCTTGCGCCGGATGCCGGCGAGGCCGGGAAAGTGTACCGGGTCTTCCAGCACGAAGGCGTGCGTCGAGCCGGAGTCGAACCAGACGTCGACAATGTCGTCGACCTTCTGCCAGTCCTCGTTGCCGAGCTCGCCGAGGAAGCGCTCGCGTGCGCCGGCCGCATACCAGGCGTCGGCACCCTCAAGCTCGAAGGCATCGGCGATGCGGGCGTTGACCCGCTCGTCCATGAGGATGTCGACCGAGCCGTCGCGCTGCTCGCGCACGAACAGCGCGATCGGCACGCCCCAGGCGCGCTGGCGCGAGATCACCCAGTCGGGCTTGCTCTCGATCATGCCGGTGATGCGGTTCTCGCCCTGCGGCGGCACCCAGCGCGTCGCCTTGATGGCCGCGAACGCGCGCGCGCGCAGCGTGTCGCCAGGCATAGCGGTTCGAAGAACGGCGTCGCTTCGCTCGCCTATGGCCGTTCGAAGAACGGCGTCGCGGAGTTCACCCTTGGGCTTGCCGGAGGCAAGACCCGAGGGCTCGCCTATAGCCGTTCGAAGAACGGCGTCGCTTCGCTCGCCTATGGCGGCGCCGTCGACCGCGATGTCCTTGTCCATCGCGATGAACCATTGCGGCGTGTTGCGGTAGATCACCGGCTTCTTCGAGCGCCAGGAATGCGCCACCTGATGCGTGAGCCGCCCGCGCGCGATCAGCATCGAGGCGGCGACGAGCGCCTTGATCACCGCCTCGTTGGCGTCGCCCTTCACGCCCTTGTCGGTGATGACGCGCTTGCCGGCGAAACCCGGCACCTGATCCGTGTAGAAGCCGTCGCCGTCGACCGTGTAGGGGATCGCCGTGTTGATGCCATGCGCCGCGAGCGCGCGCGCGTTCGCCGTCCAGATGTCGAAGTCCTCCCGGCCGTGCCCGGGCGCCGTATGCACGAAGCCGGTGCCGGTATCGGCCGTCACATGGTCGCCGTCCAAGAGCGGCACCGCGAATGCGTAATCGCCAGCGAACCCCCGCAAGGGATGCCGGCACAGCATGCCCTGCAGGTCGCGCGCCGGCACGTCGTGCAGCCGCTTGTAGGCGGTGACGCGCGCCTGGCGAAAGACCTCGATCGCCACCGGATCAGCCAGCACGAACCGGTCGCCCACCTTCGTCCAGTTGTCGTTGGGCGCGTCGACGACTTCGTAGACGCCGTAGCTGATCTTGCTCGAATAGCTGATCGCGCGGTTGGCCGGCAGCGTCCACGGCGTGGTAGTCCAGATCGCGATCGAGGCCCCGGCAAGCGCCTGCGGACCCGCTTCGATCGGAAACTTCACCCACACGGTGTCCGAGACGAAGTCCTCGTACTCGACCTCGGCCTCGGCGAGCGCGGTCTTCTCGACCACCGACCACATCACCGGCTTCGAGCCGCGGTAGAGCGTGCCGTTCTTCGCGAATTTCATCAGCTCGCGCGCGATCTGCGCCTCGGCGAAGAAATCCATGGTCGAATAGGGATGCCCCCAATCGCCCTCGACACCGAGCCGCTTGAACTGCTCGCGCTGCACGCCCAGCCACTTCGTCGCATAGGCGCGGCACTCGCCGCGAAACTCGATGATCGGCACCGCATCCTTGTTGCGGCCCTTGGCGCGATACTCGGCCTCGACCTCCCACTCGATCGGAAGGCCGTGACAGTCCCAGCCCGGCACGTAGTTCGAGTCGTAGCCCGACATCTGGTGCGAGCGCGTGACCACGTCCTTGAGCACCTTGTTGAGCGCGTGCCCGATATGGATGTCGCGGTTGGCGTAGGGCGGCCCGTCGTGCAAGACGAACTTCGGCCGGCCCTTGGCGGCTTCGCGCAGGCGCGCATAGAGGCCGAGCCGCTCCCAGCGCGCGAGGATCTCGGGCTCCTTCTGCGGCAGCCCGGCGCGCATGGGAAAATCGGTCTTCGGCAGGAACAGAGTCTGGCTGTAGTCGCGTTCGGCGTCGGTCATGACGGCGGTCTCAGGATGTCGGATGGCGATAAAAGGCTCGGCAGTCCCGGTCTTCCGCCGACCTACGGGTCAAGCGGAAGCCGGGCCGATAATTCGCCGAGCGAACGACCCGATGACCGAAGCGGATATCACCTGCGCCATCATGGCGGGGTGTGTAGCAGATGAGGAAGGCCGCGGAAAGGCGCGTATGCCAAAGGCGACGCGAAGGGGCCCTGGACTCTCGCCGCGATCGATGCCACATTGCTTAATAAATTGGGCAGATGGCACAAAGATGAAATCGGCGCGCAAACCAAAATCACGACGCAAGTCGCGTACGTCGGTCCCGCCGGCCATGAGCGGATCGGGATTTTCCGATGAGACGTTCGAGCCGTTTGCAGCCGAGGCCGCGGTCGTGAGCACGATCTCGCCCGACGATGTCCCGAGTCTTCCGGCGATTCGCGCGACGGCCGCAGCGCTCGCGGACCTGACCCGCCATGGATTTTCTGATGAAGAGATTTGGGCCCTGGTTGTTCCCAAGCGGACACTTGCCCGCAGGGTTGCCGACGATGAGCCCCTGACCGTTGAGGAGACCGACAAGGCGCTGCGGCTCGAGCGGATCGCCGCCCTCGCTGATCGCGTCTTTGGCAATCCCGCCAAGGCGCACCGTTGGCTGCGCAAGCCCAAGACCATGCTCAATGGCTTAACGCCGGTCGCATTTCTAGCGAGCGAGACCGGCGCCCGCACGGTCGAGGAGATGCTCTACCAAATCCAGCACGGCATGTTCGCCTGACGTGCATGAGGTTCTGGCGCATCTCGGATTTTGCCGACCTCTCGGGCGAAGGCGGACTCGTGGCGCCGGGACGATGGCATTCGAAAGGGCGCCGGATCGTGTACATGAGCGACCATCCGGCCGCGAGCCTGATCGAATTGCTCGTCCGGTTTCAAATCGACCCTGCCGACATTCCCGACGACTATCAGCTGCTGACCATCGACGTCGCCGCGGAGGTCGTATTCGACGCGGTGGAATTGAGCGATCTGCCGCCCGAATGGCGGCAAACTCGAAAGGTCACGCAGGAAATCGGCGATCGCTGGCTGAGCGAGATGAACTGCGCCCTGTTGCGCGTGCCGTCGGCTATCGTGCCTTACGCCTTCAACTGGCTGCTCAATCCATCGCACGCGGATGCCGGCACGGCTCGGGTCGCCGAAAAAATCCGTACGCCACTCGACCCTCGATTCCTTCGCCGCGGTTAAACCGGCGGAAACGCGTCGGGCATGCGCGCGAGCGCCGCGCGGGCAAGCCCGCAGTCCTCGTCCATCCGGCGGATCAGGTCATCGACGGTCGCGAAGGTGAACTCCGGCCGGATCCAGTGGATGAAGGCGACGTCGATGGTCTTGCCGTAGAGGTCGCCGTCGAAATCGAACAGGAAGATCTCCAGCAGCACCACGCCGGTGTCGAACATCGGCCGCCGCCCGAAATTCGCGACGCCGTCGTAGCGCTTGCCGTCGAGCCCCACCCGCACCGCGTAGACGCCGTGCTTGAGCCCGCAGGCGGGATCGAGCCGCAGGTTGGCGGTCGGAAAGCCGAGCTCGCGCCCGCGCTTGTCGCCGTGCACGACTTCTCCGCTCACGAACCACGGATAGCCGAGCAGTTCCGCCGCCGCCTCGACCTCGCCGGCCGCGAGTGCGGCGCGGACCTTGCCCGAGGAAATGCGCGTGCCGCCGTCCGCGAACGGCGCAACGATGTCGACGGCGAAACCATGCGCATGCCCGGCGGCCTCGAGAAAGTCGGGCGAGCCGGCGCGGCCCTTGCCGAAATGGAAGTCGAAGCCGACGACCACGCCCGCGAACGAAAAGCGCTCGATCAGGACCCGGCGCACGAAATCCTCCGCCGAGAGCGCCGCCAGCGCCCCGTCGAAGCGCAGCACGATCGCGCCGTCGAGGCCGGTCGTGGCGAGCAGGCGCAGCTTGGTCGCCTCGTCGCTCAGGCGAAACACCGGCTCGTCCGGCCGAAAGACGGCGCGCGGATGCGGCTCGAAGGTGAGCGCCGCGGTCTTGCGGGTGAGCTCGCGCCCACGTGCCAGCGCCACGTCGATCACCGCCCGATGGCCGCGGTGGACTCCCTCGAAATTGCCGATGGCCACCACCGCGCCGTCGAGCGCATGGTTGGCCACCGAAGCGTGCGTCAGCTCACCGTGAACAACGATGAAGGGCGGCCGCGCGGTCGAACGGTCGGGCATGGTGGCTGGAAAATGGCGCTTGAACTCTCGGTCGTGGCGGACCGTGCGTTTCGTATCGGGACAAGTCAAGCGACCTCGGTATTCGGCTGATGCGCGGGCGCTCGGTCGACCGCATGGTTAACGAGGCGCACCTGGCGCGCCGGCCCTGGAGGTGGCGCTATGCGGAGAGCGACCCAGCGTCAGGGACGCCGTGCGCGACACACCGCGGCGCTTTAACCGGATGTTCAAGGGCCCTTGCTAGTTTCAGGCAATTGGAACGAGCCTGGGGACGCTCGGGCGTCGGGAACCTGTCCATGCAAGACGTGCAGAATACAGGGCGCATCGGCGCTCGTTCGGGTGAGGCGTAACGGAGCTGTAAAAGATGTCGGTCGACCTTACGATGCCGGTGCTGGTGGTGGACGACTACAACACCATGATCCGCATCATTCGCAACCTGCTCAAGCAAATCGGCTTCGCCGACATCGACGACGCGGCGGACGGCTCGGCCGCGCTCGCCCGCATGCGCGAGAAGAAATACGGGCTCGTCATCTCCGACTGGAACATGGAGCCGATGACGGGCTACGAGCTGCTCAAGGAAGTGCGCGCCGATCCCAGCCTGTCGAAGACGCCGTTCATCATGGTCACGGCCGAATCGAAGACCGAAAACGTGATCGCCGCCAAGAAGGCGGGCGTCAACAACTACATCGTCAAGCCGTTCAACGCCCAGACCCTGCAGAGCAAGATCGAGGCGGTGTTTCCGGCCTGATCCGCCGCACCCGTTGCTTTTCCCTTTCCATGGCCGGGTTTCTCCCGGCCATTTTTTTTCACGAAAGGGGGGATAGGATCACCATGCCAGCCGCCGCATCACGGCCTTGGGAAACGCCCGTGCGTCGACGAATTTCTGCGCCAGCAGGGCGGCGTCGGGATTGTCGCGCCCGCCCAGCTCCTCGGCGTGAATGCCCGCGGTGACGAACAGGCAGTCGATCCCGAAGCAATTCGCTCCGGTGAGGTCGGTGCGCACCGAATCGCCGATCGCCAGCACCCGATCGAGGGTGGGCGGGCGCCCGCGCACGGCGGCGGCCTTGGCGAGCGCCGTCTCGTAGATCGGCCGATGCGGCTTGCCGGCAAAGAGCACCTCGCCGCCGAGCGACCCGTAGAGATCGGCGATCGCACCGGCGCAATAAACCAGCCGCTCGCCGCGCTCGACCACGAGGTCCGGGTTGGCGCAGACCATGAGCAGGTCGCGCGAGCGCAGCTGCGTCAGCAGCGGACGATAGTTTTCCGGCCGCTCGCGATCGTCGTCGAAGAGGCCGGTGCAGACCACGTAGTCGGCGCTCTCCGCGGGCGCGAGGGCCTCGATGCCGAGCTCGGAGAAGACCGAGACGTCGCGCTTCGGCCCGATATGGAAGACCCGCTCGCCGCGGCGGTGGACGATCACGTCGCGCGTCACGTCGCCCGAGCTGACGATGCCATCATAGGCGTCGTGCGGCACATGCAGCTTGTCGCAAAACTGCCGCACCACATGCGCGGCGCGCGGCGCATTGGTGATCAACATCACCGTGCCGCCGCCGGCGCGGAAGCGCGCGAGTGCGTCGCAGGCCGGCAGCGTGGCGGCGACGCCATTGTGCACCACGCCCCAGACGTCGCAGAGGACAACGTCATAGCTCGCGGCGAGCGGCGCGAAGCGGTCGATGAAGGCGGGCGCGGTGTGTGCGTGGCCGGTCACGCCAGGCGCGGCGGAAGATGTCATTTCGATTTTTCAGCGACGCCGTGTCTCTCGGTTCCCCGCCGACATAGTCGATGCGGCGGGCGATTTCCACCATCTCCTGCTCGGATTTTCCGCCCACCGCACGCTAATGCTGCGGCGGTTGGACCGTGACCGCGACCCCATTGGCACGAAGCTGCTGCAGCAATGCGGGATCGTTCGGCGCAAAAGTCCTGAATTCATCGGGTACGCCTCGGGCCTGCGCGACGCAATTTCCCCGCCGCCCGCAAATCCGCAACGGGCCGCGACCGGCCGGAGATGTCAGTTGCGCGCGCCCGCGCCGCGCGCGATCTGGGCGAGCGGGGATACGCCGCGGAGGTTCACGCTGGGCGCTTCGCCCCCGGCCGCAGGCGCCGGCGGCACATCGGTCGCCGGCATCACCACGTCGCTGCGATCGCCGATCCCCTGCATCACCTCGGGGCGGACGGGGCGCGGCGGCGAGAACAGGAAACCCTGGCCGAATTTCACGTCGTAGTCGAGGAGATCGACCACCGCAGCCTCGGTCTCGATCTTGACGGCGACCAGCTCGACGCCGTGGCGCGACAGGAGCCCGGCGAAATCCTGCGGATGGATGTCGGAGAGCGCGATCCCGCTGCGGTTGAGCAGCAGCGAGGCAGCCACCTTGACGAAGCGAAAGCCGCGCTCGGCGAGATCGCGCGGCTCGATGCGCAGGTCGGTGACGTTGTCGACCGAGAAGCGGTAGCCGCGCTGGGCGAGCGCCGCGAGGCTCTCGTTCTCCATCGGCCCCAGGGCGCGCATCGCCGACTGGGTGATTTCGAACACGATTGCGGGCGCGATCGCCTTGTTCGCCTCCATGAACTCGGTGAATTGCGGGAACGTCTCGCCATCCACCAGGGTCGAGGTCGACAGGTTGCAGAACAGGCCGATTTCCCGGTTTTTCGCCAGCAGCCGGCGCACCACCTGGACGCAGCGGAACATCATCAGGTTGTCGATCTTGGGCATCAGCCCGCCGGCTTCGGCAAAGGGCAGGAAATCGGTTGCCGTCAGCGGCTCGCCGTCACCGACGCGCAGCCGCGCGACCGCCTCGTAGTAGCGCACCTTGCGCTGCGGCAGCGTGACGATCGGCTGGAGGAAGAGGTCGATCCGATTGTTCTCGACCGCGTCGCGGATCATCGCGACGACCGCGGCGGGCTCCATGTCCTTGAAGCGGCCGCTGGCGATACGGGTCGGCGCGGGCTCGGGCGGCGGGGGCGGCGGGGCAACCGGCGCCGCGACCGTAGGCGCCGCGACCGTAGGCGCCGCGATCGTGGGTGCCGCGATCGTGGACTCGGGGAGTTTCGGCTCAATCAACCCCGGGAACGCGGCCCCCAGTTCGGCGATCAGCGGTTCGGGTGGCCTGACCTCGGGCACCGGCGGTGGAACCGGCGCCGCGGCCTGCACGGGCGGCGGCGCCGGCGGAATGGGCGGCGGCACGATTGGAAGCTCGGGTGACCAGACAACCGGCGTGGGCGCGGCGCTTGGCACGCTGAGCGCCGGCGCCGCCGCAAGCGGGGGCGGCGGTGGCGGAGGCACGGCAGGCGCAGGCGCGAGCACCTTCAATTGCGTATCGTGCGCCGCGATGGTCTCGGCCATCTGCTTGATGAGGCCGCCGACCTCGTCCATTTCCGCATTGATCGGCTGCGTTGCGGCAAGCGTCTTATCGACCGCGGCCTGCGTCTTGCCCTCGATCGCCGCCACGCGGCGGCCGAGTTCCGTGACCTGGCGCGCGAGGTCCGCAGTTCCACGCGCGAGGTCGCCGATCTGGCCGCTGACGTTACCGCGATCGCTGAGGCGGGTCGTGACCGCGTTATAGAGCGCAAGTCCCGTCAGCGCCGTGAGCCCGACGATCGCTGATTCGGTGCCGCTCAGGCCAAAGCGAAGATAAAGCACCGTACCGATCGAGCAGGCGATCAGCACGATGCAAAGGGCCACGAAAATGGCGCTCAGACGTCCCATCCGCTACTCCACGCCGTGTTTGGCGTCTCTCCCTGTTCGGCGAACCGATACCTGCCCCCGATGATGTCCGGCGCCGGCACGGAACATGCGCGAGCGACAATTGGGCGCGCCTCGATCACCCTGACCCGCACCCTGATTCGCCCGGACAGGGCTGCATGTTTACGTTCGATCGCCCACGACGCAAGCGCAATGAGGCGTTTTTTCGCGAATCGGGCCGCGACCTGACCTGAAGCTTGACCTCGGGCTGGGTGCAGCTTCTCATGCCCCTTGACGCTGGGAAGCCGATGAACGGGCCGGAAATGTCGATTAATCTTGTGGTTCCAGCCTGTCCGCGATGATCGCCGCCCTGATCGACCGGCTGGAGAAGCGCCCGCGCGAAGGCTTTGCGGGTTTTGCGCTGCTGCATGCGGCACTATGGACAGCTCTGCCGAGCGCGCTCTACCCCAACCTGCCGCTCGACCTGATCGAGGCGCTGACCTACGGCCGCGAATGGCAGCTCGGCTACGACAAGCTGCCGCCCCTGCCCTGGTGGGTGATCGAGATCGCCTATCGGCTGTTCGGGGTCGATGCCGTCTATTACCTCATCGCGCAGGTCACGGTGCTGGCGGCCTTCGCGCTCGTCTGGACGCTGGCGCGCCGCCTGGTCGGGCCGGTCGGCGCCCTCGTTGCGGTGCTGATCATCGACGGGCTGCATTATTTCAACTTCACGGCCGCGAAATTCAATCACGACGTGATCCAGCTGCCCTTCTGGGCGCTCGCCGGCCTTTCCTTTCACGGCGCGCTGCGCAGCGGGCGCTTGCGCGACTGGACGCTGCTCGGGCTCGCGCTCGGGCTCGCGCTGTGGGCGAAATATTTCGTGGTGATCCTCGCGGCGCCGCTCGCGCTCTTTGTGCTCGTCGACCACGAGGCGCGGCCGGCGCTCAAGACCGCCGGCCCCTATGTGGCGGCGCTGGTCGCGCTCGCGGTCGCGGCGCCGCACCTCGTCTGGCTGGTGCAGAACGACTTCCTGCCCTTCCGCTATGCCGAAGCGCGCGCCGTGCCGTCGCGCGGCATCTTCGACCACGTGCTGCATCCGCTCGCCTTCGTGGTCGGCCAGATCTTCTGGCTGCTGCCCTGCGGGCTGATCGCGCTGCCGCTGGTGCGGCCGCGACGGCCGGCGCAGGCGCCGTCGCCCGACGCCTTCGACCGCCGCATCGTCACGCTGCTGACGTTCGGGCCGGCCGCGCTCCTGATCGCGGGCTCGGCGATCAGCGGCCGCGGGCTGATCGGCATGTGGGGCTATCCGCTCTGGCTCTTCCTCGGCCTGTGGCTCGTGATCGAGGCGGGCCCGCGCATCGAGCGGATGCGGCTCGACCGCATCCTAGCGGCCTGGAGCGTGGTGACGGCGCTCTATGCGATCGCGTTCCTCGTCGACAACGGCGTGCTGCCGTTCTTCCACAAGTACCGCGCCTCGATCTTTCCCGGCGACCGGCTGGGCGCGGAAATCTCCACGCGCTTTCGCACCGCGACCGGCGAGCCGCTCGCCTACGTGATCGGCAGCATGTGGCTCGGCGGCAATATCAG
>DATBZM010000177.1:0-10281 GCA_036513175.1 Xanthobacteraceae bacterium | reverse complement strand
CGGCGGCGACATCGAGGACGAGGAGGAGACTTGAGATCGGCGCGGGTTTGTGCAATCCGCTCTCTTCTCGGGCGCACGTCCCGGCGAAATGGACGCCGGCTCGTCGATAAGGACATGCGCAAAGAAAAAGATTAGGAACTTTCTGACGCGGCTGTCCCAACGCCGCGTGCAAGGCGGGGCCATAGCTCAGTTGGGAGAGCGCTTGAATGGCATTCAAGAGGTCGTCGGTTCGATTCCGATTGGCTCCACCAGCCTTCGCCCCCTACGGGGGCTACGGCTCGGCAAGCCAGCCTTCGCGAACTCAATCCTCTCAAGGGAAAAGAGGGGGGCGAAGGCTGTCGCGCCGTAGCTCGGAGAGCGAAGGCGGACCGGTGCGATTTTGGGCGGCCTGAGCGGGGCGGCCAATGCTGTACGTTTACATCCTCCAAAGCATCTCGTTCCCCGAGCATTTTTACGTGGGTCTTACGCATGACCTGCGTGCCCGGCTCGATAAGCACAATTCCGGCGAAGTCAGCCACACGGCAAAATTCGGTCCCTGGCGCCTCAAGACCTATGTCGCCTTCTCCGATCATCAGAAGGCCGCAGAATTCGAGAAATATTTGAAGTCTGCTTCGGGCCGCGCATTTGCTAAGAAGCGACTATAACGATGCCCGGGGCGATGACCGCGCAGATTGACTCCGCCGACGCCGGCATGGCCAAAATGGAACCAAAGCGTAAATACGCACGGGATTCCCATGCCTGACAGACACGCCGTCAAAAACCTGATCGCCGCCGTGGTCGCCAACATCGAGGCCGGGCGGGCGGTCGAGACACCGTTCTTCCATCTCGAGCTCGACCGCGTGTTTCCCGACGACACCTACACCGCGATGGTCGCCAACATGCCGAACGCGGCCGACTACCGGCCGCTGCCCGGGCGCAACAAGGGCAATATCCGCGAGGATGGCTCCTCGACGCGGGTGAAGATCGACCTGTTTCCCGAGTTCACCCGCCACCTGCCGGAGCCCAAGCGCACCACATGGGACCTGGTGGGGCGCGCCCTGTGCTCGGGCGAGGTGCAGACGGCGTTCATGCGGCGGCTCGCGCCCGGCCTCAAGCGCCGCTTCGGCGAGCATTTCGGCGAGGTCGGGATGTATCCGATCCCGGTGCTCACCCGCGACATTCCGGGCTACCGCATCACGCCGCACACCGACACGCAGTGGAAGGGCATCACGGTTCAGCTCTACCTGCCGGCGGACGACGCCAACACCCATATCGGCACCATCTTCCACGACCGGCAGGCGGACGGCTCGCTGCCCAAGGCGACGCAGATGAAGTTCGCGCGCAATTCGGGCTACGCGTTCGCGGTCGGCGACGATACGTGGCACTCGGCCGACCCGGTCGGCAACGAGGTCAAGACGCGCGACAGCATCCTGCTCACCTATTTCGTCGATTCCGGCCTGCTGCGCTTTTTGCGCAACCGCGCCAAGCGCGTCGGCAATCTGGTGGGCAACGAGGTCAAGCACCTCATCCGCTACTAAGCCGGCGCAATCTCGGCGCGGCTGGCGTAGCCCGGATGAGGCGCACGCGCCGACATCCGGGAACGGGGGTCCCGGATGTCGCCGTCGGCTCATCCGGGCTACGGCGCATCGCCTCTTGCATGGTCCGCGCCGCTGACTGCATTCTTCCCCTCGGCACATTTCCGGGGGATTCAGGTGGTGCGTCCCAAGGTCTCGCGTAGACTCGCGCTCGCTTCCGCGGCGCTCGCCATCGTGCTTCTCGCCGTGCGGCCCGCCTTCGCCGCGACCGACATCGCGCTGTGGCACGCCATGCCGGGCGAGCTCGGCTACCGCATCGAGAAGCTCGCCAAGGACTTCAACGCCTCGCAGCACGACTATCGCGTCGTGCCGACGTTCAAGGGCCTCTACACCGAGACCATGCTGGCGGCGCTGTTTGCCATGCGCGTGCACCAGCACCCCGCGATCGTGCAGGTCGCCGAGGTCGGCACCGCGACCATGATGGCGGCCAAGAACGCGATCGTGCCGGTGCACGAATTGATGCGCGAGCAGCACGCGGCGTTCGCACCGGCGGATTATCTGCCGGTGATCGCCGGCTACTACTCGGACACGGCCGGCAACATGCTGTCGTTCCCGCTCAATGCCTCGACGCCGATCCTCTACTACAACAAGGACCAGTTCCGCTTTGCCGGCCTCGCGGCGGACGAGCCGCCGAAGACATGGGGGCAGCTCGAGGCCGCCGCCGAGCGGCTGCGCGCGTCCGGCTATGCGTGCGGCTTCACGACCCATTACCCGTCGTGGGTCAATGTCGAGAATTTCCTCGCCCTGCACGGCCTGCCGGTTGCGACCAGCGCCAACGGCATGGCCGGCCTCGACGCGCGACTCGTCATCGACAATCCGCTGATGGCTCGTCACCTCGCGGCGCTCGCCAGCTGGCAGAAGAACGGCATCTTCCAGTATGCGGGGCGCACGACGCGCGGCGAGCAGGCGTTCATCGCGCACGCGTGCGGCATCTTTCTCGGCTCGTCGGCGAGCCGCGCGGATTTTCTGGCGCAAGCCAATTTCGAGATCGGCTACGGCATGCTGCCCTATTATCCGGATGTCGCGGGCGCGCCGCGCAACTCGATCATCGGCGGCGGCAGCCTGTGGGCGCTGCGCGAGCGGCCCGAGGCCGAATACAAGGGGGTGGCGGCGTTCTTCGCCTTCCTGTCGCGGCCCGAGGTGCAGGCGCAATGGCACCAGACCACGGGCTATCTCCCGATCACGCGCGCCGCCTACGAGCTCACGCGCAGCCAGGGCTTCTACGACAAGAATCCGGGCGCCGACATCGCCATCAAGCAGATCACGCTCAACCCGCCGACCGCCGACACCAAGGGGCTGCGGCTCGGCTCCTACGTGACGGTGCGCGACATCATCGAGGAGGAGATGGAGCACGCGCTCGACGGCAAGAAGACCGCGCAAGCCGCGCTCGAGAGCGCGGTCGAGCGCGGCAATGCCGTTCTGCGCGAGTTCGAGCGGAGCAACAAATAGGGCGAATGGCGAGTGGCGAATAGCGAATAGGGCGCGAGGTCTTTCTACTCGCCATTCGCTACCCGCTCTTCACATCCTGTATTTTTCCACCGCCTTCGCGTTCCAGCTCAATCCATTCCCCGGTCGCTCCGGCGCCTGCGCGTAACCGTCCTCGATGCGAAGCGGCTCCTGCAGGATCGCCTCGGCCCAGTCGACCCATTCGAGCCAGTGGCGCGTCGGGGTCGCGGCGAGGAGATGCGCGCTCACCTCGGGAAAGAGATGCGACGACATCTCGATGCGATGCGCGGCCGCAAGGCCCGCCGCGCGCTGCCAGCCGGTGACGCCGCCGATGCGCTCGAGATCGGGCATCACGTAGTCGCAGGCGCCGGCCGCGATCGCGGCCGCCATGCCGTGCGGCTCGGAGAAATTCTCGCCGATCTGGATCGGGACGCTCAGCTCGCGCGCAAGCCGCGCCGCGCCCGCATAATCGTCGTGACGGATCGGCTCTTCCAGCCAGTAGACGCCCTCCCGGTCGAGCGCGCGGCCGCGCGCCAGCGCCTCGGCGACCGAGAGCGCCTGGTTGTAGTCGACCATGATGTGGGTGCCGGCGGGGACGTGGCTGCGAACGGCGGCGAGCGCGGCAAGATCCTCGCGCAAGGTCGCGTAGCCGAGCCGCAGCTTCACGGCCTTGAAGCCGCCCGCCATCAGCTTTTCGGCCTCGGCGGCGAGCTCGTCCGTCGGCATCAGGCCGAGGCCGCAGCTGTTGTAGGCGGGAATGCGCGCTGGCTGCGCGCCGATGAGCCGCGCGAGCGGCAGGCCCGCCGCCTGGGCGAGCGCGTCCCAGCAGGCGACGTCGAAGCCCGCCATCGCCATGCGCACGATGCCCTGCACGCCGATCAGGGCGAAGCGCTTGGCGAGCTTCGCCCACAAATCGACCGGCGCGACGCGCTCGCCCCTGGTGACGGCAAGCACCTCATCGAGCATCGTGGCGATCGCGGACGCGGCGGCCGGCAAGTAGCAAAACAGATAAGCGCGCCCGGTGACGCCTTCCTCGGTGTCGAGATCGATGAGCAGGAGCGGCGCCCGCGCGATGGTCGCCCGGCTGGTGCCGAGCGCGTAGGTCATCGGTACCTCGACGCCGACCGCACGCAACGCGCGGACCGTGAGGGCGGTGGTATCGGGCTTGCTCATGGCGGCGCGCATTGCTCCTTCGGTCAAGTCGCGAGATTTGGGAAACTTGTCGCAAAAACAACGACCTGAAGCTCACCCCGCGGCGGGCGGCATTCTTGAACCCTTAACCACCGACCCCATATTATGGCTGAACCGGAAGCAGGAAGGCCGTTCAGCGGACCTGCGGCCGGTTGGGGCGCCGCAAGGGCCCCGCAAAGTCGCTATCACAGGACTTTGAGACCATGTCGCGCGTTCCTTCGCTTTCAAGTCCCTTCCTGCTTGGTTTCGACGAGATCGAGCGGGCGCTCGATCGGGTTGCCAAGGCGGCCGACGGGTATCCGCCCTATAATATCGAGCGGATTCCGCGCGAGAACGGCAAGCCGGAGCGGCTGCGCATCACGCTCGCGGTCGCGGGCTTCACTCGCGATCAACTCGACGTGACGGTCGAGGAGAGTCAGCTCCTCATCCGTGGCCGGCAGCAGGACGACAAGACACGTCAATACCTCCACCGCGGCATCGCGGCGCGCCAGTTCCAGCGCACCTTCGTGCTCGCGGACGGAATGGAGGTGCTGGCGGCGGACTTGAAGAACGGACTTTTGTCGATCGATCTCGCGCGCCCGGAGCCCGAGCGCGTGGTACGCTCGATCGCGATCGTCGATCACAACGATTGAACCGCACAGGACTCGACACGAACTAACTCAGAAAGGAGTCGAGGGCCATGAAGATAGAAAAAGAGATCGACAACCAGACGACCGCGGGCTCGCCGGTCATCTCGCCGGAAGCGCTCGCCCAGCTGGGCGACGGGCAGATCGCCTACGTCAAGGCGATCGGCTCCGAGCAGGTCGCCAAGCTCTTCCCGCAGGCGCCGGCGCTCGAGCCGGGCACGCGGCTCTTCGCGCTGCACGCCGCCGACGGCACGCCGATCATGCTGACCGACACGCGTGAAGCCGCGGTCGCCAATGCGTGGAGCCACGAGCTCGAGGCGGTGAGCGTGCACTGATCGTGCGCGAACGCGCTTACATCAACAGTGAGGAACGTCATGCCCGCGTTTGTCGCGGGCATTGTCGTTTTGACGACGTCATTGCAAGCGAAGCGAAGCAATCTCTTTTCACCTGCGCATGCGCTCGCGGAGCGAGATTGGTGCGGGCCTCGCAATGACGGCTGGAGTCACCTCGTCGACGAGCCCGTCAGCACCGCGTAGATCGCCTCGGCGTCGCGCGACTCGCGCAACATCTTCGCGGTGTCGGGCGTGCGCATCAGGCGGGCGACGCGGGCAAGTGCCTTGAGGTGATCGGCGCCCGCCGGCTCCGGCGCGAGCAGCAGGAAAATCAGGTCGACCGGCTGGCCGTCGAGCGCCTCGAAATCGATCGGCCGGTCGAGCCGCGCGAACAGCCCGAACAGGCGCTCGAGCTTCGGCAGCTTGCCGTGCGGAATGGCGATGCCGTTGCCGATGCCGGTCGAGCCGAGCTTCTCGCGCTGCTGGAGGATTTCCAGGATCTCGCGCTCGTTCTGGCCGGTGAGTTCCGCCGCGCGCGCCGCGAGTTCCTGGATCGCCTGCTTCTTGTTGTTGACCCGAAGCGCGGGAATGACCGCGTGCGGCGCAACGAGATCGGTGAGCGGCATGTGAACGGGGTCCGGGGTGCGGCGAGCCAGGCGGCGCATTCAGGCGCAATCAATGGCGCAACGGGCGGCGGACCATAGGGAGGCGGCCCCGGGGCGTCAATAGGCGCAGGCCCGCCCGACAAAGACCGCACGCGCTCGTTGCAAGTGCCTGCCGCGAGGGCACTTCCGCTCCACGTCATGCCCGCGCATGCGGGCATCCACGTCTTCCTTGCGGCATCGCCGTCAAGCAAGACGTGGATGGCCGGGACAAGCCCGGCCATGACGTGTTCCTTGCCTGATCCAAGGGAAGAATGCGCCTCAGAAGAACGCCAGCGTGCGGATCTCGATGCTCTCGCGCGGACGCGCCCGCGGCGGCGAGGTCGGATCGTCGAACGCCGTGTGCGCGCTCCAGCGCGCGCGGCCGTCCTTCGCCGAATCGAACACCTTGAACACCAGCGCCTCGTTGCGCTGCATGCGCGGGAACCAGTACCACGCGTGCGCCGGATTGTAGGTGATCGCATAGGTCTGGCCGACGCGGTTTGGATAGCGCCGCTCGGAAATCACCATGTCGTCGACGGAGAGGCTCGCGGCGTCGCAGATCGCCAGCGGATGGGTCTCGACCGGATGGCGGATCGGCCGCCACACCTGCACGATGGCGAAGCGCCGCGCCAGCAGATCCTCGGCCTCGCCGGGCAAGATGTCGCGCACGCGCTGCGGCGCCGACCATTCGGTGTAGTCGTTGTGCACGCGCCGCACCACCTCGCGGATCTTTGCCTGCGCGCGCAGCTCGTCGTCGGCGGTGCGCAAGGTGTGATCGAACACGACCACGCGCTTGGCGCCGCTCTGCGCCTTCACGAGCGCCTCCATCTCGGCGTAGTAGGTGCTCCTGATCTCGCTCTCATTGAAGAAATCCGCGACCTTGGTGTCGTGGCGCACGAAACGGAAGCCGTCGCGGTCGAGCGCGAAATCGCGCAGCCGGCCATTGCGGATGGCGACGCGATGCGGGTCGGGCGTGCCGCCGCTGCGCGTATCGGTCCCGCCGGGCGCGGCGGTCTCGGTGAAAATCTTCTCTCCGTTGTTGTTGATGTAGTTGAGCGTTGCTTCGATCGTGTCCGGAGCAGTGTCGATTTCGCTCAGCGCAACCATGGGAAACTCCTTGGCTTCGTCTCGGGGGCAAGTGCCAACGTCAATGTAGGTGGCCGCTCGCGATCCGGCTAGCGGATGCTCATGCGACCTCAGCCGAGGGGCGTATCGCGGTAGACGTCCAGCACCGCACAGGCGAGCCCGAATTCTGGCAGCGTCAGCGCGTCGCCTGCGCGCAGAACCTGGGACGTCCAGGCATCCGCGACGCGACGATCGACAATGATCTCCGCGCGATCCTGCAGCACCAGCAGGATGCAGCTGCAGGACGGATGGGCGCGGTAGATGTCGCGCTTGCTGTCAATGATTCCCTTGTCGCTGTCCGAGAGGACTTCGGCGACCAGGTAGAATCGATCGGCGTAGCGCGGGTCAGGATTCTCCTCCTCCCGGACCACGGCCACATCCGGCTCCGGATCGTACGGAACCGTGGAGACGATGTTTACGCCGATGGCCTGGTAGGCGGCGAGCGCAGGCTCGTGGCGCTTGAGCGCGGCATTGAGCACGGGTTCGAGATTGCTGGCGATCCGTTGGTGACGCCGATTGGGCGGGCCCATCATCATGGGAACGCCCTCGATCAATTCCCAATGCTCTTCGTCCGGCCGCGACGTGAGCCACGTCCGGAACGAGGCGACGGAGAGCATTGGGGCATTCTGATGCGCAATACCGGCCATGATGACGATGTCCGCAGGCTATCGCCAGCATCATAGGTGCGACGGCGTCAATCAACAAGCTCCGCTTGCCCATGGCAGAACGAGCGTCACCAAGTCCCGCTGGCATGCGCCGCCGCATCTCCCTATCATCGAGCGTCTTGAACGAATCCGCGTCCGAGGACCCTGATGACGACTCCCATGATCCCGCGCGAGCGTGCCGACTATTCGGCGATCGTCGACCGGCCGCCGCTCAAGCTGCCCGGCAACGCGCGGCTCGTGTTCTGGAGCATCGTCAACTACGAGGTCTGGGACATCGGCCGGCCGATGGCGCGCCAGGTGATCCCGGCGCCGACCGGCGTGCCGCTGTTGCCCGACGTGCCGCACTGGAGCTGGCACGAGTACGGCATGCGGGTCGGCGCCTGGCGCTTCTTCGAGCTGTACGAGAAGCTTGGGCTACGCCCCACCCTCGCGACCAATGCGCGGGTGTGCGAGGACTACGTGCGCGTCGCCGAGGAGGCGAAGCGCCAGCGCTGGGAGTTCATGGGCCACGCCTACGACCAGATGCCGATCCACAAGGTCGACGACCAGCGCGCCATGGTGCACCGCTCGATGGACATCATCGAGCGCTTCACCGGCACGCGCCCGGTCGGCTGGCTCGGCCCCGGCCTCACCGAGACGCTCGACACGCCGGAGATTCTCGCCGAGGCCGGCGTCAAGTACATCGGCGACTGGGTCTATGACGACGAGCCGACCGTGATCCGCACCGCCAAGGGTCCGCTCGTCACCCTGCCCTACACGGTCGAGATCAACGACATCACCATGATGATCGTGCAGCACCACGAGAGCGAGCATCTCTTCCGCCGCGCCAAGGACCAGTTCGACCGGCTCTATGCGGAAGGCGCCAGGCGGCCGAAGATCATGGCGCTCGCGATCCACCCCTACGTCAGCGGCCAGCCGCACCGGATAAAATATCTCGAGGCGATCTACGACTACGTCAAAGGTTTCGAGGGCGTGCTGCACTGGAACGGCGCCGAGATCCTCGACTGGTATCAGGGCGTCGCCGGCGCGAAGCTGGCGGCCGAGTAGACCCGCGTGTCGTCCAAGCTCCCGCTCTCGATCAGCTTCGCCGCCAATCCGCGCACCTGGCCGCTGATCGACGGCCGCGTCACGGTCGACGGGGTCGACCTGATGATCACGCCGTCGCACCCGTCGGAAATCTTCTGGCGCCAGCTCAAGTTCGCCGACTTCGACATCAGCGAGATGTCGATGTCCTCGCTGATGATGGCGCTGGCGCACGGCGACGACCGCTTCGTCGGCCTGCCGATCTTCACCACCCATCGCTTCTTCCACACCGGCATCCTGGTGCGGCGCGACGCCGGCATCGAGTCTCCGGCCGACCTCAAGGGCAAGCGCGTCGGCGTGCCCGAATATCAGCAGACCGCGGCGCTGTGGACGCGCGGCGCGCTGCGGCACGAATGGGGCGTGACCGAGCAGGACATGGAATGGTGGATGGAACGCCCGGCCTCGCACAGCCATGGCGGCGCGACCGGGTTCAAGCCCCCCGCGGGCGTCACCATCCACCCGGTGCCGGTCGAGACCAGCCTCGGCGCCATGATGATCGACGGCAAGCTCGATGCGGTCATTCACTACATCGTCAACGACAACCTGGTCGATCGCAGCACCATCGACCTGTGGAACCATGCGGCGGCACGGCGCCTCTTTCCCGATCCGATCGCCGAGGGCATCCGCTACTTCGGCAAGACCGGCCTCTATCCGATCAACCACGGCATGGTGATCAAGCGCGCGCTCGCCGAGCAGCATCCCTGGGTGATCCTCAACCTGATGAAGGCGTTCGACCGCGCCAATGCGATCGCGACGCGCGAACGGATCGAGCATGTGACCGACCACATCGCGACTGGGCTCATTCCGGCCGACGCCAGGGCGGCGCTGGCGCGGCCGGTGATCGAGCACGGTCTCAAGGCGAATCGGAAGATACTCGAGACCTGCGCGGACTATTCGCTGGAGCAGGGACTGACGCCGCGGCGGATGAAGCTGGAGGAGATTTTCGCCGCGTGCACGATGGCGCAGTAGGGCAATCGTCATGGCCGGGCTTGTCCCGGCCATCCACGTCTTGCTTTCCGAAACACCGCAAGAGAGACGTGGATGCCCGCCTTCGCGGGCATGACATTAGAAATTCCGGTGCGTCGCGCCGCCGTCGACCGTGATGATCGTGCCGCTGATGTAGCTCGCGCGCGACGACACCAGGAACGCGACCGTGTCGGCGATCTCCTGCGGCGTCGCCATGCGGCCGAACGGCAGATCGAGCTCCTTCCCGATCTCGCGCCAGCGCTCGGCGTCGCCGAACTTGCTTGCCGCGAAGGTGCGCAACTGGCCCTCGGCGCGATCGGTCGCCGTATACCCCGGATTGACGCCGAGGATGCGCACGCCGACATCGGGCGACGCGCTGCCCGCCGTGCGGGTGAAGGCCATCAGCGCCGCATTGCCGGTCGAGCCGATCACGTATTTCGCGTTGTGCCGCTCGCCCGCATAGCCGATGACGTTGAGGATGACGCCCGCGCGTCGCGTCTTCATGGCGCGATAGAAGGCGCGCGCGAGGTTGATGTAGCCGAAGACCTTCAGGTCCCACGAGGCGCGCCAGCCTTCGTCGCTCGTCTCGTCGAGGCTGCCGGCCGCTGCCGCACCCGCATTGTTGACCA
>DATBZM010000176.1:0-15685 GCA_036513175.1 Xanthobacteraceae bacterium | reverse complement strand
CGGGATACGCACGCGCAACAGGATCTTGCCCTCGCTGGCGCCGACCGATTGCATCAGCGCCACGAAGGACGGCTCGACCGATTGCAGGCCGGCCAGCATGTCGATCGCCACCGGGAAGAACGCGATGACGACGATCAGCAGGATCTTCGGCGCGAGATTGAAGCCGAACCAGAGAACGAAGATCGGCGCCAGCGCGATCTTCGGTACGTTCTGGAACAGGACGATCAGCGGATAGAGCGCGCGGCCGAACCGCTCGAACCGTACGATCACCAGGGCGACCGTCATGCCGGTGATCGCCGCGAGCACGAAGCCGAGCAGGACCTCGATCGCCGTGGCCCCGGCGGCGCTGGCAAGCTGGCCGCGGCTCGCGATCAGGGACCGGATCACAGCGGTCGGCGCCGGGAGCACGAACGGCGAGACGTTGAACAGCCGGATCGCAAGCTCCCAGACGAGGATCACTGCCGCCATCAGCCCGAGCGCCAGCACCATGTCGGGCACCGGCCTGCGTGCGGCCGGCGGTCGCGCGGAAGCGGCAGCGTCGGGGACGATCTGGCTCACGCCGGCCTCCGCTGATGGCTTTCGATCAGCAGGCTGCGCAGCCGCTTCTGCGCCGTCTTGAACGCGGGATCGATGAAGCTGTCCTCGGTGCGGGGCTGCGCCATGGTGATCGGCAGCGTCTCGATGATGCGCGCCGGCCCCCGGCCCATGACGTGGACCTCGCCCGACAGGAAGATCGCCTCGTCGATCGAGTGGGTCACCAGCACGATGGTCTTTCCGGTGCGCTCCCAGATGTCGAGCAGGCAGCGGCTCATTTCCTCGCGCGTGATGGCATCGAGCGCGCCGAACGGCTCGTCCATCAGCAGCACCCGCGGATCGAGCGCAAGCGCGCGCGCGATCGCGACGCGCTGGCGCATGCCGCCCGAGAGCTGCGAGGGCATCTTCCGCTCGGCGCCGTCGAGGCCGACCAGCTTGAGCATCGCGGCCGCCCGCGCGAAGGCGTCGGATTTCGCAATGGACGCGTCCGCCGTCATCAGCAGGAAGGCGGCGTTCTCGATTGCGTTCTTCCACGGCAGCAGCGTCGCATCCTGGAAGACCAGGCCGATGATGCGCCGCTTCGCGGCTGCCTGCGGCTCGATCCCCTCGACTGACACCCGCCCTTCGGTCGGGGGGATGAGGCCCGCGAGCACTTTCAGCAGGGTGCTCTTGCCGCATCCGGACGGTCCGATCAGCGACACCAAGCTGCCCTTCGGCACCGCGAGGTCGATCTCACTGAGCACGCGTTGGCGGCGGCCCTCCAGATGGAAATCGACCGCGATCTTGCGGGCCTCGATATGCGCGGGCGCGGCGTTCGTCGCCGCCGGGATATCGGCGGCTGGCACGACGGGAACACCGGAGGCCGCAACCTGCATCGGTCAGGTCCGCCTCGGCTTGTAGGCGATGGCTTCCATCTCGATCTTGGTGCTGACCACCGCGCGCGCCTCGACGGTCGTACGGGCCAGCACCGCATCCTTTAAATGCTCGGCGAATATCTTGTTGTAGCGGCCGAAGTCGCGGGTATCCTCGAGATAGGTCGTGACCCGGACCACGTCGGCGAGCGTCGCGCCTTCTTCGGCGAGGATGCGCCGGATGGACTCGATCGTTCCGGCGGTCTCAACCTCGATCGTGCCGGAGATCATGTTGCCGTGTTCGTCCTTCGCCACCTGGCCGGACACGAAGATGAAATCGCCGGCGCGCACCGCGGGATGGAACGGCAGGTTCGGGTTCTTCTTCCCGATCGGATAGACGTCCTTGTCTCGCTCGCTCATGTCTTCTCGCTTCGTCGCTCGCGCCCAAACCGGGAGAGCTATTCGGGATCATGCTCTAAGTGAACGCATCGGCTTCGATGACGTCGACGCCGTGCACGCGGTCGACCAGGTAGACGAGGCCGCGGCGGTCGATCGTCACGTCGTTCGACGACGGACGATCGGCGCCGGGCGCCGCATCCGGCACGAAATGCCCGATCTCGCGCGGACTGAACGGATCGGCGAAATCGACCAGCCGCAGGCCCTGCGCGAACCAGGCGAACGGCACGACCGTGCCGAGGAAGCGCTCGGACGGCTGATGGCACCCGGTCATCGCCGGCTGCGGGCTGCCGTCCGGATCCAGTCCCGGGACCTGGAAGGTCGAGATTGGAATCGGTAATTGCTCCACGGTGATGTCGTAAACCCAGGCGAACGATGGCGCGGCCGGCCGCAGCTTGGCCACGTCCTCGTCGGCCACCACCATGACGTTGCGGCCTTTCAGCGGCTTCGGCATCACCAGACAGGTGTGGGTCGGATGCGGGAAGGCCGGGCTCGTATTGTGGTGCGACACCAGCGTCGGCTTCGACAGGTCGGAGATGTCGAGGATGACGAAGCCGTGGTGCCAGTAGCTGACATAGAGCCGCTCGCCGTGCCGCAACGGATGATGACAGCGCGGCTTCACCCAGTTGTCCCACGGATAGGTCTCGCCGCCGGCCTGCCATTGTCCGGGAATCCACCAGCGGCTGACCTCGACGGGCTTCGCCGGATCGGCGAGATCGAGAATCATCACGATGTTGCCGATATAGCCTTCGGCGGTGGGCGAGATATAGGCGTAGCGGCCGTCGAAATCGAACCGGTGCACGCCGCCGCCGAGGGTGCGCCACTCGGTGATCAGCTTGGGTGCCGACGGATTTGCGACGTCATAGATGTCGAGGCCGCCGCCGAGGTCGCCGGGTGAGGATTTTCCGAACCTCTCCTGGTTGACGACCATGATGTCGCCGCTGACCCGCACCTTGTGCGAATGCCATCCGTCGCGCACGCCGATCTTGCCGATGACGCGCGGTGCCCGCGGTTCGGCGATGTCGATGATGGTCGTGCCCGAGGTCGGCCGCATGTGGCCGACATAGAGCGTCGTTCCCTCGACCCAGACCTGCCCGCCGCCGGGGCAGTCGATGTGAGACAGCAACGTGGTGTTGGACTGACGCGGGAACGTTGTGAGCACGAACTGGCTTCCGGAAGCGTGCGGAGACGATGCTTGCGAACGAGGACAGACGACAGAAAGGGAGGGAGGACGCGAGCCGCGTCCTCCCGGCTTACCCGATGCGGCCCGCGACGCCGTTCGCGTCCTTGCCCCATTTCTTGTAGAGGTCGAGCTTCTTCAGGGTCGGCTCGTCGCTCGCGACGAACAGGAACAACGGCTCCTTGGCGGACGTGTTGTGATGCTCGAACCAGGAGCCGCCCGGAACGGCGAGCGTGTCGAACGTCGTCCAATCGTAGCGCTTGCCGTCGACCACCGAATAACCCTGGCCCTCGAAAGGCGAGACCAGAAGGTTCGAGGTGGAGCGCACCGGCAGTGTTTTATGCCCCGGCTGCAGCATCTGAGCGAAGAACGTGATGGTCTTGAACACCGGCTGACCGGTGGTCGGATCGATATATTCGACCAGCAGACCGTCATGGGCGTCGCCATCGCGGTCCTTATGTTTCGAGAACAGCTCGCGCACCATCTCCCAGCGGTAGACGAACATCGGCGACGAGTAGCCGGCGCCGCGCGACTTGCTGTTGGCGAAACGCGGCATCAAGCCGCCATAGCCGTAAGTCGTCTGCGAATAATCGGAGGTAAAGCGCGCGGTCTGCTGCTTCTTGGAGACGAGCTTACCGTTCTCTTCTTCCTTGTAGTCGTGATCGAAGTGGATGGCGTTGAGCGTCTCGACCAGCGGCAGGTCGAGGACCGAGAGGTTGAGCGCCTGCTTGTTTCCGACGGTCCCGTGGTTGTGCCAGACGTCGTTCGGCGTCAGCACCATGTCGCCCGGGCCGAACACGATGTTCTCGCCGTCCACGCCGGTGAAGTTGCCCTTGCCCTTGAGCCCGAAGCGGACCGCGCTCGGCGAATGTTTGTGCGGCGGCATGATCTCGTTGGCGTCGTTCAGGCGGTAGGCGGTGTACATGGTGCTGACCGTGGCGCGGCGCGGCGCCAGGCCCGGATTCACCAGGATCAGCGAGCGGCGCTCCGAGTCGTCCATCGTCACCAGCTCGACCGCGCGGTCGAGGATCGGCTCGATGTCCTCGGCGCAACGCCACAGATACGGAACGGCTTTCGCGGTCGCCAGGAGCTGCTTGACCTCATCATGCTGCACGTCCGTCGAGGTCGCCCAGAACGGAAACATGTGCTTGGCGGAAACGTCGTCATAGAGCGCCCTGAGCGCGATATCGCGGTTCGGCAATCGGTGGACATTGCCCGTCATCGGTCACACTCCTGTTCGGCAGCGAGCCAACGCTAACATAGCGACCCAACGTGTCAACCATATTCAACCAATATGAATGGTCCAGTTTTGGTAGCCTTGCGGCGATCACGCCAGCGCCGGGATCGCTCTCGCCGAGATCTCACCGGACTACAGCGAAGCAGAAATTTTATCTGCTGGCGACAATCATCAGGTCGTCCATTGGCGCTCCTACGCCGCCCAAGCTGATGGCGACCGATACTCAACCAAAAAACAATGGTTGCGGCCCTTGGTGGAATGTGACTACATCCTAGGGAGGTTAGTGCTGGAGTTTCGACCCCCCGAAACCGGCTGTCCCAACAGCGTGCCCAGTCATCCTGATTCCTCCCAGCCGCAACCATGCAAATTCGTTCACCCCGTTCCGACATGACCGTGACGCCTTCGGTGGGTCTCGAGTCATACCCACCTGATCTCCAGCCGATCATCTTGGCCGTTCGAGGCATGGCGGCCAGGGAAAAGCTTGGCTCAGAGCGCGCCGTCGCCGCGTCGCTGAACGTGAAGCGGCACCAGTTGCGCCGGGCCCTACGAGCGCTTCGGGCCAATGGCGAGATCGCCCCCGCCGAAGCCAAGCGCAAGGGGCTCGTTGGCCACGATGGCGAAAGCCTTGTGCGCGCGACCAATCCGATGGAAGTCATCGAGATGAGAATTGCGATCGAGCCTTTCCTCGCACGCTTGGCCGCCCTCCGCGCCTCCCCGTTGGAGATGGCCGGCATCGGGCAGGCGGCGACGACCGGGGCGGGTATCGATAGTGGCATGGCCGACCTGAAATTTCACAAGCTGGTCGCAGTGGCCTCGGGCAACAAGCTCGCAGCCTCGCTCTACGACCTGTTGCGCAGGGTCGCGCGCGACTCACGTGTGCGGCTGAGTGCGCCGAACCCGCCTTGCCCGAAACGCACGCAGCAGCGCGACGCCGAGCATCGTGCGATCGCTCAGGCAATTCTTGCGCGCGATCCCGATGCCGCCGAGCGCGCGATGCGGCTGCATCTTGCCGCCGTACAGAAGCTCGTGGTCGAGCGGCTTAGTCCCGTCGCCACGGCCGTTTGATCTCGTTGGAAAATCGACGGGCCGCTATTCGCAGTACTTGCACAGCGGGAAATCGCGGCTGTAGACCGGCTGCGCCAGAAACTTGGCCTTGTCGTATGTCCAGAACTCGCTGACGGCTGGATACGTCTTGATCACCGTGTTCCAGAGCTCGTCCTTGTCGTAGCCGAACATCTTCTTCTTCTCGACCTTCTTGATGTAGATGTTCTGGATCGGGCTCTTGGTCGAGAGATCAAGCCGCACCGGCCCGCGCGGCGCGTCGAGCTCGATCGTCGCCATGGTCTTGATGAACTCGACCGGCCCCGGATAGCGGCCCTTGAGCCTGGCGAGCGTCAGGTCGATCCATCTCGCCGCCGCATAGTTCGCCTCGGAATAGTAGGACGGTACCTTGCTGTATTTCGCCCGGTACTTCTTGACGAAGGCCTCGTTGGCCGGCGTCGTGAGCGCCGCCGAGTATTGCAGCGCCGAGACGTCGCCGATCACCTCGTCGCCCATGGACGGCAAGGCGAACTCGTCATAGCTGGTGCCGCCGCCGACGATCGGCTTCTTGTTGCCGGCCGCGCGCAACTGTTTGGGGAATTGCAGCGACATCGGGCCGACCATCACGGTGAAGATGGCATCGGCATCGCTTTTCAGCGTCGGAAGATAAGGGCCGAAGTCCTTGGTGCCGATCGGCACCCAGATCTTCTGCACGATCTTGCCGCCGCAGTCCTCGAAGCCCCTCTGGAAGCCGCCGGTCTGCTCGTAGCCGAACGCATAGTCGGCGGCGATCGTGACGATGCGTTTGTAGCCCTGGTCGCAGGCCCATTGGCCGAGCGGATGGTTGGGCTGCGACGGCACCCAGCCGGAGAGCACCAGATAGGGATATTTGTCGACCTGCCGCTGCGCGAGATCGTCGGCGGTCGACGCCGTGCCGATGTAGAGCATCTTCTCGGCGGTCGAGACCGGCGCCAGCGCATAGGCCGAGGAGGCGAGCACGGCGCCGACCAGCATGTCGACCTTGTCCTGCAGAATGAGCTTCTTCGCCTTGGCAACGTCGACGTCGGGCCTGCCTTGGTCGTCTTCGATGATGAACGTCACCTTGGCGCCGCCGAGCCTGCCGTCATGCTCGTCCAGATACATCTGGAAGCCGTTGACCATGTCGGTCCCGAGCTGGGCGAAGATGCCGGTACGCGGCGCCAGGAATCCGATCTTGAGCTCCTGTGCGTGCGTCGGCATCGAGGCGCCGAGCACGCCGGCGGCGAGACACAGCGGCAGCGCTGCGCGCGAAAGGCTCTTCATCATTCCCTCCCCCAACAGTCGGCCGGCTTGCTTGCGATTATTTTGGGCTGCGGCAGATGATACACGCCGGGAAATCGGGACGCCAATGCCCGAGCGAAATCGGCGCTGGCCATCGGCAGGCGACGGGCAGTTGCCCATGCAGTTCACAATCGTCTTTCACGCTCTCCTGCAGGAGAACCGGCCCCTTTGCGGGACGTCGCCGAGACCGTCGAACGCATGGTTCAGCCAATACCGGACGCATAGACAAACGACGCGTCAGGAGTCCAAGCGAATTCCGCTGGCGAATAAGAAGCCGCTGCGCCTCCCATTCGGTCGCGCCGAACGGCCGGGAGCGCGCAAGGGCGGCGCAGCTCCGGCCAACCCGATGCGAGTGAGCGTGTCGCGCCGATGGCGATCTCCGCAACGCACATAGGCCTTGCGACCGGTGTTGCAACAGTACGATTGGAAAAAAGCAGCCAATCCGAGACAAGCCGGGCGAGCGGACCGCGACTACATTTGCT
The DNA here is from genome assembly GCA_036513175.1 of Xanthobacteraceae bacterium. Classification (GTDB taxonomy): domain Bacteria; phylum Pseudomonadota; class Alphaproteobacteria; order Rhizobiales; family Xanthobacteraceae; genus JAVDCA01. The sequence continues at coordinate 8,584 of DATBZM010000176.1, read as the reverse complement.
GCGTACACTTTGAGGTGACGCCGTGACGCTCGATGCACCAGTGGAAAACGCGATCGTGAAATCTCTCCCGGCTCTTCGCGGATTCGCAATCTCGCTATGTCGAAACCGAGATCGTGCGGATGAGCTCGTCCAGGAGACGGTGAGGAGAGCAATCGAGCATATCGACACTTTTGAAAGCGGATCGAATCTCGACGCGTGGCTCATTACGATCTTGCGCAATCACTTCTACAGCGAGTGCAGGAAGTCGAAATGGGTCGAGGAGGATATCGACGGCAGACGCGCGTCATCGATGGAGATTCCACCGGACCAGGTGGGGTGGGATGTTGCGGAGGATTTGCGTGCGGGTCTGGGGCGGCTCTCGCGCATTCACCAGCAGGCGTTGTTTCTCGTCGGCGCCTCCGGACTGAGCTACAGGGAAGCCGCCGAGGTCGCTGGATGCGACATTGGCACCATGAAAAGCCGCGTCAGTCGCGCACGCAGGATCTTGGCGGCCTTGATGTCGGGCAAGGGAGCCGCGCCGCGGCGCTACATTGGACGCCCTCTGTCTGGTCAGGCCAGGCAGATATCCGATCGTCGAGATGCTCGACACGCATCGCCGATTTGACACGGGGAGCTGCACGGTAGAGAAACCCGGCGATATCCTCGCCTACGCGTCCCCAACGGCGCAGCCGATTGGCAGGAGGGCGGTATGGACGACGATGAGATACGCGCGGCGCTCGACCGCCATTGGAAAGCCTCGGACGCGGGCGATTTCCCGGCAGAGCACGACATCTACCGTGTCGACGCCGTGCTCGAATATCCCCAGTCGGGAGAGCGCATCCGCGGACGAGACAACATCCAGGCGTCGCGCGCAGCCCAGCCGAACAAAAAGCACTTTGAGGTTCGCCGCATTATCGGCGCCGGCGCCCTGTGGGTCACCGAGCTCGTCATGACTTACGACGCAACTCCATTCTACACAGTGAGCATCATGGAGTTCGCGGACGGTAAGGTTGCGCGGGAGACGCAATATTTCGCTGACCCGTTCAAGCCGGGACCCTCGCGCGCGCGCTGGGTCGAGCCGATGCGCTAAATCCCTTGTCCGGCGAGTGCATTTGCCTCGCCAGCGGCACAAAACGGCAAACCTGGGTACGACATCAACCTCGCCGTTGGCACGCGATCGTTTCGTGGATAGCAGTCCCGCGGTCATCGTCCGCGAACGCGGACGATCCAGTACTCCGCAGCAGATCCATGGGGCACCGCCGGCGTCCCGGGCACCGTTCGTCAGTGCTGGATTGCCCGCTTTCGCGGGCAATGACACTTAAACTATTCTCGCAAAATCAGACCACGGGACGGGGATCGGACGATGCTGCGTGCGACCAAGGACATCAAGCTGCCGACGACCATCACGGGATCGCTGCCGCGCCCGAGCTGGTACACCAAGAACATCGGCACGCAGAGCTTCGTTGAGGCGATGGTCAACAACCAGTTCCGCGAGCAATACACCGACACGGTTGCGGTCTATCTGCACGAGCAGGAAATCGCCGGCCTCGATATTGTCACCGACGGCGATGCGCATTTCGACGCCGACGTCGGCGGCCAGAGCTGGACCAATTATCCACCGCGCCACATGGGCGGCTTCGACCGTTTCAATCCGCGGATCACGCCGGCCGGCAGGGCCGTCAGCTTCCCGCCCGGGCACATCCTGCACGACTATCTGGAATCGCGCGTGATGCCGGGCATCGTCGGGCCGGTCACGCGCGGCGAGCTGCAATACGCCGCGGTCTGGAAGGTGGCGCAACGGCTCACCCGTAAGCCGGTCAAGTTCGGGACCATCGGCCCGGAGCTCGTCGCCTTCGCGGTCGAGGATCGCCACTACAAGAGCATTCGCGATCGCATTTTGGCGATCGCCGACGCGCTGAACGCCGAATTGCACGACCTCGCCGATGCCGGCTGCCCGGTGATCCAGTTCGAGGAGCCGCAGATCCACATGCTCGCGGCGCGCAATCTCGTCAACGAGGTGATCAATCCGGCATTCAGCGTCGAGGTGTTCAACCGCACCGTCGCGGGACTGCGCGCCAAGACCGAGGTGTGGTGCCACACCTGCTGGGGCAATCCCTCGCAGCAGCGCATGTTCACCGAGGTCATGAGCTACAAGCCGGCGCTCGAGATGCTCGACAAGGTCGATGCCGAGGTGATCACGTTCGAATCATGCAGCGCCGGCGGCATCGATCTCGAAGCCTTCGGCCAGATCATCACCGACAAGAAGATCGCGATCGGCGTGATCGATCACCACACGCTGCAGGTCGAGCGCCCGGAGGAGGTCGCCGATCATATTCGCCGCGCGCTCAAGCACATCCCGGTCGAACGGCTGATCATCAGCTCCGATTGCGGCATGGGGCGTGAAGGCATGAGCCGGCGCCACGCCTTCTACAAGATCGTCGCGCTGGTGCAGGGCACCAACATCGTGCGGCGCGAGCTCGGTCTGCCGGTCGCCGACTGCCTCGCCGCCGACCCGCGGTTCTCGCTGGTACCGCCGAGCGCCTAGGCGGCAAGCAACCGCGGCGATCCAACGCCGCGATTGACTTTGGCCCCAGGCGAACAATGATCCCGACAAGGGAGACCGGGCCATGGACACGCAGAGCGCCGCTCGCGCACAGAAACCCTTCATGTTCGACGCCGGCGCCGAAACAATGCCGCGCCACGCCTTGGCGGCATTGCAGACCGAGCGGTTGCGCGGCGTGCTGCAGCGGGCCTACGCGAAGGTGCCGCATTATCGCAACAAGTTCGACGCGGCCGGCGTCGCGCCCGCCGATCTCGCGACGCTCGCCGACGTCGCCCGGTTCCCCTTCACGCTCAAGAGCGACCTGCGCGACAATTATCCGTTCGGCATGTTCGCGGTGCCGCGCGAGCAGCTGGTGCGCCTGCATGCCTCCTCGGGCACGACCGGCAAGCCGACGGTGGTCGGCTATACGCAGGGCGACATCGATCTGTGGTCCGACCTGATGGCGCGCTGCTTTGGCTGCGCGGGCGCGCGGCCGGGCGACATCGTGCACAACGCCTACGGCTACGGCCTGTTCACCGGCGGGCTCGGCGCGCACTACGGCGCCGAGCGGCTCGGCTGCACGGTGGTGCCGATGTCGGGCGGCGGCACCGAGCGGCAGGTGCTGCTGCTCAAGGATTTCGGCGCGCACGTGCTGTGCGCTACCCCGTCCTACGCGCTCAACATTGCCGAGGTCGCGGACGGCATGGGGGTCGATCTGCGCCGCTCGAGCCTGCGCATCGGGCTATTCGGCGCCGAGCCGTGGAGCGACGCGATGCGCGCCGGCATCGAGGCGCGGCTCGGGCTCAAGGCGGTCGATCTCTATGGCCTGTCCGAGATCATCGGTCCGGGCGTCGCGTGCGAATGCGCCGAGGCGCAGCGCGGCCTGCATGGCTGGGAGGACCATTTCCTGTTCGAGGTCATCGATCCGACGACGCTGGCGCCGCTGCCGATGGGCGCGACCGGCGAGCTGGTCATCACCACGCTCACCAAGGCGGCGCAGCCGATGATCCGCTATCGCACGCGCGATATCACGCGGCTCGACGATGCGCCCTGCGCCTGCGGCCGCACCCATGTCCGCATCATGCGGGTGACCGGGCGCGACGACGACATGCTCATCATTCGCGGCGTCAACGTCTACCCGTCCCAGGTCGAGGCGGTGCTGGTCGGCTTCCCGGGCCTCGCACCGCACTATCAGATCGTTCTCGCGCGCGAGGGCTCGCTCGACACCATGACGATCGAGGTCGAGGCGGAGCCCGGCACGTCCCTCGCGGATCCGGATCGCGCCCGCAAGTCGGCCGGGCTGCAGCACCACATCAAGTCGCTGATCGGCGTGACCTGCGCGGTCGCCGTAAAAGCGCCCGGCGAGGTGCCGCGCTCGCAGGGCAAGGCCGTGCGAGTGCGCGACCTGCGCAAGGCGTCGCCGCAATAGGGGCCGGTCGGCCGCAACTCTCTCTCCAGCTCCCGTGCCAACTCAGCGGTGCAGTCCGATGGCAGATATCGTTACGGCAGGCTCGGCGACGGCGCGCACCGCCGATGGGAAGACCATCGCGGTGTTCACCAAGAATTCGACCAATCCCGCTTATGCGGCGTTCCGTTTTGCGGTCGATCAGGTCGCGCGCCGCGATGGCGTGAAGACGGCGCATTTCGTGCCGCAGCAGCCCGACGATGTCGACGAGCAGAAGGCCTTCGTCGCGCAGGCGCTGACCGATCGTCCCGACATCGTCATCTTCATTCCGGTCGACGACGTCGCCATGATCGATCCCGTCAAGCGCCTCAACGCCGCCGGCATTCCGATCGTGCTCGCCTCGAACGCGCTGCCCGGCCGGTTCGTCACCTTCGTCGGCGCCGATGACGAGGACATCGGCTACCGCCAGGCGAACTATCTGTTCGAGCGGATGCGCCGCCGCGGCAGGGTCGTCGTCCTCGAAGGTCCTGCGGCGGCGCCAACCAATCGCGCGCGCCTCGCCGGCTATCGGCGCGCTTTTGCGGAAACGCCCGACATCGAGGTGCTCGCGTCAGCCGTCGGCATGTTCCAGCAGGGCGACGGCAAGCGCGTGATGGCGCAGCTCCTGCGCGATTTTCCCTGCATCGACGCGGTGCTGTCGGCCAATGACGGGATGGCGCTGGGCGCGCTGGAGGCGCTCGACGAGGCCGAGCGGAGTGCGATCGTCATCGGCATCAATGGCATTCTGGCGGCCGTGCGCGAGATCGCGGCCGGCCGCATGCTGGCGAGCTTTGATTTCAATATGTTCAAGATCGGCTGCACCTGCGCGCGCGCTGCCATCCGCCATCTCCGGCACGAGCCGCTGCCGGAGCGGATCATCCTGCCGACCGAGGTGATCGACCAGAGCAACTATCAGGGGTGGCTGGCGCCGTTCGAGCAGCGCACCTGTCCGGAATGGATGGATTTGGCGACGTAGCGCGCGCGCCGTATCAGCTCTGCAAGCAGCGCCACGCTACCGCGCGGCCGCTTTCGCCGACATCACCGGTATCGCGGCGTGCGGAAATGCGCCAGCCTGATAGGCTGCGAGCGTCTCGGCCGGTTGTGCGTCCATGAAATCGGCAAGCTCGCTATAGGTCGCGCACCTCACCTCGGGCAGGCCGCAGACCTCGCGCGCGAAATCCTTGAGCGCCTCGTTGTAGACGCCGCCCTGAAGGGCCTCGAAATGATGGCCGATGTTGAGCGGTGCGCGATTGCCGGTGTAGCTGGTGCGGAAATAATCGAGATAGGTCGCGAGCATCTGGGCGCGAAAAATGTCGGCATGGCGCGGGTCGACGCGGCCGCCCGACTGGAGGACGAAGAAATTGTAGTCCATCGAAAGTGTCTTGCGGCCGCCCACCTTGAGCTGCACCAGATCGAACCGCCACAGTCCGTTGGCCTTGCGCGGCCACTGGTCCGCGTACGCGATGCCGCTCGTGTCGTAGCGGAAGCCCGCGTGCTGCAGCGTCTCGTAGAGGCCGGGTCCGGTCGCGAGATACGGCGCGCGGAAGCCGACGATCTTGGCGAGCGGCACGTCGACCTTGTCGGCGCTCGCGCGGGCGTAGCTCGGGCTGCCATTGTACAAGACCGCGCGATAGGCGGCGAGCTCCTGTTGCCATTGCGCCGCCGACCAGCGCGCGCCGTTGAAGTGGCCCATCGCGTGCGATGCGATCTCGTGGCCGCTCGCGTACATCGCATTGATGACGTCGACGCGCTTGCGCACATCCTCGGCCGAGCCGCCGAAATTGATCGCCGAATAGCCGCGCCGCTGGCCCGGGGCCTGGTAGACGTTGCGGTAGGCGTCCTCGACGAAGGCGATGCCGCTGACGAAGACGGTGAAATGGACCGGCTTGCCGCCGCTGTTCATTCCCGCCGCGAAGTCGGCGAGGTCCTGCCACCGCTGCAATGAGATGCCGCCGTCGAAGGCCAGCATGACGAATTGCGGCGGCCGCGCCACGTCGGCGCGCGCAGCCGCCACCATCATGCTGGCGGCCGCCAGCATCGCGAGAATGCCCCAGATTCGCATCTTCCCCTCGACCCCAAATACGCCGACGGCACGCTAGCGCAGGTTGAACCCAGGTCCAAGCCTCAAGGGGCGTAGATCAACAGCATTATCAGGATTTAAGTCATGCCGGACGGCGTCATCGGCCGTATGTTCGATTACAGCTCCATTGGTCCGGATTGATCTTCTTCCCGGCGCGGAGTCCGCTTCTCGATATGAGCCGCCCTTCTCCTCACCTCATCGTCGTTGGCCAGGGCGCGGCCGGGCTGGCGGCCGCGCTCACGCCGGCGCAAGAGGCGTGCGGGCGCGCGCAGCCGCTACGCGTCACGCTCATCGACAAGGCCGATCCGTTGCAGGCGGGCGGCAACACGCGCTGGTCGCCGTCGAACATGCGGATGGCGGCGGCCGATCGCGTCGAGCCTGGCTTCGTGCACGACATGCTGGCGGCGACGGAGTTTCGCGGCGAGGAGTCCTATTTCCGGCGCCTCGCCGCCGACGCGCCGGCGACGGTCGCGTGGATCGCGTCCCAGGGAATCGCATTCAGCCAGCCGCCCTACTACCTGGCGAAAGGCCCGCCGCGCATCCAGCCGGTCGGCGGCGGGGCAGCGCTGGTCGACGCCTTGACGCGCGCCGCCAAGGGCGCCGGCATCGAAGCCCGTTACGCCTGCACGGCGGAAGAGCTGGTTGTCCGTGACGGCGGCATTGCCGGCGTGATCGTATCTGCGGGAGCAATCCGCGAGAGCATTGCTGCCGATGCGGTCGTTCTCGCGTGCGGCGGCTTCCAGGGCGACAAGGGCATGATGCGCGAGCACCTCGGGCCCGGCGCGCAGACCATGCGCCTGATCTCGCCCGGCACGCATTTCAACACCGGCGACGGCATCCGCATGGCCCTGCGCGTCGGCGCGGATCGCGCCGGCGACTGGAACGGCATGCACGCCGAGCCGGTCGACGCGCGCGACCCGAAATCCGCGCCTGTCGTGCTGGTCTATCCCTACGGCATCGTCGTCGATCGATCCGGATGCCGCTTCTTCGACGAGGGCGCGGGTCTCGTGCACGAGACGTGGGAGCGGTTCGCGCGCGACATCCACTTCAACACCGCCGGCGCGACCGCCTACGCGATCCTCGACAGCCGGCTCCTGCAGATTCCCGACTATCGGCGCGCGATCCGCTCCGAGATCCCGCCGGTCGAGGCCGACGATATTCCCGGCCTCGCGCGCCTGCTCGGCGTCGATGCCGATAATCTCGCCCGGACGATCGCCGGCTACAACGCGGCCTGCACCGGCGACGCGCAAAAATTTGACGCTACCCGTTGCGACGGCCTCGCGGCGGCGCCCACGCTCGACCCGCCGAAATCGAACTGGGCGCGCGCGATCAGCATCCCGCCGTTCCTCGCCTGGCCCCTGGTCGGTGCCGTGGCCTACACGTTCGGCGGCCTCGCCACCGACGGTCGGGCGCGCGTCCTCCGCGCGGGCGCACCCATTCCCGGCCTCTATGCGGCGGGCGAGATCACCGGCCACTTCCACGCGACCGCGCCGAATTCGGTGTCAGTCCTGCGCGCCTTCGTCTTCGGCCGCATCGCCGGGCGCGAGGCGGTCGTCTATTGCGGCCGCGCTCATACCACGCTGCCGCCGCCGTCGAGATAGACGATCGATCCGGTCATGAAGCCGTTGGTCATGAAGGCGAGGATCTGGCGCGCGATGTCCTCGCCCTCGCCGACGCGGCCGACCGGCAGGGCGGCGGCGGCCTTGGCGAGCATGTCGCGGCGGGCCGCCTCGGGCATGGCGGCGCGGATCGGCGTGTCGATGATGCCGGGCGAGACGCAGTTCACCCGCACCGGCGCAAGGTCGATGGCGAGACTGCGGGCGAGCGACTCGAGCGCGCCGTTGACGGCGCCGACGATCGCCGAGTTCGGCCGCGGACGGATGCTCAAGAACCCCGACACCAGCGTGAGCGAGCCGCCGGCGCGGATGTCGGCGGCGCGGGCGCAGCGCCAGGCGCCCCAGAACTTGCCCTCGACGGTGCCGCGCACGTCCTCCATCGCGACCGTCTTGAACGGCCCGGTCTTGAGCTGGGCGGCGCTGACCACGACGTGATCGACCGGGCCGCACAGCTTGAACAGGTTGGCCACGCTGTCGTCGCTGGTGACGTCGGCCGCGATCGCCGTCACGCCGAGCTTGCCCGCCGCCGCGTCGAGCTTTGCGGCGCTGCGCGACGCGATCACGACCTCGGCGCCCTCTCGCTTGGCGAGCTCAGCGGTCGAAAGACCGATGCCGGACGAGCCTCCGACGACGACGACCTTCTTGCCTTGCAGCTGCATCAATTCATCTCCCCAGGAAAATCCGATGGGCACAGCGGTTGCGCCCTCCCCCGCAAGCGGGGGAGGGTGCGCATGCGTCGCGGCAAGCGGCGCGAGTACAACGTCACGCCGGCTGATAGCGGGTGCCGATCGCCGGCTTGCTCGTGCCGAGCCCGGGCAGCTCCCACACGCCGGCGCCGGCCGGGTTGACGTCGGCCCCGATGTCGACGTCGATCAGATAGGGCTTGTTGGCCGCCACGCCCTTGCGCACGGCTTCCGCGAGGT
>DATBZM010000175.1:0-3163 GCA_036513175.1 Xanthobacteraceae bacterium | reverse complement strand
CGGCCGAGATCACGCCGCCATGCGAGCCCATCAGCAGCAGCGAGCCGGTGAAGCCGCCGGCGCGGAGCTCGCCGTCGAAGTCGGCGATGTAACGGCTCACTTGCGGTCCCACATACGCATTGGCGGCGACCGTCGCGGTGCGCTCGAACTCGTGCCACTCGCGCGTCAGCTCCGAGCCGGTGGTGACGAACACGCCCGGCAGCAGCCGGCGCAGCTCGCTCGCGGCCGCCTGCTCATGCGCGGGATTGACGTAGGAATTGAGGAAGCTGATGGCGAGCGCCTCGATCTTCTCGCTGCGCAGCGCGTCGGCGAGGCCGGCCAGCGCGCCGGCCGCCAGCGGCACGCGCGCATGTCCCGACGCCTCCATGCGCTCCTCGGCCTCGAAACGCAACTCGCGCGGGATCAGCGGCGGCTCGCGATGGAAGCGCAGGTTGAACGGCTGCGTGCGGTTGCCGCGGCCGACCTCGAGGATGTCGCGAAAGCCCTTGGTGGTGACGAGCGCGGTCTTTGCGCCGGCCCGCTGCAGCAGCGCGTTGATGACGAGGGTGGTGCCGTGCTTGACGAAGCTCGCGTCGCGTGCATCGAGCCGCGCCTTGCGGATGCAGTCGAAGATCGCCGCGCCGAGGTTGCCGTAGGTCGTGGGACTCTTGGTGAACGCGACCGCGCCGGTGTCGACGTCGCAGGCGACGAGATCCGTGAAGGTGCCGCCGATATCGACCGCGATGATGTAGGGCAAGAGATGACGCTCTTCTCTTCTGTACTCAATCAGCGAGCTCGTAGGGTGGGCAAAGGCGCGTAGCGCCGTGCCCACGCGACGTGACGGTGGGCACGCTTCGCTTTGCCCACCCTACGGCGTGGGATGACGGCGCCCACCATCACCGCCCTTCGGCCCGGATGCCCGCGCTCTTGATCACTTCGGCCCATTGCGGCGTGCGTTCCTCGAGCATGGCCTTGACCTGCGCGGGCGAGCCGATCTTCGGCTCGACGCCGGCCGTGCGCAGCTTCTCCTGGACCTCGGTCGACTCGAGCGCCTTGCTGATCGCGTCGTGCATCCGCCCGACGATCTCCGGCGGCGTGCCGGCCGGCCCGAACAGCGCGTAGGTGGTGGAGGCATCCAACCGGCCGAACCCGGCTTCCTCGACGGTCGGGACGCCCGGCAGATCGCGCGAGCGCGCATCGCCCGCAACCGCGAGCGCGCGCACCTGCCCGGTATTGATCTGCTGCAGCAGCCCCGGGATCGGCACGATCCAGAACGAGACGCGCCCCGCGATCATGTCGGTCACGGCCTGCGACATCATCCGATAGGGCACGTGCACCGCCTTGATGCCGACGAGATGGCTGAACATCTCGCCGTTGAGATGGCCGGGCGTGCCGTTGCCGACCGATACGAACGTCAATTCGCCCGGCTTCTGCCGGCCGAGCTCGACCAGATCCTTGAGTGACTTTGCCGGCGACGACGCCGGAACCGTCACGGCCGCGCCGGTCGTGCCCATGATGGCGACCGGGGTGAGGTCCTTGCGGGGGTCGTATTTGAGCGTCGGATAAAGCGTGATGTTGGCGGGCAGGGAGCCGGACGGGTCCGCCATGATGAAGGTGTAGCCGTCCGGTGCCGCATGCACCGCGAGGTCGACCGCGATCGTGCCGCCGGCGCCCGGCCGGTTGTCGACGATCATCTGCTGGCCGAGTTGGCGCCCGACCTCGTCGAACACGATACGGGTCACGATGTCGGTGACGCCCGACGCGCCGAACGGAACGATGATGCGCACCGGCCGGGTCGGCCAGTCGGCCGCGCGCGCTGCGTCTGGCGGCAGCAGCGTCAGCGCGGCGGCGACGAGCGCTCCGAGGCTCCACAAGATCCTGCCGCGCATGTTTCCTCCCGCTCGTGTCGTCGTTTTCGCGGGCGGACTTTACCGCCCGCTTGGGCCCGATCAACCGGCATTTCCGGATGCGGGGCCCGCGCGGGCGAAAAATGCCCTGTCCTTGTCGGGCGGCCTTCGATAGATTCACGCTCCAATGACGAACGATGTCCGGGAATCGGCGCGATGAAATCCTACGTCGTAGGGCGCCTCGACGAGTTTGCGGAAGGCAGTCGCAAGGTGATTTCCTGCGATGGGACCGAGGTCGGCGTGTTCAAGATCGACGGCGAGCTGGTCGCCTGGCACAACCAGTGCGCCCACCTGCAGGGACCGGTGTGCCAGGGCCGCATCTACGGCAAGGTCGAGGAACCGGTCGACGCCAACGGACATACCCGCATGCTGCAATACAGCGAGAGCGAAAAGCACATCGTCTGCCCGTGGCACGGCTGGGAATTCAGCCTCAAGACCGGCAAGCATCCGGGCAATCCCAAGGCGGGCCTGCGCAAGGCCAAGCTCGAGGTCGCCGACGATCATGTCTACGTCGTTGTCTGACACCGCGCGGCCGAACGATCCCTACGCGTGGATCGACCGCTATGCGGCCGACCTGCACCAGGCGGCGCGCACGCTCGCGCGCGACGGCGAGGCCGCGCGCGTCTCCGACGAGGCGGTGGCGCAGCTGCTCACCGCGGCGATCCGCCTCTACTACATGAAGTCGGACGGCGAGGAGCGCACGTTTGCGCCCGTCATTCGCGAGCAGATGGATCCGCTCACACCGACCGAGGTTCTCACCGCCGTGTCGGAGTTGCTGCGAGCGCTGCGCCTCGGCCCGATGGAGCTTGCGCTTTGGTACCGGCGCCGGCCGGATGAAGATTAGGAGGCCATCATGAACGCACCGACGGCTTCGGTTCCGCAACTCCTGTCGCCGCAGGAGGCGAGCGTCTTCGCCGACACCCGCGAGATCCTTGCACATGCCAAGCGCGACGCGCGCCGGCGCAATTTCCAGGACTGGCTGATCTGCGACATCGATGCCCATCACGTCGAGACCGTGTCGTGGAAGGAGATCATCCGCTTCATCGAGGACCCGGTGGTGCGCGAGCAGGCGATCCATTTCATGAACGAGCGCGTCGGCGCGCCGCCCTACGGGCTCAACGGCGACCTGGCGCTGCGCTACCAGAGCGTCGGCGGCCGGATCTCGCATCAGGACGGCCAGCGCGAGACCGTTACCGAGACTGACGTGCATCGCGACGTCACCCTGACGCGCCGCGCCATGGAATCGCTCGCGATCGACTACATGGTGGTGTTCCCGA
>DATBZM010000174.1:0-12441 GCA_036513175.1 Xanthobacteraceae bacterium | reverse complement strand
CGCCAACCGCGCGGACTTACGCGAGTCGTTCCTCTCGCTCACGCCGGCGGGCCGCGCCATCTACGAGGAGCTCGCGCCGGGCGCGCTCGATTTCGCCCGCCGGCTCGCCGAGGTCGTCGACCCGCAGGACCGGGCGGCGTTCGAGCGCGCCGTGCAGCGCCTCACCGAGCGCTCGCACGCGCTGGTCATCGAATTCGCCAAGCTGAAATCGGAGATGCCGTGAAGCTCTACTCGTTTTTCCGCTCTTCCGCCGCCTACCGGACGCGGATCGCGCTCAACCTCAAGGGCATCGCCTACGAGACCGTCTCGGTCCATCTGACCAAGGGAGGCGGCCGGCAATTCGCGCCCGAATATCGCGTGATCAATCCGCAGGCGCGCGTGCCGGCGCTCGTGGTCGACGGCGGCGTGCTGACGCAATCGCTCGCCATCATCGAGTACCTCGACGAGACGCATCCCGAGCCGCCGCTGCTGCCGTCGGACCCGATCGCGCGCGCGCACGTGCGCGCGATCGCCCAGGCGATCGCCTGCGACATCCATCCGCTCAACAATACGTCGCCGCTGTTCTATCTCAAGAACACGCTCAAGCACGACCAGGAGACGATCAACGCCTGGTACGCCCATTGGGTCACGGTCGGCTTCGCGGCGATCGAGGCGCTGCTGCGGCCGGGACCTTACGCCTATGGCGCGCAGGTCGGCCTTGCTGACGTCTGCCTCGTTCCGCAGGTCGCCAATGCACGGCGCTTCAACGTCCCGCTTGACCAGTTTCCCAAGATCGTCGCGGTCGACGCCGCCTGCCTCAAGCTCCCCGCCTTCGACAAGGCGCGGCCGGAGAACCAGCCGGACGCCGAGTGAGGGTCCGCGAATGGCGAATGGGGAGTAGCGAATAGCGAGGGTGGTCATCCGGCGACCTATTCGCTATTCGCCATTCGCTATTCGCCGACTCTCCCTGCCCTTCCCCGAGTGCCCCCGTGACCCCCACCCGACTCGTGCCGGCCGTGCTGTGGATGATCGGCGCGCTGCTCTCGTTCTCGACCATGGCGGTGTCGATCCGCGAGCTGTCGCGCGTGCTCGGCATTCTCGAAATCCTCGCGCTGCGCAGCGCGCTCGGCCTCGCGATCCTGCTCGCGCTCGCGCTGGCGCGCCCCGAGCTGCGGGGCGCGATCCGCACCCGCCACATCTGGCTGCATCTCATGCGCAACAGCGTGCATTTCGCCGCCCAGGTCGCCTGGGCAACCAGCCTGACGCTGCTGCCGCTCGCCACCGTGTTCTCCCTCGAATTCACCATGCCGGCCTGGACCGCGCTGCTTGCCGCGATCTTCCTGCACGAGCGCCTGACGCAGAGCCGCATCGGCGCCGTCATCCTCGGCTTCGTCGGCGTGCTGGTGATCATCCGCCCCGGCCTACAGACCTTTCAACCGGCCGCGTTCCTCACCCTTGCGGCCGCGTTCGGCTACGGCATCACGCTCACCGCCACCAAGCGGCTCACCGCGACCGACCAGACCTTCGCGATCGTCTTCTGGATGAACGCCATGCAGCTGCCGATGAACCTCGCGGGCAGCGATCCCGCCTTCGTGCTCAAGCTCGGCGCCGCGCAGATCGTGCCGATCATCGCGCTCGGCATCGCCGGGCTGACCTCGCACTACTGCCTGTCGAACGCCTTCCGCGCCGGCGAGGCGACGCTGGTGGTGCCGATCGATTTCCTGCGCATACCGCTGATCGCGCTGGTCGGCTGGTGGCTCTATGCCGAGCCGCTCGATCTCCACGTCTTCGCCGGCGCCGGGCTGATCGTGTCCGGAATACTATGGAACCTGCGCGCCGAAACCCGGCGGCCGGCACCCTTACGCGCGGGCACGGCGTGAGCCACTATTCCGACGTTTTTGCGCCATCACATCCGCGCGGGCGCACTGGGAATGAATGAATCGTGGGTGGAATTGGAATGAGGTCGGGCTGGCGCGGATCTGCGACTATCGGGCTGGCGGCGTTTGCAGGCGCGGCGCTCGCGCAATCCCCCGCGCCCTATCCGGCGCCGGCGGCGCCGGCCAATTCCGCCTGCGGGCGCCTCGAGGCGCAGCTCGGGGCGATCGACCGCGGCACGGTCGATCCGGCGCGCGCCGACCAGATCCGGCGCTACGAGGATGCCCGCAACAAGCAACAGGGCGAGCTCGACCGCATGTCGGCGCAGGCGAACCGCATGGGCTGCCAGGGCGGTGGTTTCTTCTCGCTGTTCAGCGGCCAGAACCCGCAATGCACGCCGCTCAACCAGCAGATCCAGCAGGCGCGCGCGACCCTGGAAAAGATCCTCGCCGACCTCGACCGGCTGCAGGGCGGCGGCGCCGGCGACCGCGAGGCGCAGCGCGCGACCGTGATCGCGGCGCTCGCGCAGAACAATTGCGGCCCGCAATACAGCGCGGCCGCGAACCAGCAGCGCGGCTTCCTCGACAATCTCTTCGGCAGCCGTCCGAACAACAACGGCGGGCTCTTCTCGACCGCTCCGTCCGGCACCTATCGCACCGTGTGCGTGCGCATGTGCGACGGCTATTACTTTCCGATCTCCTACGCGACGACGCCCGATCATTTCGGCGAGGACGCGCAGGCCTGCCAGCAGACCTGCCCGGCCACCGATGTGGTGCTGATGTCGACCCCGACCGGCGCCGACATCAACCAGGCGACGGCCTCGAATGGCGCGGCCTATACGGCGCTGCCCAATGCGTTCAAGTACCGAACCGCGCTCGTTCCCGCCTGCGGCTGCCGCAAGCCGGGGCAGAGCTGGGCGCAGGCGCTCGGCGGGGTGCGCGACACGCTCCAGCAGGACGACATCGTCGTGACCCCCGACCGCGCCAAGGCCATGTCGGCGCCGCGCGACGCGCAGGGCCGCGTGATCCGCGACGCACATACGCTGGATTCGCAGGACGCCGCAGCCGCGGCCGCCGCCTCGATCGCGGCGGCGTCGTCGAACGAGGGCGATACCGTCGCGCCGGCCGCGAAGAAGAAACCAGTGCGCGCGGTCGGACCGACCTTCGTGCCGCCGCGTTGAAGGTAGACGAATAGCGAGTAGCGAGTAGTGGCGCGGCGTCCCCCTATTCGCTATTCCCTACTCGCTAATCGCGGCTAAAAATCGAATGCTTCGCTCTTCGCCGCGGCGGTGGCGGCGACGAGGCTCTTGTCCGGCTGGGGCGGCGGGGTGCCGGGATCGCGGAAGCGATTGACGATCGGATAGCGGCGGTCGCGGCCGAAATTCCGCAGCGTGATCTTGACGCCGGGCGCCGCCTGCCGCCGCTTGTACTCGGCGAGATTGAGCATACGCTCGACCCGCATGACGAGATCGCGGTCGTAGCCGGCGGCGACGATCTCGGCGATCGGCTGCTCGCGCTCGACCAGGCGCTCGAGCACGGCGTCGAGCACCTCGTAGGGCGGCAGCGAATCCTGGTCGGTCTGGTTCTCGCGCAGCTCGGCGGTCGGCGGCCGCGTGATGATGTTCTCCGGAATGACGCGGCCGTCCGGCCCGAGCGCGCCCGCCGGCTTCCACGAATTGCGCAGGCGCGAGAGCCGATAGACCTCCATCTTGTAGAGATCCTTGATCGGGTTGAAGCCGCCGTTCATGTCGCCGTAGAGCGTCGCATAGCCGGCGGACATTTCCGACTTGTTGCCGGTCGTCACCACCATCAGGCCGAGCTTGTTCGACACCGCCATCAGGATGGTGCCGCGCGCGCGCGACTGCAGGTTCTCCTCGGTGACGTCGCGCGGCTTGCCGGCAAGGAGTGGCGCGAGCGAGGCTTCCAGCCCTTCGACCGCGCTCGCGATCGGCACCACGTCGTACTGCACGCCCAGCGCGTTCGCGACCAGCGCGGCGTCGTCGAGCGACTCCTGCGCCGTATAGCGATACGGCAGCATCAGGCAGCGCACGCGCTTCGCGCCCAGCGCATCGACCGCGATCGCGGCGCACAGCGCCGAGTCGATCCCGCCCGAGAGGCCAAGCACCACGCCCGGAAAGCCGATCTTGTCGACATAGTCGCGCAAGCCCAGCACGCAGGCGGCGTAGTCGACCTTCTCGCCGTCCTCGTGCGCGGCGATCGACTGGGTCACGCAGCGCCAGCCGGTACCGATGCGCTCCCAGCGCGTGGTCACGACCGCCTCGCCAAAGGCCGGAAGCTGCACCGGCAGCGAGCGGTCGGCGTTGAGCACGAAGGAGGCGCCCTCGAACACCAGCTCGTCCTGGCCGCCGACCTGGTTGACGTAGATCAGCGGCAGGCCCGCTTCGGTGACGCGCGCAACCGCGACGTTGAGCCGCTCGTCGATCACGCCGCGCCGATAGGGCGAACCGTTCGGCACCAGCAGGATTTCTCCGCCGGTCTCCGCGATGCATTCGACCGGCTCCGGACCCCAGATGTCCTCGCAGATCGGAATGCCGAGGCGCACGCCGCGGAAATTGACCGGTCCCGGCAGCGGGCCCGGCGCGAACACGCGCTTCTCGTCGAAGACGCCATAGTTCGGCAGATCGACCTTGTAGCGCAGCGCCGTGATGCGTCCGCCTTCGGCGAGCGCCGCCGCGTTGTAGAGCTTGCCGGCATCGAGCCAGGGCGTGCCGATCAGGATCGCCGGGCCGCCGTCGGCGGTCTCGCGGGCGAGCGTCTCGACGGCGGCGCGGCAGGCCGCCTGGAATGCCGGCTTGAGGACGAGATCCTCGGGCGGGTAGCCGGCGATGAACAGCTCGGGATACACCACGAGATCGGCACCGTCGGCCGCGGCGGTCGCGCGCGCGCGGCGCGCCCGCTCGGCGTTGCCGGCGACGTCGCCGACCGTCGGGTTGAGCTGCGCGATGGCGATCGCGAGGTGCTCGGGCGGACGTTGGGTCATGGATGAAGATGTAGCATCGCGCGGCGGGTTAGCGAAGGGTGTCGGGGGCGAGTGGCGAATGGCGAATGGCGAATAGGAAGCAAAACGGTCTACTCGCTACTCGCTATTCGCCACTCGCCCTCTCAGAACGTCGCCTTCGCCTGCAGCAACAGGCCGTAGCGCTGGGTGCTGAATTTGGTCAGGGGATAATCGGGCGAAAAGGTCGGGCCGAAATCGACCGATCCCGAATTGGTGAAGATCCCCCAGTAGCGAAAGCCGGCGCCGATGTCGAAGTGCGGCAGCACCTTGTAGTTGATGAGGGCCTCGGCCTCGCCGCCGATGCCGCGCCAGCCGTGGGTGATGATGTTGGGCACCGGGCCGAGATCGGCGCGCAGCAGGTGGCTGTCGTCGTTGCTCATCCACGCATAGGGGACGAAGGCGACTTCGCCCGACAGCGTCCAGCGCTCGCCGAGCTCGTACCTCGCTTCGCCGCCGACCCGCATGGCGTTCCAGGTGGTGTCGAAGACGTCGACCGCGGTGCTGAACGGGACCACGATCGCGCCGGCCGGGCCGCAGAACCCATTGAGGTCGGCATTGCACAGCACGCCATAGGCCGTCATGCGCTCGTGCCAGTAGTGATAGCCGACAAAGGCGCCGTAGCGCACGCCGGCGGACGGCACGTCGAACGAATAGCCGAGATCGACGATGCCGTAGGCGAGATTGTTGCCGCTGACCGCGCTGGTCGTGTTGGAGAAGTTGAGCTGGCCGACGAGGAAATCGAGGTCGTCGAGGTCGCCGCCGCGCAGGATGCCGCCGCCCACGAGACCTTTGACGTAGAGGTGGCTGGGCCCGTGGTCGATGCGGAAGAAGCCTTCGCCGGAATGACCCTGCATGCGATCCCAATCGAGCGTCGAGGTCGGGTTGCCGTACGGAAAGGTGTTGTTGGTGAAGGCGAAGCGGTTCTGGCCGATCGAGTACCAGTAGCGCGTGCCGACTTCGAAGGTGAACGGCGATTGGAAGCGCTGGTCGAAGGTCAACGGCGCGCGCGGCGCGCTCGGACCGCCGAGCGAGCCGGTGACGAGGTCATCGGCGCTCTTGAGGAGCCCGGCAAAAGGCGTCGGGGCCGCAGGCGCCGCCGCAACGGCCGGTGCCGCAACGGCCGGTGCTGCGGGGGCCGGGGCAGTGGCGTGAAGGCTCGCGTCGATCTTGGCGAGCTCGTCGGCCGAAACGTTGGGCCATTGCGGATTGTCGAGCTTCGCGCCCGGCCACAGGGTGTCGCTGTCGCGGATGTTCGGCCATTCGGCGGCGCGCACCTGCGAGATGCTCGCGATCGCCAAAGACAGCGCAACCGCAAGCGCGAGATCCAGGAGCCGATACACCATCCGCTTCACTGGGGCCTCCCCGCCGGCGTGAATGCGGAGAGCTTGAGTCAAATTGTTTGCGATTCATTGCGCGCGCGGCGGTGCGAGAGTGCCGTCATGGCGCGAGCGTTAATGCGGCGATAAATGCCAGCGTTAATGCGCCAATAAGGGGTCGAGGAAACGTGGTTGAGAAAGAGACAATCAAACGCGAAAGGCGCTGCCGCGCCCCACGGCACCACATCGGCCACCCTCGCCCTTCGAGACGCTTGTCGTCGCATGCGCGACGACAAGCTCCTCAGGGTGAGGGTGGATTGAGTTCAGGGCAAGGTTCGTCGGGGTCCGCTCACATCCCGGCCGCGGCCGGCAGCGGCTTCGCCCTCGCTTCGCGCTCCTTCTTCAGCAGCTCGGCGAGCAGGAAAGCGAGCTCGATCGCCTGCTCGGCATTGAGGCGCGGGTCGCAGAACGTGTGGTAGCGGTCGTTGAGATCCTCGTCGCTGATCGCGCGCGCGCCGCCGGTGCATTCGGTCACGTTCTGTCCGGTCAGCTCGAGATGCACGCCGCCCGCGTTGCTGCCTTCCGCCGCGTGGATGGCGAAGAAGGTCTTCACCTCGGCGAGGATACGGTCGAACGGCCGCGTCTTATAGCCCGACGCCGACGTGATCGTGTTGCCGTGCATCGGATCGCACGACCACACCACCGCCTTGCCCTCGCGCTTGACGGCGCGGATCAGCGCCGGGATCAGGTCGCCCGCCTTGTCGGAGCCTTCGCGGCAGATCAGCGTCAGCCGGCCCGGCTCGTTGTCGGGATTGAGGATGTCGATCAGGCGCAAGAGGTCGTCTGCCTTGAGCGAGGGGCCGCATTTGAGGCCGAGCGGATTCTTGATACCGCGGCAGTATTCGACATGCGCGTGATCGTATTGGCGGGTGCGGTCGCCAATCCACACCATGTGGCCGGACGTGGCGTACCAGTCGCCGGTCGTCGAATCGACGCGGGTCATCGCTTCCTCGAAGCCGAGCAGCAAGGCCTCGTGGCTCGTGTAGATGTCGGTCGCGCGCAGCTCGGGATGGGTCTCCAGGTCGAGGCCGCAGGCACGCATGAAGCCGAGCGCCTCGGAGATGCGGTCGGCGAGCTCGTTGTAGCGGCGCGACGCCGGCGAGTCCTTGAGGAAGCCGAGCATCCACTGGTGCACGCTGCCGAGATTGGCGTAGCCGCCCTGCGCGAAGGCGCGCAGCAGATTGAGCGTCGCGGCCGACTGGCGATAGGCCTCGACCTGCCGGCGCGGATCGGGACGGCGCGCTTCCTCGGTAAAGTCGTTGCCGTTGATGATGTCGCCGCGATAGCTCGGCAGCTCGATGCCATTGCGCTTCTCGGTCGGCGAGGAGCGCGGCTTGGCGAACTGCCCGGCGATACGGCCGACCTTGACCACCGGCAAGGAGCCCGCGAAGGTCAAGACCACCGCCATCTGCAGGAACACGCGGAAGAAGTCGCGAATGTTGTTTGCGCCGTGCTCGGCGAAGCTCTCGGCGCAGTCGCCGCCCTGCATCAGGAATGCCTCGCCACGCACGACGCGGGCGAGCGCCTTCTTGAGGTTGCGCGCCTCGCCGGCAAAAACGAGCGGCGGGAAGGTCGCGAGCTGCTTCTCGGTCTCGGCCAGCGCCGCCCGGTCGGGATACTCCGGAACCTGCAGGATCGGTTTCTTGCGCCAGCTGTCAGGCGTCCAACGCTCTGCCATGGCAGTTCCTCGGGATTGGGGTTTGCGTGGCGGGCTTTATACACGAAGCGCAAAAATTCGCGAATAGCGGATAATGTGCGACGAATGATCAGTTTTGGTCATCTTGGCGCGTAGCCCGGATGGAGAAACGTAATCCGGGGCCGGCCCTGCATTTCGTCGCGCCCCGTGCGGGCTGCCAGCTACGATTCACTCCGCCGCCGCGAGCCCGTAGCGCGCGGTCGGCGTGCGCATCGTCACCAGTTCCTCGGCGGCGGTCGGATGCAGCGCCATGGTGGCGTCGAAATCGGCCTTGGTGGCCTTCATTTTCACCGCGATCGCCGCCATCTGCACCATCTCGGCGGCGCCTTCGCCGACGATGTGGCAGCCGAGCACGCAATCGCTTGCGCCATCGACCACGAGCTTCATCAGCATACGGGTGTCGCGGCCGGACAGCGTCGCCTTCATCGGGCGGAAGGTTGCCTTGTAGATGTCGATGCGGGCATGGCGCTCGCGCGCCTGCGTCTCGGTCAGGCCGACGACGCCCACCTCGGGCTCGGAAAAGACCGCGCTCGGCACGTTGGCGTGGTCGACCGCGGTCGGCTTCTTGCCGAATACGGTATCGGCGAACGCATGGCCCTCGCGGATCGCGACCGGCGTGAGATTGATGCGGTTGGTGACATCCCCGACCGCGTAGATGTGCGGCACCGACGTGCGCGAATAGCCGTCGACCGCGATGCCGCCGGTCTCGGCGAGCTTCACGCCGGCCGCCTGCAGCCCGACGCCCGTGACGTTCGGATGCCGGCCGGTGGCAAACATCACGCAATCGGCCTCGATGAGCTTGCCGCTCGCGAGATGCACCAGGTAGCCGCCCGCCTCCTTTTCCACCACCGCCGGAATGGTCTCGTCGGACACGATCGTGATGCCGCGCCGCTCCATCTCGGCGCGCAGATGCTTGCGCACGTCCTCATCGAAACCACGCAGGATCTCGACGTTGCGGCAGACGACCGTCACGGCGCTGCCGAGACCCGAAAAGATGCCGGCGAACTCGAGCGCGATGTAGCCGCCGCCGTGGATCAGCACGCGCGGCGGCAGCGCCGGCAGATGGAACGCCTCGTTCGAGCTGATGACGTACTCGTGGCCGGGAAACCTGGCCACGGCCGGCGCGCCGCCGGTGGCGATCAGCACGCGCGCGGCGCGCACGGTCTCGCCGCTCGCGAGGCGCACCGTATGCGGATCGGCAAGGACCGCGCGGGTGCGCGCGATGACGACGCCGGCTTTTTCCAGGTTGGTCACGTAGGCGCGTTCGAGCCGGTCGATCTCCTTGTCCTTGTTGGCGATCAGGGTTGCCCAGTCGAATGTGGGCTGCGGGACGGTCCAGCCGAAGCCGGCCGCGTCCTCGAACTCGTGGGCGAAGCGCGAGGCGTAGACGAGCAGCTTCTTCGGCACGCAGCCGCGGATCACGCAGGTGCCGCCGACGCGATATTCCTCGGCGACCGCGACCTTGGCGCCGTAGCCGGCCGCGATCCGCGCGGCGCGCACGCCGCCGGAGCCGGCGCCGATGACGAAGAGATCGACCTCGCGCGGAACCGTCTGGCTCACAGGTCGTAGCCCTTCTTCTTCATTTCGACGCGGAAGCGTTCCAGCACCACGTCGGAGAACTTGGCCGCCCAATCCTGCGCCGCCTTGAGGCTCTGTTCGACCGCCTTGGGCTCCTCGGCGAGCATCTTGCGGCCGACCGGCGACTTGTAGAAGACGAGGATTTCCTTGAGCTCGGTTTCGGTGAAATGCTGGGCGTAGACGCGCGCGACCTCATTCAGCATCTCGACCTGCTTCGGCAAATATTCCGCCTTGAGCTGCGCCGCGACCTGGTCGAGCGGCCCGGCCAGCTGCGGATTGGTCGGAACGTACGTATTCTTGACGCGTTCGATCACGCCCGGAATGAGCCGGTCGAACATGGCGCCGCCGCCCTTGAGCGCGACCAGCTCCTTGGCGGCCGCGAGCGCGCCGGGCGTCTGGGCGCGCGCGTTGTCGCCGATGGCGAGGCACGCGAAGGCGAGCGCGGCCGCGAGCGCCAGGCGATTGATCGAGGCGAACGTCATGGTGGTCACTCCTTGTGGCATCGGGGTTGTTGTCAGCTTCGCTCGACGATCCTCACGCCGTCGGGCCCGGCGATGATGGCGAGCTGCGCGAGCCCGATGAACAGGCCGTGCTCGACCACACCCGGGATGGCGACGAGCGCGCACGCAAGCGCGGCCGGCTCCGGGATGCGCCCAAACGCGGCATCGAGCAGCACGTGCCCACCATCCGTGACGAAAGCATGGCCCTCGCGGGTCTTGCGCGGTTGCGCCGCGCCCGGACAGCCGCAGGCCGCGGCGGCCGCCTCGACGGCGCGCCGCGTCGCGACGGCGCCGAACGGGACGACCTCGATTGGCAGCGGGAAGCGGCCGAGCATCGGCACGTATTTGCTCGCGTCGGCGATCACGATCATGCGCGCGGAAGCCGCGGCGACGATCTTCTCGCGGAGCAGCGCGCCGCCGCCGCCCTTGATCAGCGTGAGGTCGGGCGCGATCTCGTCGGCGCCGTCGACCGTGAGATCGAGCGCGGGCGTCTCGTCGAGGGTGGTCAGCGGCACGCCCTGGCGCTCCGCATCGGCGCGCGTTGCCTCCGAGGTCGGCACCCCGACGATATCGAGGCCGGCGCGCACCCGCTCGGCGAGCAGCGCCACGAAATGCTTCGCGGTCGAGCCGGTGCCGAGCCCGAGCCGCATGCCGGGACGCACGAATTCGACCGCCCCCGCGGCGGCCGCATATTTCAGCTTTTCGGCGTCGGAGGGGGACAAGATGGACGGCCCGGGATTGAAAAGACGCGCCTCAATAGCGTTGTTCCGGGGCGCTTCATAGAGCGAAAGCGGCAGCTTGCCGCGACGCTTGCTCTCTTTTCCCCTCTCCCCGATGGGGAGAGGGTGGCGAGCCCCCGGGTCTTGCTTTCGGCAAGCCCAAGGGTCAACTCCGCGAGCCGAGTGAGGGGCGCTCGGAAGTTCATTACTGGCTCCGAGAGCCGCTCACCCCAACCCTCTCCCCTGCGGGGAGAGGGAGCGCAAGGCGCCGTGCGTCGTTGCATGCTTGCCATCCCGCCCCTCACCCGCTAGCCACCCGGCGCATGCGCACGCGCACCATCGTCTTCGATCTCGACGGCACGCTGGTCGACACCGCGCCCGATCTCCTCGCCTCGCTCGACGTGCTGTTTGCCGGCGCGGGGCTCGAGCCGATCGACCCGGTGGTCGGCCGCACCATGATCGGCGGCGGCGTCAAGCGGCTGATCGAGCGCGGGCTGGCGCAGCGGGGCCGCGCCTTTACGCCGGCGCATGTCGACGAGCTCTTCGGTGCTTACGTCACGCACTACGCCGAGCACATCGCCGACCGCTCGCGGCCCTTCCCCGGGCTCGAAGCGACGCTCGATGAGCTGGCGGCGCGCGGCGACCGCCTTGCGGTGTGCACCAACAAGCTCGCCTGGCTCTCGGTGCGCCTGCTCGAGCGGCTCGGACTGGCGGCGCGCTTCGACGCGATCTGCGGCCAGGACACGTTCGGCGTCCAAAAACCCGATCCCGACGTGCTGCGCCAGACCGTGCGGGCGGCGGGCGGGAATATCGCCGAGGCCGTGATGGTCGGTGACTCGGCGACAGATATCCGCACAGCCCGGGCGGCCGGCGTGCCCGTGATTGCGGTCGACTTCGGCTACACCGAGGTGCCGGTTGCGCAGCTTCACCCCGACCGCATCATCAGCCATTTCGACGCCCTGCCGGCCGCGCTCGAGGGGCTTGTGCGCGGCTCGGCGTGAGCGGCGAGTCATAGTCAAGTTATTGAGCGGCCGACGGTTCCCACCCGGCACGTTGACTTTGCGACAGCCCGGTAACCGGGGTTTTACCTTAATGGGGGCACAATTCCTTGCATTTTGCTGACGGTTGCGGGGACCAGCGCCGGTCGAAGGGGCCCAAGCGGCTCATGGGGGGCGTGTCGGGTGTCTTCCGCCACGCCTAGGCCAAGTGACGCCAGGGGGGCGGGGGAAACCGCGGTCGGCACGTTAAGCCCATGAGTCGCGCGTGGTTGCGGCGCTTGGGGTCGCCCGTATGGTCCGGCCTGCGCGTGCGGTAGGAGGGCGGGCCGCGTGATGGGGGTTAGCATGAAACGAGTCATCGCCGTCGCGGCCTGCGGCTTCACCTTGACGGCCTGCTCGTCATGGATGCCGAGCTTCGATATGCCGAGTTTCGGCGGCGGCGGGGGCGGCGCGGTCGCATCGCTCGCGATCGAATCCGATCCGCCCGGCGCGCAGGCGAGCATCCAGGGTGGCGCAACCTGTGTCACGCCATGCCGGCTCAACGTCACGGCGAGCGGCCCGTTCACGGTCAATGTCGGACTCAACGGGTATCTGCCGCAGAGCGTGCCGGTGCGGGTGATCGCGCCCGACGATCCGCGCCTCGGCTCCGGCGACACCGACGGCAACGGGCCGCGGCTCGATCCGAACCCGCTCTACGTGGAG
>DATBZM010000173.1:0-6806 GCA_036513175.1 Xanthobacteraceae bacterium | reverse complement strand
CCGCGCGCGCGCGGCCGCGTGACGCTGCAAGATGCAAACCCCGCGACGCCGCCCTGCGTCGAATTCAACTTCGCGGGCGAGGCGCTCGATCTCGAGCGGCTGATGGACGGTTTTCGCCGCATCGTCGAGCTCGTCTCCTATGCGCCGATCCACAAGCTCACCACCACGGTCTTCCCGGTCCGCTTCACCGACCGCATCCGTCGCCTCAACCAGCTCAATCGCGCCAATGCGATCAAGAGCGCGATGATCGCCGAGTTGCTCGATGCCGTGCCCGGGCTGAGTGACCTGGTCTTCGGCCGGCTCACCGGCCGCCGCGTCGATCTCGCCGCGCTGGTCGAAGACCGCGAGGCGCTCGCCGAGCACGTCCGGGCGAACGTCGCCGGCACCTTCCACGTCTGCGGCACCTGCCGCATGGGCCGGGCCGACGATCGCGACGCCGTGGTGGACGCGCAAGGCCGCGTGCGCGGAATCGCCGGCCTGCGGGTGGCCGACGCCTCGATCATGCCGTCGATTCCGCGCGGCAACACCAACATTCCGACCATCATGCTGGCGGAAAAGATCGCTGCCGATATTTGCGCCGCCCGCGCGACCGCCTGAGGAGACCGATGGCCCGCACGATCGATTGCCACACGCATATCCTCGGCGAGGACGCGATGCGCCGGCTCGCCAAGGAGTCGCAAAAGGTCGCGCCCGTCATGGACAAGCGCGGCGATCCGGCCTGCCGGCTCATCATCGACGGCGCCGTCGTGCAGGACCCGTTTCCGCGCGAATTGTGGGACACCGAGCAGCGCCTGCGCGACATGGAACAGAACGGCGTCGACATCCAGGTTCTGGCGCCGACCGTGTTCACATTCTTCTATCAGCACGAGCCGGCGCTCGGGCTCGCCTGCGCGGCGCTGCAGAACGAGGAAATCGCCGCCGAGATCAAGCGCCATCGGGGGCGTTTCCTCGGGCTCGCCGGCGTGCCGATGCAGGCGCCGGAGCTCGCCGCACAGGAGCTCGCGCGCGCCGTCACGCAACTCGGCCTCGCCGGCGCCATGATCGGCACCCATGTGCGCGGCCGCAATCTCGACGACCCGGCGCTCGAGCCGTTCTGGGCGACGGCGGCGCGCCTGCGCGCCTTCATCTTCATTCACCCGCATGGCGGCGCCGGCGCCGAGCGGCTCGGTTCCTATTACCTGAAAAACCTCATCGGCCTGCCGTTCGAAACCACCATCGCGGGCGCGAGCCTCGTCTTCGGCGGCGTGCTGGAGCGCCATCCCGATCTGAAAATCTGCCTTTCGCACGGCGGCGGCTTTCTGCCCTACCAGGCCGGGCGCTTCCGCCACGGCTTCGACGTGCGTCCCGAGGCGAAGGTCAACCTCAAATCTTCGCCGGAAGCGTCGATCGCGCGCCTCCACTACGACACGATCCTGCATTCGAAGCCGACGCTCGAATTCCTCGTCGCGTCCGCCGGCGCCAACCATGTGCTGCTCGGCAGCGACTATCCGTTCGACATGGGCAACCTCGACTGCGTTGCACGTGTCGAGGCGCTTGCGATTCCCCCCGCCGATCGCGATCTTATCCTCGGCGGCTACGCGGATCGTCTGCTCGGCACAGGACGGTAGGGTGGGCAAAGGCGGCCGAACTGCCCGCCGCACTTCTCGGTGCCAGACCCGCCGTGCCCACGCGGGGGTGCTTCGTCGCGCGGGCACGGCGGGTCTGGCGGCGTGCTACCGCCCAGATACCTCGGCCGTCTTTGCCCACCCTACGGAATGATGCCATGCAACTACGACCGTTCGGCACGACGAACCTGAAAGTCTCCGCAGTCGGCCTCGGCTGCAATAATTTCGGCAGCCGGCTCGATCCCGACGCAACGCGCGAGGTCGTGCATGCGGCGCTCGATGCCGGGGTCACGCTGTTCGACACCGCTGACATCTACGGCAATCGCGGCGACGCCGAGCGCATGCTCGGCCAGGCGCTGGGCGCGCGGCGCAAGGACATCGTGCTGGTGACCAAATTCGGCCTGCCGATGGACGGCACCGGCCGGCGCCAGGGCGGGTCGCGCCGCTATGTCCCGAAGGCGCTCGACGCGAGCCTCAAGCGGCTCAAGACCGAGTGGGTCGACGTCTACTACTTCCACCGTCCCGATCCCGACACCCCGATCGAGGAAACCCTCGGCGCGCTCGACAAGCTGGTGCGCGCCGGCAAGGTGCGCCACATCGGCTGCTCGAATTTTTCCGCGGCGCAGATCCACACCGCGCAGGACGTCGCGCGGACGAAAGGATTCACCCCCTTCGTCGCCACGCAAGATCAGTACAATCTGCTCGCGCGCGAGATCGAGCGCGAGCTCGTGCCCGCGATCACGGCCGAGAAGCTTGCGCTGCTTCCCTATTTCCCGCTGGCGAGCGGGATGCTGACCGGCAAGTACCGCCTCGGCCGCCCGTTGCCGGAGGGGACGCGCCTTTCCAATGCACGCTATTCCGATCGCTTCCTCAATGACGAGAATTTCCGCATCGTCGAGCGCCTGGAAGCGTTCTGCGCCGCGCGCGGCCGCACGCTGCTGCAGCTGGCCTTCGGTTGGTTGCTGGCAAAGCCATTCGTCGCCAGCGTGATCGCGGGCGCGAGCACGCCGGAGCAATTGCAGCGCAACGCCGACGCCGTTGGCTGGGACCTCGGCGCGGAAGAGATCGCCGAGGTCGATCGGATCACCAGCCGCCCCGCGACGTGAGGTCAGCCGGAGTACGCGACCCGCTGCGGCATCTCGCTCTCGCTGCCCGCCTTGCGCACCGGCAATTGCAGCACGGTCGCGCATTGCCCCTCACGCAAATACGTCAGCAGGACGATGCGGCCATCGGGAAATTCGACCGCGTCGTGATGGGCGGCCGGCCGATCGACGTTCACCTGACGGAAGATCGCCGTCCTGTGGCCGACCTTGCGTCGCCGCCAGGGCAACCATCCCGTCGGGGTGCGCGCGACCTCCGCCGCAAAGGACAATTCCGTTCCAGGCAGCACGCAGACCGCGAGGCTTGCGTCCTCGGCGGCGCAGAAGCCGCGGGTGCCGGTCCCGAAGTCGCGGGTGGTGAGCCTGTCGCCGACCCGCGCGGGACGGGAGCTGACATTCTGAAGGCTGTAGTCGCACATGAAGGCATCGCTCCTGCTTGCCCAGCCCTATGGCGCAAACGGGCATGCCGGAGTTTGGTTTCGCGGCGCCTGCGGAATTTGCGCGGCGTTGCCTGATCGTGTCGCCGCATGCCGCGAAATCGGACAGCACGGTGCAGCTGCCCGCTTCATGGTCATTCGTCCGACGCGAGCCGGTGTCGCGCCACCGTCTCCAGCTCTCGCGCATGCATCAGGAAGCTGCCGTCGCTCTCGAACAGCTCACGGAGCCATTGCGGTATCGGTTGGTGCGCCCGCACGGCTACGGCGTGAGCGCCGTCCAATAGCGATCCGGGAGATGATCGCGGATCGGCTGCGGCAGCAGCGCGAACAGCGTGCCGAAGGTGCCAGGACCGGTGGGCGACAGAATCGTGCCGGCCGCCACATTGGCGAGGGTCGCGCTGACGCCCGCCTGCAGTCCCCCGGAGAACAGCGGATCGTCGGACGCCGACGACGACAGCGCCGTCGCGTCGTCGGCGAGCTTCCCGCCGCTCGCGCAGGCGAGCATGCGCCCGACGTGGCGAAACCCCAGCATCGACGGCGGCACGGTCGGGACGACATCGATGCCGTGGACGAGCCGGAACGTGCGCTCGCCGAGCGCGGCCGTATAGCGCGCATGGAATTGCGCGTTGCCGACCCGCGGCATGCCGAAACCATAGATCGCCGCCGGAGCAGCGCCCTGATCCGTCGCATAGCTCGCCGCCAGGACCGCGATGGCGGCGCCCAGGCTGTGCCCGGTCATCAGCAGCGGCTTTTGCGTGGCGCGGCTGAGCGCGATCGCGCGCTCGATGTCCAAGCGCACCGCATCGGTCGCAGCCTGGAAGCCCACATGGGTGTCGCCGCCGGGGCGCATGGTGAAATCCGTGATCACGGTCTGCCAAACGAGCGGATCGGTGCCCGCGAACGCGATGATGATCGCATCCAGCCGCTCGCCGACGAGCCCGCACGTCGTATAGCTCGCCGCGATGCCGACCTTCTGGTGGCGGAACGGCGTGAGCGACGCGAAGCTCCACAATTGCCCGACGGCGGCGATTTTCTGCGGCTGGCTCGGCTCGTAGGTCTCGTAGGTGAGCTGCGAGAGCCACATCAGCGCTCGCGCATTGTCGAGCGTGAAACCTGCGCCCGGAGCAAAACGCGCGAAGGCGGCCGGGTCGTATTCGGATTGCGGAATCTGGACAAGCTTGCTCATCGCCTGCTCCGGCATCTGACTTTGTGAGAATCGACCAGATCAACGACGCAAGCGATCCAGTGCATGTTGCCCCATGAGGGTGAAATGGGCGTCGACGTCTTCGGCCGCAAAAGCCCGGGCGTGCGCCTCGCAGATCAGGATGTCCTGCGTGGGGGCTTCGGACTGGAGGGGACGAGCGCGAGTCGTATCAAATGGCCGACGACGCCGCTACCCGCGTCCGGTGCAGCGCAACGGCCCGGCCGCATCGTTTGTCTGCGCGGAGATCGACAAGTGAGCTCCGTCAACTTGACGCCTCGCGGCGCGTCACCGACACTCCGGCGCGGGCGATGCTTGAAGCGAGGACATGGTCATGCTGGATCGGACGCGGGACGACATCGGTCGGCTGGTCGAGCCGGGACGCGTGCACCGCGGCGTCTATACCGATCCGGACATCTTCGAGCTGGAGCTGGAGCGCATCTTCGGCCGCGCCTGGCTGTTCGTCGGCCACACCAGCCAGGTGCCCAAGCCGGGCGACTACATCACGGTCGATCTCGGCCGCCAGCCCGTGATCATGACCCGGCACCACGACGGCAGCGTGCGGGTCCTGCTCAACCGCTGCACCCACCGCGGCGCCAAGGTCGCCAACGAGCGCTGCGGGCACGCCACCCGCCTCGTCTGCCTCTATCACGGCTGGACCTTCGACACCGACGGCGCGCTGATCGGCGTGCCGGTGCCGGAGGGATGCGCCGAGGGTTTCCGCAAGGAGGAATTCGGCCTCGCCTGCGCACCGCGCACGGCTGAGTACCGCGGCTTCGTTTTCGCGAGCTTGAGCGCGAGCGGCCCGAGCTTCGACGACCACATCGGCCCGATGAAGCGCAACATCGACGATCTCGTCGACCGCGCGCCGGACGGCGAGCTTGCGTTCGATGCCGGCATGCACCGCTACGCCTATGACGGCAACTGGAAGCTCCAGATCGAGAACGTGCTCGACAGCTATCACGTGCCGTTCGGCCACGCCTCGACCGTCAACAAGGACGGCGTCCAGTTCGCCCGACGCGAGGGCGACCAGAAGGGCGCGAAGGTGGTGGAGACGAAGAAGGAGAGCACCGCGGCGAGCTGGAAGGAGCGCAGGAGCTACACAGTCGGCAACGGCCACGGCTGGACCAGCAATACGAGCCTCGACGACGGCAAGCGCTCGAGCCCGGCCTTCGACGAGTACAAGCGCGTGCTCGCCGACAAGGTCGGCGCCGCGCGCGCCGACGAGATATTGACGCCGCGCCTGCACAATTCGCTGATCTATCCCAACATGTCGATCATGGGTCTCAACATCCACGTGCGCGTGATCCGCCCGATCGCGGTTGATCGCACCGAGGTCAACATCTTTCCGGTGCGCCTCGTCGGCGCGCCGGCGGCGATGAACTCCGCCAATATCCGCCTGCTCAACGTCACCCATTCGGCCGCGTCCTTCGTGCAGACCGACGATCTCGAGGCATTCGCGCGCTCGCAGAAGGGGCTGCGCTCGACCGCGACCGACTGGGTCGACATCTCGCGCGGCCTCGGCGCCGAGGAGCCCGACCGCGAGCTCAATGCGACGCGCGAGCTTGCCACCCACGAGATGGTGGTGCGCGCCCAGTACAAGGCCTGGGCCGGCTACATGCGCGAGGCGGTGTGATGACGGATGTGCCGGTCGGCGGCGTTGCGGGCATCGACCGCAAGCCGTTCGAGGATTTCATCGTGCACGAGGCGCGGCTGCTCGATGCGCGCCGCTTCCGCGACTGGATGGCGCTGTTTGCCGAGGACGGCACCTATTGGGTGCCGGCCGTGCCGGACCAGCCGAACCCGTTCGATCAGGCCTCGCTGTTCTACGACGACCGCGACCTGATGAAGACGCGGATCGATCGCCTGGAGCATCCGCGCATCCACGTGCAGACGCCGCCCTCGCGTACCGCGCATCTCATCGGCAACGTCTTGGTCGAGGAGGCCGACGCCGCGACGGGCGAGTACCTCATCGGCTCGACCGTCATCATGGTCGAGTATCGCGACGACAAGCAGCGCCTGTTCGCGGGCCGCCAGCGGCACCGCTTGCGGCACGAGGGGGCGGGCTTGCGCATCGTGCAGAAGCGCGTGGATCTGATCAATTGCGACGCCGCGCTCGACGCGATGGCGGTGCCGATCTAGCGATCTTCGTAACCCCGATGGAGGCGCGGAGCGCCATAATCCGGGACAGGCCGTCCCCGGATTGCGGCGCTCCGCGCCTCCATCCGGGCTACGCGCCACGCGTGGGGTGAATCGCTTCCGCCTGTCTTGATCGCATCAACACGAATTTACTATCATTCTGTGTCTGTAAGATAATATATTCTTTTTAATCAATCATATTGCCGTTTCAAGAAATGATATTCTACTAACGCCCATCTCCGATTTAGAAGGCGTCCGCCATGGCCAATGTCGATGTGCATCACACCCCGCCCGCCACGGCGCCACTGCGCTGGCGCGAGCTGTG